>SSGY01000105.1 GCA_008017145.1 Neisseriales bacterium
CAATAACGGTGGTGGTGATCGTCGCGGCTGGTAAGTCGATAAGCTTTATGCTAATTACAAAGATGGCACTGAGTTAAATTCAGTGCCATTTTTATTTTCTAAATTCATTCAACTTTCAAGATTAAAACATTATTTATTCTGCCTGAATCTTTTCTAAAAAATTGAAACCACCTCGGTCTGCTATTTTACTTTTTTTTATCGTGTTTTTCAAAAGTTATTTACGCCTTAATTTGCTGCTTTTATAAAACTTAATGAATATTTTGTTACCTTGTAGATATTTTGTGCTATTTTAGTGTAGTAAATTGATTCATTGTCTCAAATCTTGTCATGAGCTAAGGTACTGTAGTAATGCGCTTATTATTGGCGAATAGCAAAGTAATATTTATTTGTTTAATACAGAAGATAATATTTATATAAAAATCTACTCAGTTAATCAGTGATTTATTATAAAATAGTAGCTGGTTTTAATTTTTTTGTATAAGTGAGAAGCAAATGAAGATTTTAGCTACGAATGTTTATGTTGGTCCTAATATATATGCTGGTTTTCCAGTAATTCGTCATGTTATCGATGTTGGGGTGTTAGAGCAGTGGCCTTCAGTGCGTTTGGGGCAAAATTTTATTGAAAAGCTTCTGGCGGCGATTCCATCGCTGCACGAGCATCATTGTTCGCATGGTGAAGAGGGTGGATTTGTACGCCGTTTAAAAGAAGATGAAGGTACTTGGATTGGGCATATCTGGGAGCATGTTACTCTAGAAATTCAAATGCTGGCTGGTGTTCCAGTTAGTTTTGGACGTACTCGCGGCAACGGTAAAGAAGGACAATACAATTTAGTTTTTGAATACAAACAACGTGATGTTGGTTTACGAGCAAGTGAGCTAGCACGTGATTTGTTAGTATCAATTATGCCAGATGAAGTTAAAGCTCAGGTTGAACATAAAGTTCCCGAAGATTTTGATTTTGCTTATGAAAAAGTTCGCTTCATTCGCTTTGCTCAAAAAATGAACTTTGGTCCAAGTACACAATCGATTGTTGATGCTGCAATTGAACGAAATATTCCATATCTACGTTTAAACGAAGCATCTTTAATTCAACTTGGCTATGGTAAATACCAAAAACGCATTCAAGCAACAATTACTAGTGAAACTCGTTTTATTTCTGTTGAATTGGCAAGCAATAAGAGTGCTACTGCTAATTTACTGGATAGTCTTGGCTTACCTGTTCCACAACAAAGAATTATTGGTTCAGAACGTGAAGCTGCTAAAGCCTTTCATTCAATTGGTGGACCTGTAGTAGTAAAACCATTAGATGGTAATCATGGGCGTGGGATTTCAATTAACTTAACTACTGAGGAAGCGGTTGTTGAAGCATTCCATGTTGCAAAAGAAGTTTCACGTAGCGTGATTGTTGAATCATTCCTTGAGGGTGAAGATCATCGTATGCTAGTGGTTAATGGTAAATTAATCGCAGTGGCAAAACGTGTACCAGGTCATGTAGTTGGTGATGGTAAAAAAACTGTAGCTGAATTGGTAGAAATTGTTAACCAAGATCCACGACGTGGCGTTGGTCATGAAAAAGTATTAACTCGTTTAGAATTGGATTACGCAGCTAATCAAATCCTTGAGAAAAAAGGTTATACAGCTGAGACAATCTTAAAAGATGGTGAAGTGTGTTATTTACGCGATACTGCTAATTTATCAACTGGTGGAACTGCGATTGATTTAACTGATCAAGTCCATCCAGATAATAAAGAAATGGCTGAACGTGCAATTAAAGCGATTGGTTTAGATGTTGGCGGTGTTGATTTCTTGATTAAAGATATCAGTCAGTCATATCACGATATCGGTGGTGGAATATGTGAAGTAAATGCGGCACCTGGTTTCCGTATGCATACTCATCCAACTGAAGGTAAGTCGCGTGATGTTGCTGGTGCAGTTATTGATATGTTATTCCCTGAGCCAGAAAAAGCACGCATTCCAACTGTTGCAATTACTGGTACAAATGGTAAAACAACAACTTCACGCATGGTTGCTCATTTATGGAAACAAGCAGGAAAAGTAGTAGGTTTGACTACTACGGATGGTATTTACATAAATGGTAAATTAACTGTGAAGGGTGATACTACTGGTCCTGTTTCAGCGCATATGGTATTACAAGATCCTAATACAGAGATCGCAGTATTAGAAACTGCACGTGGCGGATTATTACGTAGCGGTTTAGGCTATGAATTCTGTAATGTTGGTGCATGTTTGAATGTTACTGCCGATCACATTGATATTAGCGAAGGTAATGGATTAGCAGATTTGGCTAAAGTTAAACGTATTATTACTGATGCTGCGCGCGACACTGCTGTATTGAATGCTGATGATATTGAGTGCTTAAAAATGGCATCAACTACTGAAGCAGAAAATATTTTCTACGTAACAATGAATCCTCAGCACAATTTAGTGCGTGAACATATTCGTTTAGGTGGTAAAGCGGTTATTATTGAAAAAGGTGTTAATGGCGACATGATCACAATTTTTGATAATGGTGTGCATGTTCCGGTATTATGGACACATTTAATTCCTGCAACAATGGAAGGTAAAGCAATCCATAACGTCCAAAATGCTATGTTTGCAGTAGCTATTGCTTACAGTATGGGTATGAATCTTGATGATTTACGTAATGGCTTACGTACATTTGTTAATAGTTATCATCAAACTCCAGGTCGGATGAATTTCTATGATGAGCATCCATTTAAAGTATTGCTAGATTATGGTCATAATCCAGCTGCGATTAATATGATTGGCAAATTTGTTGATCAGATGAGTGTGTCTGGTAAAAAATTAGCCGTAGTTACATTCCCTGGTGATCGTACCAACGCATTAATTGAAGAAAGCGTTAAACTGTTACCGTCTCACTTTACGCACTTCATTTGTAAACAAGATGATAACCGTCGCGGGCGTAAAGATGGTGAAGTTCCTGAATTGATCCGTGAGCTTTTGATTAAACATGGTGCTAATCCTGCTAATGTAGAAGTGGTACTTGATGAGCAAGATGCTATTAACAAAGCTTTAAGCACTGCTCATGAGGGTGACTTTATTGTTGTGTTAGCGGATAAAGTTAGCCGTTGTTGGAAGCAAATTACTTCATATAAATCTGATGGTAATACGCGCGTAAAAGAAGTTGATACCCGTGCAGAAGACCATTTGTTGGATCGTGTGGAAGTTGATTTGATTTCTGATGCAATCAATAATGCAACTATCCGTACCGATAAACGCGGTGTAATCATTGAAGTTGAAGAAGAAAATAACGACTAGTTGATTATTGACTATTAACTTCATATCTATTCGGCATATCAATTGTTAAATTGATGTGCCGTTAATTTCTATTTAGTATCATCTCAATTGGTTTTGAGTAAAAGGAAAAAACCATGTTTCAAAGAGACGCACTTGCAATTCGCATTTTAGCTGGAACTAATATGTTTTTCTCAGGTGTGGGGGCTATTTCTGAAATAGTTACTCGTGATGAGCACAAGCAAGAGTTTGCTAATGATTATGAAGCGGTACTTCGCAAAATATTGGATGAGCTTGGCTGGGATGATGTACCAGTTCATAAGCGTGTATATAGCCGTGGGATTATCATGGCAATTCCAACTGAATTTGATCTAACTTACGCTGGTTGTAAAATTTTAGGTGTTGCTTTTGATATTGCAGCAGCCAAATACAATAAGACAGAGGAACTAGATTTTGCAGAAGAATTAGAGTATTTGGAGTATATTATTTCTAAAGAACGTTATATGACGCTTAGAAATATCTATAATGAAGCTAAGGATCGTTCGCTTAATGTTTATCTTGATCAGAATATTATTAGTATTGGTAGTGGTAAAGGTGCTTATATTGCTAATATTGATGAAATTGGTTATGATGATGTTCCTTGGGATAAAATCTATGAAATACCTAGTGTAATGGTAACTGGGACTAATGGTAAGACTACGACTGTACGTCTAACTAGTTTTATTTCACAAAATGCAGGAAAATGTGTAGGGTATTGTTCAACTGATTGGGTAATGATCAATGGTGAAGTCGTTTCTGAGGGGGATCTATCTGGACCTCATGGAAATCGCCGTGTAATGACTACTCCTGATGTAGATGTTGCTGTTCTTGAAGTTGCACGTGGTGGTATTGTTAAACGCGGTTTGGCGACTTCTAATGTCGGTGGTGCGGTAGTAATGAACGTTTCTGAGGATCATCTAGGCGTTAATGGTATCGACGATGTAATGGATCTGGCGCGTGCCAAATTTACGGTACAGAATGCGGTACGTCCGGGTGGACATAATGTGGTAAATTTAGATGATGAAATTTCGCATTCCTTTATTGATGGATTGCCACGTGCACGAGCTTTCTTTAGCCAAAAATTAGCAGCTGATGAAGTTATTAAGTTTATTAAAACGTCAGATGATTATGCATGTTTTGTTGAAAATAATAATTTTGTTGTTTATCGTCACGGTGAAAAACATGTTATCGCTGGTGTAAATGATGTCGATCTTACTTATAACGGAATAGCGAAACATAATATTGAAAATGTGTTGGCTGCGATTTGTTTGAGTATAGAGCTTGGACGCAGTTATGAGGAAATTACTGCGGGTCTGTTAGCGTTTAGAAACGATGAGCATAACCATGGACGTTTTAATATGTTTGAGGTTAAAGGCTTTAAAGATAGCAAAATTTTTGTTGATTATGGGCATAACTTAGCGTCGGTTGATAATATGCTTAAATTCGCGCGAAGCATTGGTAATTCTGCTACTAAAATCACGGTATTGTTAGGATTATCTGGTGATCGTAAGTTTATGGTGGACAATATAGCGAAGAGTGTGGTTCAACATAAAATAGATTACGTAATTGTAAAAATGTTTACTAGTCATCTTCGTGGTGCAGAGGTTGGCGAATTAGCTCAATTTCTACAGGAGCGACTGTTGAAGCGTGGTTTTGATACTAAAAACATTGTTGCTACCGTAGATCAAGAAATAGAGGCATTAGAGTTAGTCTTATCTAATATGGAAGATAATCATCTTTATATTATGCTATGTCAAGATCAAGCCGCGGAAGTTATTAATGCAATAAAGAAATATAATAACGAAGCGAATGCCTGATAATGCTACATTAAGGCGCTATCTTTGATAAAATAGCGTCTTAATGTAAAATATTTAATTGGGTGGCACGAAATTAGTTTTGATAGTTGCCTAGGTAGAGAAAAATTGATGATTGGATCAATAACTAGAGGAATTTATTAATGAGTATGGAGCATAAGTCAGCGCGTGGTTTTATTATACCTATTGGTGGACGAGAAGAAAAAGAAGTTAATCCTAGAGTTTTAGAGCGATTTGTTCAGTTAAGTGGTGGTAAAGATGCCATTATTTCCGTTATTCCAACTGCTTCTAATTTGGAAGATACGGGTGATCGTTACGTTGAAATTTTTCAGCGTCTAGGTGTAAAAAAAATATATAACAATAATATCTCAAGTCGGTTAGATGCGAATAATGAGATTTTTGTAAAACAATTAACTGAATCGACTGGTATTTTTATGACCGGTGGAAATCAGTTGCTTTTATCTACAGTGCTTGGTGGTACAGTAATTGCTAAAATGATTCGCAAACGTAATGCAGAAGGTGTTCCTGTTGCAGGAACTTCAGCTGGAGCTGCATTTATTCCTGAGCACATGATTGTTTCAGGTGATTCTGGTCTTATTCCGCGTGTTGGTGGTGTAATGATAGCCCCAGGACTTGGGCTAACCAATAAAATTATGATAGATCAACATTTTTCACAGCGTAATCGTCTTGGACGCTTGTTAACAGCTCTCTCCTATAACCCTTATAAAACAGGTGTTGGCGTTGATGAAGATACTGCTGCAATTATTGATGCGGAAGGTAATATTGAAGCTATTGGTAGTGGGGCGCTAACCGTAGTTGATATGTCTAAAGTTGAATTTTCATCGGTGGCAAGTACTTCACCGGGTGAAGCGATTAGTTTAGTTGGCGTTAAGATTCATACTTTATTGAGTGGTGATCGTTACAACACCAAAACGCATGAAGTAATTCAGCTAATTAGTAAGGTTGTAGAAGAATGAAACGTGTCATTATTCATGGCGGGTGTGGTGCTCGCGAAGACAGCACTACACCTTTTGAAGCGTATCATGAAAATTTGCTTCCGATCATTCAGCAAGCACATGAGTTTCTGGAAAGAACAAACAATGCTGTTGACACTGCTTTATTTGCTGCCAAGCTCTTAGAAGATAACCCGATTTTTAATGCGGGAACGGGTTCTCGTGTTCAACAAGATGGGCAGATCAGAATGTCGGCATCGTATATGGATAGTGTGAAGAATAAATTTTCAGGTGTAATTAATATTCAGAACGTACGTTATCCATCAGAAGTGGCTCACGCACTACAACAACAACATCATAGTATCATTAGTGGTGAACATGCAACTAATCATGCCTATCAAAAGTTACAAATGATGCCATATAATCCGATGACTGAAAAGCGTTGGAATGAATATCTTGAACTTAAAAAAGGCTTGACTGGAACAATCGGAGTGGTTGTATTAGATGATAATGGCGTTATTTGTGCCATTACTTCTACTGGTGGTGCTGGATTTGAGATTCCTGGTCGAGTAGGGGATAGTCCAACCGTTGCAGGTAATTTTGCCTCAAATGTGATGGGGATTTCCTGTACCGGGATTGGAGAGGAAATTGTTAATAAAGCTGTTGCAAGTAAAGTTCACACACGGGTGAAGGATGGTATGACTTTGAGTGATGCTGTACATCGTTCAATAGTTGAAAGCGATGCTGATGGTGATTACGTTGGACTCATTGCAATTGACAAAAATGGTAATGTTTGTACTGGAACAACAACTATTGCACAAACTCTTTATGCATATTATGACGGTGATGGTTATCGGACATTTTTGCAAGATATTAAATGAAATTAAACCAGCTAAGATTAATTAGCTGGTTTTTTGTTATTTTATGTTGTAAAAAATTAACGCGTACTATAAAAGTCATTTTTATTGATATGGTTAATTCTTTTTCTAATTATATTGCACTGCACTATATAAAGTACTATAAATCCTTGTCTTTTTGTTCAAAAATACCTTGTTATAAAACTTCTCAGTGGTAAAATGGGTTCTCTGTTGTAGTATGTATCTCTTTTCTAAGTTTAAAATTAAAACTTCACCTCTTGTTTAATTTGTGACAAAACTGTCTGACTTGTTTTCTATTGAGTTGCATATTTGATTATCTTTAAATTATTAAATAATAATGGACTAAATAATGAAAAAAAGAACATTGATTTCATCTTTGTGCGCTGGTATTATTTTAAGCGCATGCTCTAGCGGAACGTCTAGCACTTCAACAAGCTCATTAACTCTTGAGCAGGTATTGCAGGATAACTTAACCTTTTTTCAATCTGGTGCAGGTGTCGATGCCAAGACCTTTATGCCATATGACACTATTTATGTGGATAAAAATTCTCATAAAATTACTTCGACTAATGGTCAATTCAATACAACTGAAACAGGTTTGTATTTAAATATCTTGCTGTTGATCGCTGAGGGTAATATCAATAGCCCTTATATTAATAAAGACCAAGCAGTTGCGCAAATGTTGGTGATTACACAAGAGTTGCTGGATTTGCAAAATACGCCAGGTAAGAGCTGGAAAGGTTTATTCTATTGGCCATATAACATTGAGAGCAATGGCAATATTGCTCCGGCAACTTCGACTATTCCTGATGTTGATAATAGTAATCTGGATTTTTCTTTAGCTGCTTTAATTGGTGCTTATCAGTATAGTAGCGATCCATTGCGCAGTAAAATCGCGAAACAAGCATTAACTATTGTAAATAATCAACAAGAAGGCTGGACTACGATTGGTACGTATACCAAGTCTCAACTTCCTAACCCAGATTGTCAACAATGTGTGGCTGCTGGATGGGATACAGCCACGGATAAACCGCTTGGTTATTATATTGACCGCATGGCAAACGAAAGTCGCTTGTCTCCATTATGGATGTTGATTCAAGGATATACCGCAGAGTCTGGTGCATTTACCCAGATGCCAATTTACTCCAACAATATTATACTAAATAACGGTGAATCAATTAATGCCGAGTTAACTTGGGATGGTACGATGTTCCAGTTATTACTACCAAGGATTTTACTCCGCGAAGATCAGTTAATACCTAATTATAATCAACTATTTAATAATTATATAGCTGCTCAACAACAGTATATTGAATCAAATAATATTATTGCTTTTCTTTCAGCATCCAGTGCTACCAACGATACTTACCATGGTGACTTTGGTGCGCCAAGTTTAAATGAGTGCTATGTGCGTGGTTGGTGCCAATTGCCTGCATTTATTGATGGAACGCCTCATGCAACAGGCCTAGTGGCATTAGAAAACCCAGCTTTAAGTATGCAATATTTTAATAAATTATACCAGTGTAGCAACACCTTAACCCCATATGGTTTTTATGATGCGATTGGACAAAATTGCGAAACTGGAACGGCACTAATCTCACTAGATCAAGGAATGCTGGTGCTTGGATTAACTGGCAATACAATTGCTAATTATGTGGGTGACTATATTAAGAGCGTTGGGAAATGGGAAATGGTACAGGGTCTATATCAACATTACCAGCCAGTACCATTCAACTAAAATTAACTTATTTTTACAAAGGGGTAACCATGAAGAAATTTACTAAATTATTATTACCAGGAATTATTGCCTGCACCTTAATCGCTTGTGGCGATAAGTCAAAAAACTCTGAAGCATCGTCAACTGCTTCTGCTGCTGGTGCGCAAGAAACGACGCTTAATGTCTGGGCTATGGGAGAAGAGGCTAAAAGTCTTGATACATTGGTAGCGGGATTTGAACAGCAAAACCCAACTATTCATGTTAAAGTTCAATCTATTCCTTGGGGAATGGTGCATCAAAAACTTTTAACTGCGCTTTCAGGTGATAGCACACCTGATGTTTCGATGATGGGAACGTCATTTATGGCTGAATTTGTCAAGCTTAATGCTTTTGAAGATCTTACACCATATTTGGCTAAAGACAGTAGTGTCAAACTTAGCGATTTTATTCCGAGTACTTTGTTAACGACTCAATTTGCTGGTAAAACATATGGATTTCCGTGGTATGCGGATACGCGAATTATGTTTTATCGTAAAGATTTAATGGAACAAGCCGGCTTTAAAGAGTTCCCTAAAACTTGGGATGAAATGTTTAAATTAGCTGAAGCTGAAAAGAAAAATGGCGTAAAAGCACCGATTACTTTACCAAAGAATGATACCAATACGCCAACTGAAATGTTGGTAACTTTATGGCAAAATCAAACTAATATCGTCGATGATAATGGTAAATCTATGGTAGCTACTTCTGCATTCAAGCAAGCGGTTAGCTATTATACGAGTTACTTTAAAAATGGCTTAGCTCCGATGGATTTAGGTGGTGATATTGCACCTCTATTTGTTAATGGTAAATTAGGCATGTTCGTGGGTGGTCCATGGATGATCTCGCTCGTTAATAAAGCAGGTGGTAAGGATTTTGCTGATAAATGGGGTGTTGCGGTTATGCCAACTGAGAAAACCAATACTTCATTTCTTGGTGGGGCTAATTTTGTAATGTTCAAAAACTCCAAAAATAAAGCTGATGCTTATAAATTAATGGAATATCTAGCTTCAGCGCCAGCACAGAAACAATTTTATGATTTAACCAGTAATTTACCAACGGTGCAAAATGCTTGGACTGGTATCGAGTCAGACCCAACGGTTGCGGTATTCAAACAACAGTTGAATAATGTAAATATTCCTTATAATATTCCACAAGGTCCACGCTTATACAAAGTATTTGGTGATACAGTGGAACAAATTATTTATGGTAAAGTAACTATTGATGCAGGTATTGCTGATCTAGATAAACAAGTTACCCAAATTATGCAAAAATAATAATCTTATCTGCTGCACTATGTATACTCGCAGTATTTGATTCTTGGGCGCGAAATATTGATAAAAAAGACGAGGAGGTGTACTTGGAAGTACATAACGAGTCTTTTTTGAAATACGACAAAGTCCAAGATTTAAAGACAATGAGTATATCGTGCAGCATTTTTTAATTGAGACATTTAAGTGAAAAATTTTAATAGCCTTGATGCAGAGTATAAAGTAGAATTAAATAATAATCTCGGATTAAGTCTGAAGTTTCTAGCTAATGGCAATATGGCGGCAATTAGCTACAAGAATATATTGATCAATTTACATGAAGGTAGTTTTATTGATGCAAGCCTAGCCAATATTTACGTACGCGTTTTTATTAATGATGAAATAAACGTAATTCCATTAATTGGTGTATTTTCGGCAGCCGAATTTTCTGCAAATAAAAATCAAGCTCGTTGGAATGGTATTACATACGGCTTAGAGTATGAGCTTACATGTAGTTTGGCTAAAGATGCTAATCTCTGGATTTGGCAAGTTAAGCTTAGCAATGTCAGCGAGACAGAATTTAGCTATGATTTAATTTATGCTCAAGATATTGGGATTGCAGATGTTGGCGCTGTACGTACTAATGAAGCTTATACTTGCCAGTATATTGATCATGCTGTTTTATCTCATCCTACTCTTGGCTATGCAGTTGCATCTCGGCAAAATGTTGCTCAAACTATTGATGGTGCAGCTAGTTTTCCATGGCTATTGCAAGGTGGCTTAAATAAGGTAGCCAACTATTCAACTGATGGTTTTCAATTCTATGGACTCCATTATCGTGAAACTAATGCACCTCAAGCATTAGTACAGCACAATTTGCCATCAAGTTGCTTACAATATGAATTTGTTTTGACTGGACTACAGCAAGAAAAAATTACTTTAGCTGCAGCAGAGCAAGCAGAAAGTACTTTTTTCGCCTATTTTATGCCTGATCATGCCGAGATTAGCTGCTCGGATGATTTACAATATTATGCCAAAGCAAGCGAATTTGCTCAGTCTGTGGCTAAATTTGTACCAAGTCAGAATTTTGCAGCAACATCTAGTATCTTAAACACTACTCAAATGTTAAAAGTAAATGATTTAGATGCTAGTGATTTAGCGCAGTTTTTTGGTAGTGATCTACGACATGTTGAAGAGCAAGACGGTAAGGTGTTATCGTTTTTTTATTCTGGAAGCTCCGAATCCAGCAAAAGTCGTCATGTTGTTCTAAAGGCTAAAGAGCTTCAAGTTGAACGCCCACACGGACATGTAATTTTTTCTGGCACAGATAGTGATTTTGCGGTTCATCGTTTATCTTCTACCGTTTATATGTCGGGGATTTTTAACTCACAAGTAACACTAGGTAATACCTCGTTTAACAAATTATTATCAGTGCCACGTAATCACCTCAATGTATTTAAATTTTCTGGGCAACGAATTTTTATGCGTGACTCAGATGGTTGCTTTGCACAATTGGGTGTTCCATCTGCGCTTGAGTTAGGTGTAAATTTTGCACGGTGGATTTATAAATTTGCGGACGAATTGATTGAAGTTAAAACCTGGACCGATGCAGTGTCACACCAACTTAATTTGACCATTGACTCAAAAGTTGCGCATCAGTTTTTAATTACTCATAATATTGTTGCCGGAGTTAATGAAGATGATTCGCATCCTTCGATTAGTTATGGCGAAAATAAATCGGTGCTAATTCAAGCTGATCGTAGTGAGTTGATTGTTACAGAAAATCCACAGGCAACATTTTATATTCTTCCTCACAATTCCTCAGATGTTGCAAAGATATCTGATGCTAGAGTACTGAGCTCTGTTGATTGTGCAAAAGAGTTACCTTATATCGTATATGAAACGAATTTACTTACGCATTTTGGTTTAACTCTTGGTGGTGAATTAGATTTTGCAAATAAACCAGCAATTGGACCCGCGCAATTTGAAACCTCAGTTGCCGAATTTGAACAGGCATGGTTTAAAAAGACGCGACAATTTAGCTTGCAACACGAATCACAATTTGAATTAACTAAGTTTAACGATCTAATGTTTTGGTACACTCACAATGCGATGGTTCATTATTTAGTTCCGCATGGTTTAGAGCAATACAGCGGTGCAGCATGGGGCACGCGTGATGTTTGTCAGGGGCCATTGGAATTCTTCCTTGCAACTGGAGATTATCAAACTACGCGCAAAATTTTACTAACTATCTTTAGTCATCAATATCAGCAAACTGGTGGTTGGCCGCAATGGTTTATGTTTGATGAATTTTATCGTTTTCAGCAACATGAAAGTCATGGCGATGTAATCGTCTGGCCGCTAAAAGCTATTTTGGATTATATCGAGTGTAGTAATGACTATGCAATTTTAGATGAAGAAATACCATTTACTAATTTTGCCAGTAGCGATTTCACTGATGAAAAATACTCAGTGCGCAAACATTTGGAATCATTATTAAAGAATATTAAAGACAACTTCATCAGCGGAACAGTCCTTTCATGTTACGGCGATGGTGATTGGGATGATACCTTACAACCTGCAAACTCGCAACTCCGTAAGTCAATGGTTAGTGGTTGGACGGTGCAGCTTACTTATCAGGTATTTGTCAAGGGCGCAAAATTACTTAAACTCGGGGCGGATTTTAAACTTGGTTGTGAATTTGGTATTCTAGCGAAACAAATTCATCGCGATTATAACCATTATGTCATTCAAAATGGTGTCGTTGCTGGGTTTGTACTATTTGATGATGAAGGTACTCAGGCTGAGCCATTGCTTCATCCTACCGATGAGCGAACTGGAATTCAATACCGCTTACTACCGATGACTCGAGGAATAATTAGTGAGTTATTTACTTATGACCAAGCTTTGCGTCACTATGATTTAATCAAAGAAAATTTATACTATAGTGATGGTGTGCGTTTAATGAATCAACCAGCGACTTATGCTGGTGGTGTTAATTTGATTTTTAAACGTGCTGAGTTGGCTTCTAATGTTGGGCGTGAGGTTGGTTTACAGTATGTTCATGCGCATATTCGTTTTATTGAAGCTATGGCTAAACTTGGTAAAGCAGATGAGGTATGGCAGGCGTTAGCTCAAATTAACCCAATATTGATTGATGATGTGGTTAAAAATGCTGCTAAACGCCAGAGCAATTGTTACTTTAGCAGCTCAGATGCTGATTTTGCGACACGCTATGAGGCACAAGAGCAATGGGGCAAATTAAAAGATGCCAGCGTAATGGTGCGTGGCGGATGGCGAATCTACTCAAGCGGACCTGGAATTTACATTAATCAATTAATAAGCAATTGTTTGGGTATTCGCTTGCATGCAACTAAAATTGAATTAGATCCGGTTATCTGCCAAAATATGGATGGCTTAGAGTTTAGCTACAGTTATGAAGACCATGATTTACAATTTGTCTATCATGTTGAAAAACGTGAATTTGCACCGAAAAAGCTAATTGTTAATAATCATGAGTTAACTGAGTTTAGAAGAATTGATAATCCATATCGTGGGGGGGGAGTGACTATTGATAAAGCTGTGTTTATGCAGTATTTAAAAGTAGATGAAGTAAATATCATAGATATTTATCTTTAGCCTGAATAGGTATAAATAACAATGACACTACACAAAGATTTTGAATGGTTTAAACATAAAACCGTTTATCAAATTTGGCCACGTTCTTTTTGTGATAGCAACGGAGACGGTATTGGTGATATTCAGGGGATTATTTCCAAATTACCTTATTTAGAGCAACTAGGGATTGAAGTTATCTGGCTATCTCCAGTTTATAAATCACCAATGGATGATATGGGCTATGATATTGCTGATTATTTCAATATTGATCCATTATTTGGTTCTAATGCTGATATGGATGAATTAATTGTTGCTGCCAAAGCGCGGAATATTAATATTGTTATGGATCTGGTGGTGAATCATACCAGCGATGAGCACCCTTGGTTTATCGAAGCTAAAAAAGGACGGGATAACCCTTTTCGAGATTACTATATTTGGCATGATCCAATAGATGGTGGAGCACCAACGAGCCAACGTTCGTTCTTTTTACCATCTGCATGGTCATTGGATAGCACCAGTGGTCAATATTATTATCACGCCTTTAGCAATCGTCAACCAGATTTGAATTGGGAAAACCCACAAATTTTGGAAGAAGTTTATAAAATTATGAATTTCTGGCTAGCAAAGGGTATTGTGGGATTTAGGATGGATGTGATTGAGCTAATCGGTAAAATTCCGCTAGAAAGCAAATTTACCTCACCGCGTGTCCATGAATTGCTAAAACTAATTTTTAAACACACATTCGCTAATTATAAGCAAACTATCAGCGTCGGTGAAACTGGTGGTGCGAGTGTTGCTGATGCCATTTTATACTCTGGTAATCATGATGAATTGGACATGGTCTTTGGGTTTGAGCATATGGCACAAGATGAAGTCACTGGTAAATCTAAATGGTATTTAAAGCCCTTGCATCTGCCAGATTTTAAGCGTGTCTTTAAAAAATGGCAGAATGGATTGTATCAAAAAGGTTGGAATTCATTGTTTTTAGCTAATCACGATCAACCTCGCCCAGTTTCACGCTGGGGTTGTGATGGTAAATATCGTATTCAAAGTGCCAAAATGTTAGCTAATACCTTACATTTTATGCAGGGGACTCCTTATATTTATCAAGGTGAAGAAATTGGGATGACTAATTACCAGTTCACCAGCATTGATGAATTTCGTGATATTGAAATGATTAATTTCTATCAAGAATATGTCAATGATGTTGCGTGGGGTAAAGATCGGGTAATGCAATCTATTAATGCTAAAGGACGGGATAATGCGCGTACTCCTGTGCAATGGACAGATGGAGATTATGCTGGATTTTCTACGGTTAAACCGTGGATTGTACTTAATTCAAATTATAAGCAGATCAATGTTGCAAACGATCTAAATAATCCTGATTCAATCTGGCATTTTTATCAGAAGCTGATTAAACTTCGTAAAGAATTAGCCATAATCTTACATGGGGATTTCAAGTTATTAGATGAGGATAATTTGTATATTTTTGCTTATGTCAGATGCTATCAAGAGCAAAAGTTATATGTTATTTCAAATTTTTCAGCGCAAATGCAGAATTATGTTTTGGATTTTAAAAGTAAGGAATATTGCTTATTAACAGGCAATTATCAGCGAGAGTCATTGCCACCAGATGGTGTGTTTGAATTACAACCGTTTGAAACATTGGCATTTTTATTAGATTAAACTATATAGTTAGAAGGAAATCAATATGGCAACCGTAGAATTAAAACAAGTCACAAAAGAATATCCCAATGGTTATAAAGCTGTCCATGGAATAGATCTGCAAATCAGAGATGGCGAATTTATGGTTTTTGTTGGCCCATCAGGTTGTGCGAAATCAACTACTTTGCGTATGATTGCTGGCTTGGAAGAAATTAGTGGCGGTGAGATCTATATCGGTAATCGCATGATAAATGACTTGCCACCTAAAGACCGTGGTATTGCAATGGTTTTCCAAAATTATGCGCTTTATCCACATATGTCTGTCTACGAAAATATGGCATTTGGACTTAAAGTCGCTAAATTACCCAAATCTGAAATTGATAAGCGGGTTCGTGAAGCTGCAGAAAAATTAGAAATAACTGAGCTACTTCATAAAAAACCTAAAGAAATGTCGGGTGGACAACGTCAGCGGGTGGCTGTCGGACGTGCGATTGTCCGTAAACCGGATGTCTTTTTGTTTGATGAACCACTGTCTAACTTGGATGCTAAACTGCGTGTTTCAATGCGTATCAGAATTACCCAACTGCATAAAGAATTACAAGCTGCTGGACAGACGGCAACTATGATTTATGTAACTCACGATCAGGTTGAGGCAATGACGATGGGAGATCGGATTTGTATTTTAAATTATGGCAAAATTATGCAGGTTGATACGCCGCTCAATGTTTATAATTATCCGCAAAACAAATTTGTTGCTGGTTTTATTGGTTCTCCAGCCATGAATCTTATGCAAGTTAGCGTAATTAAAAGTGGTGATGGGATAAATCTACGTTTTTCAGATGAATTGGAATTAGCTCTACCACCAGCAAAAGCACAACATCTGCTTAACTATGCTGGCAAAACAATTTGGTTTGGAATTAGACCTGAACATATTAGTTTAGCGAGTAGTAGCAATAATAATGCTGATTCAATTGTTCATGGTAAAGTTGAAATTGTTGAGCAAATGGGGAATGAGTCCTATATTCATTTTAATCTCAATGGTGTTAGCTTAGTCGCACGTACGGCACAGCTTGGTAACCAAACCCTGCAACAAAGTCAGGATAAAGTTGCATTTAAGTTTTTGCTTGAACACTGCCATTTATTTGATGTTGATACTGAACAAAATATTGGATTAAAGTAGGGATATGAAATGAAAACAAATCTGCGAAGCCTGTTATTTTTTCTCTCTCCAGCATTGATTTTGCTGTCAATATTTTTATTGATTCCAATCGGTGCTGCGGTGTATATGAGCTTTAACAAGATTGGTGTTGAAGCTTTAATAGATCCGCAAACGATTAGTTTTGTTGGAGTTGCTAACTATACGCAAATTATCTTTCATGACGAGTTGTTTCGTAAAGCATTATTAAATACAATAATCGTACTGGTAATAGCCATGCCTCTGACGGTAGTGCTATCGTTGAGTTTGGCAGTACTGATTAATAGCAAATTAACTAAATTTTCCTCATTATTTCGAGTTGGCTTCTATTTACCAGCAATTTCCAATACGATTGCGGTTGCTTTAGTTTGGAAGTGGCTCTTGAATGGTGACTATGGTTTGATTAATTATTTGCTAAGTTTAGTTGGTATAGATGGTCCGCAGTGGCTTACCAATGAACATACGGCGATATTTACCATTATTATGTTGGTGGTGTGGAAAGGAATAGGTCCTAATACTATTTTGTATATGGCAGCATTAAGCAGTGTCCCTGATTCGGTTAAAGAAGCTGCAGAAATTGATGGTGCTTCGGCATGGCAACGCTTTATTAAGATAACTGTTCCAATGTTAGCACCAACTACGACTTATATTAGTATCATGTTGCTGATTGGTTATCTGCAATTATTTGAAGAACCCTTTATGTTAACTGGTGGTGGACCGGTTAATTCAACTACTTCAATCGTGATGCTGATTTATAACGAGGCATTCAAGTATTTTAATTTTGGCTATGCATCAGCAATCTCAATGGTGCTGTTTTTTATAATTTTTGCTGTTAGTTTAATTCGAATTAAATTAACCAAACTTGGTTCATAAGGCAGGTGGTATTATGAAAAAAATTTCGTCAAGGAAATGGCAAAAGCGTGGCACAATGCTTAGCCTACACAGTGTGTTATTCGTGGCACTTTTTATAATGTGTCTGCCGTTTTTATGGATGCTAAGCACATCATTTAAAACGAGCAGCGAGGTACTGAAGTTTCCACCAACTTGGATTCCACATGATTTTACTTTTGAAAATTATGTCGAGCTATTTAAGGCAGTTGATTTTATTCATCCATTTTATAATAGCGTCTTTATTGCTCTGGTTTCAGTTGCCTTTAGTATTGTAGTTTGTTCGTTGGCAGCGTATGCTTTTGCCAAATTTAATTTTAAAGGGCGCGATAAACTGTTTATGGTCTTACTTGGTACGATGATGGTGCCTGGAGTAGTGATGCAGATTCCGACCTTTTTATTGATGAAAGCACTTGGTCTAATTAATAGCTACACGGGTATTATTCTGCCCGCAATTGCGAGTGTCGGAATGATATTTTTCTTTCGGCAGTTCTTACTAACTATTTCCAATGATTGTATCGAAGCTGCGCGGATTGATGGTGCAGGTGAAATACGAATCTTTTGGAGTATTATTCTACCAATGATGCGTCCAGCTCTAGTTGCGCAAGGGATTTTTGCTTTTACCGGTTCGTGGAATAGCTTTATGTGGCCATTGATTATTGCTACTGATGATCGATTCTATACACTACCACTGGCGTTAACTCAGTTAGATGGGCAACATAGCAGTAACTATGGATTATCAATGTCAGGTGCAATTGTAGTGATTATTCCGTTAGTGGTACTGTTTATGTTTACGCAAAAATATTTCCTTAATAGTATGAATATTGGCGGCGTAAAAGAATAATATACTCATAGTATTTGAAACTTGTACTTTGTCGGATTTCAAAAAAGACTCCTTATGTAGCTCTAACTACACCGCGTCGTCTTTTTTATCAATCCTTCGCGTCCAAGATTCAAATACTATGAGTATAGTTGCTCATGGATGAGTAGTTATAATTCTTATTATAAGAAGGTTTGATATAAATGGAATTGACAATTAAACAACAGCTTGAGAAGTTAGAGCATAAGCCAACTATCTCGAGAAGCAAAGCAGAAACCCTGCACTTAGCACAGGAACTACTGAAAAAAATGACCTTGGCTGAAAAAATTGGGCAGATGTTTCAACTAGCTCCTCCTGAAGCAAATGTGGAGGGATTGAAATGGGAACATGGTGAAGAAAATTCTTCGGCTAAATTAATCTGCGAGGGTAAGGTTGGTTCAGTTTTAAGCGTCACGGATAGTGAAACAATTTTTAAATTACAAAAATTAGCTGTTGAAAAATCACGTTTAGGAATTCCGCTTTTTTTTGCGGCGGATATGATTCATGGCTGTCGGACTGGGTTTCCAATTAATCTGGCAATGGCGTGTTCGTTTGATCCGGATTTAATTGAAAGAAGTTGTCGCCAAATTGCTTATGAAGTTGCACATACTGGTCTGAATCTAACTTTTTCTCCGATGGTGGATTTAGTTCGAGATCCACGCTGGGGGCGAGTGATGGAAAGTAATGGTGAAGATCCTTATCTTAATAGCCAATTAGCTGCTGCCTATGTGCGTGGTTACCAACAAGGTGATTATAGTTCTGCTTATTCGGTGGCTGCGTGTTGCAAACACTTTGTTGCTTATGGTGCTGCTGAGGGTGGTCGGGAATATAATACGGTGGATATGTCGGAACGTGAATTGCGTCAGCATTATCTACCTGGTTATAAAGCTTGCGCCGATACCGGAGTTGCTTCATTTATGACATCATTTAATATTTATAATGGAATACCGGCAACAGCCAATAAATTTATATTACGTGATATTTTACGTAATGAGTGGCAATATGATGGTTTTGTTATTTCAGATTATACTTCCAGTTATGAAATGATTGATCATAAAACTGCGCGGGATGCACGCGAGGTTGCCCTACAATCAATCGTTGCTGGTCTAGATCATGAAATGGTTTCAATGACGTATTTACAACATCTGGAGGAATTAGTTATCTCTGGTGAAATTAAAGAATCTTTGATTGATGAAGCTGTAATTCATATGTTACAGTTTAAATATCAGATCGGCTTATTTGATGATCCATATAAACATCTTTATGCTGATCGGGAGCAATATATGCGTTTGCCTGAGACTTTATCATTGGCTAAAGAAGCGGCATTAAAATCGGTGGTTATGCTTAAAAATAACAACCAAACTTTACCATTAGCTAAACACAGACAAAAAATAGCATTAATTGGTCCTTTGGCTGATTCTAATCAGGTCGTTGGTGCATGGGGTTCTCTTGCCCGCAATGAGGAGTGCATTTCGCTTTTATCTGGGATGAAATCACTCGTTGGTGGAGAAAATATTCTTTATGCAAAAGGTTGTGATATTTTAGGCAATAACCGTGAAGATTTTGCACAAGCTATTGCAATTGCTAAATCAGTGGATATAATTATTTTAGCGCTTGGTGAAGATCAATCTATGTCTGGTGAAGCCAAGTCTCGTGCTTACCTTAGTGTCCCAGGTGTTCAAAATGAACTTGCACAAGCGCTAAAAGCATTAGATAAACCCTTGGTGACTATTGTTTTCAGTGGACGTCCGCTTGAGCTTGGCTGGTATGCTGAAAATAGCGATGCAATTTTACAAGCATGGTTTTTAGGTAATGAGAATGGCAATGCGTTAGCTAGTATACTTTTTGGTGATAGTAATCCAAGCGGTAAATTAGCAATGTCCTTTCCTTATACTGTTGGTCAAGTACCAGTTTATTATAACCAATATAATACTGGTCGTCCATCTGCAAATGGAGAATATTCAGAGTATCGTTCATGTTATATTGATGTACCAAATTATCCTCTTTATTCGTTTGGTTATGGTTTAAGTTACAGTAAGTTTGAATATAGTAATCTGGTAATTGATAAAAAAACTCTTGTTGCAGCGCAACAACTAACGGTGTCTGTGGAGATTTGTAACACAAGCGATATTTCTGGAGAAGAGGTTGTCCAGCTTTATATTAAGTGTAAAAACTTTAGCGTTGTACGGCCGAATCGTGAACTTAAACGTTTCAAACGGGTGATGATCCCAGCAAATTGTAGTAGAATAATTGAGTTCACAATAAACAAACCAGATTTGGCATATTATAATGCGGAAATGAAATCTACTCCGGAAAATCGTGACTATACAATTTATGTAGGTAGTGACTCTAATGCAGACTTATCTGCTGAGTTTTCGTATTTATCTTGATGTAATATTGTGTAAATTTAAAATTTGTAATGTTAATAGGGGACTCTATAAAAATGAGAATATTAAGAAGTCGAAAATTGCTTGCTGGTGGTTTATGTTTGGTGTTGCTTAGCGCTTGCTCTACCGTGGGTCTGGGTGATGTTCCGCAAAACCGTGAAAACTATAATAAGGCATTGGATAGCAGTGAAAATGAACAATTCCTAATGAATGTGGTTCGGATGCATTATGGTGAGAATCCTTATTTTGTTGGTGTCGATAGTATTACTGCTGCAACATCTTTGACTGCGGGGGTACGTGGAACATTTGGAGTTAATAATGTTTGGGCTCCTATTAACGGAGTACAATGGAGTGGCAGTCCACAAATAGCATTTTCACAAACTCCAACGATTACCTATTCACCAGTTCAAGGGGGTAAATTTGCAACTGGCATGTTAGCGCCATTAACACTTGATAAAATTTATTTGTTATTGCAGTCTGGATATAATGTTAAGGAAGTGTTAAAGTTAACGACTACACGGATTGGTAATCTTAGCAACGGACGTTCTTCGCATTACGTAGCATCCACTTCAGTTCCTAACACTAGTGATTTTGATAATTTTATTAATACGTTAGACGATTTAGTTGATACTAATCAGGTAACTACTGAATTTACTAGCTATGAAAGCCAGCCCGCTGTATTTTTATATGCTACCACTGAATATGGTGCAAAAACCTTAGCTCAAGGTTTAAAATTATCTAAGCCATATCAAAAATTAATTTTTGCAAATACGTTAGTTATTGATAAATCACAGCCGGAGAATGTTATTAGCATTAGTACACGTTCGTTTTTTAATGTTATGGCGTTTTTATCTAATAACGTAGATACTCCTGCAGTTGATCGTACTGAATCTGAAAATTACAATGCAACTTTGGTTGATTCAAGTCTGGATTGGAGTAAATATACTTCAAATATGCTGCATGTACGTGAAAGCTCAAGTGAGCCTTCAGATGCGGTGGCACAAGTCGAATATGATAGCCATTGGTATTACATTCAAGATAATGATGATCTATCTAAATCAACACTTGTGTTGTTGAAATTGATCTACTCATTGCAATCTGGCGATGTACAGGCTAACTTGCCTTTGATTACAATTCCTATTAACTAAGTTAAATTAAGACAATATTAATTTAACCATTTCAAGTGAAAATAATGATTTCACTTGGAAATAAAATTTGTGAAAGAAGTTAGACGATGAACTTTTCCAAAGTTATATTTTTATCAGTTTCTTTAGTTACACTCATGAGCGCATGTTCTACAACTGGATTAGGGCAAGTACCAAAAACTCGTGAGAATTACAATAAGGCTATTGATACTAGTGAGAACGAACAATTTTTACTAAATATCGTGCGAATGCATTATGGTAACAGCCCATACTTTGTTGGCGTTGATAGTGTTACTACTCAATCAACATTACGAACTAAGGTTGAGGCTCAGATGTTTACAGATAGAAATGCTGTAATGGCGGGACCATTTTGGAATATCGCGCCTACTATTGAATTTACTGAAGCTCCGACAATTACTTATACACCATTACAAGGAACCAAATATGTTTCTGGTATGATGGCTCCGCTGACTCTTGATAGGGTTGGTTTGTTGCAAAGTTCTGGTTGGGATTTACCTACCGTATTGAAACTAAGCATTAACCGCATCGGTGTATTAAATAATAGCGAAGTGAGTCGTCATGTTGTAGATGGTGGTTCTTCTGATAATCCGGAATTTAGTAACTTTGTTAATCAGCTTACACGACTTGGACAAAAGGGTACCATAACCCATAGTTTGACCAGTTATCGTGATCATCCAGCAATTTTGCTGCAAACAACCCCGGAAGCTGGTATGCAAATTTCTAATATGCTACACTTAAAGCATAATTATACTCAGTTTATTTTTTCCCGATATGCAGTAAACTTACCAGGAACTCCTGAAAATGTAGTTTATATGCAAACCAGATCATTGCTTGGTATTCTAAATTATCTGGCTAATTATGTTCCTGATGATGAGTCTAATCAGCAAAAACAGACTAAAGGTTCTTTTTACGCACTAGTTAGTAATTCTGAGCCAGCAAATGCAGTGGTTAAGATTAATTATAGGGGTAAATGGTATTATATTGCGAATGATGATGCAACTTCCAAATCAATTTTAATTTTATTAAAAGTGATTTATTCATTACAACTTGGTGATATAAAAGCGAATTTACCTATGGTAGTAATTCCAGTTGGTCGTTAATCTGCTGTTTATTTATGAGAGAATAAAAATGTTAAATGTTAAATCTATTTTATTGGCTCTAAGCGGAGCTATGCTTGTATTAACTGGTTGTTCAACCGTTGGACTGGGGAATGTACCTAAGACAAGAGAGGGCTATAACCAAGCTCTAAATCAAAGTGATAATGAGCAGTTTTTGATGAATATTGTTCGTTTGCATTATGACAAAAGTCCTTTTTTTGTTGGTGTTGATAGTATTACTACTCGTACTACTTTAACCTATTCAACCGGTGGAGATGACACAAAAGTTGGTAATGCTACTAACGGTCGTAATTTTCCTGCTTTAGGTGCGTTCTGGAATGTGCAACCCAATATCGAGTTTACCACGTCACCAACAATTACTTATTCACCATTACAGGGAACAAGTTATATTTCAGGGCTGCTAACACCAATAGATATAACTAAATTTTATTATTTAGCACAAAGTAATCTTAGCTTGTCTGCTGTATTTAAGTTAACGGTCGAGCAAATTGGTAATCAGATGAATCTAAGTGAGTTGTCTGATGCTACACAATTTACTTATGATAATAAAGGATTTAATGATTTTGTAGGTACTTTAGATGATTTGCGCCATAGTTCTAGAGCTGGAGTTTTCTTAGGTAATTATCAAAAGAATCAAGTGCTGGTTGTTGCTAGTTATGACGATGCGGCGGCTGCTAAACTTTCGCAATTACTTAAATTGAAAAAACCTTACCGTAAAATTATTCTGTCTCGCTTTGCCAGTAATAATGTCTCTGGCAATGTAGTTAAATTTCAAACCCGTTCATTCTTTTCTGTCCTGAACTATCTTTCTAAAGGCGTGATTGCACCAGCTGAAACAGAAAAGGGGTTTGGTGTAGCTAGTCGCAGTAGCTTAAATCAGCAACAGCAAATTAATCTTGCACGGATGACTGATGGATTATTTCAGATGCAGTCCAGTGAAAGTGAACCGAAGAATAGCAGAAATAAAATTGAGTATGAGGGGCGCTGGTATTATATTCCAAATAGTGATATAAATTCTAAAGCGACTTTGATGCTAGTTAAGCTAATGTACGCACTGCAAGCTGGTGAAGTTACAGATAGTACTTGGTCAGTATTAAATATTCCAGTAGCGGATGAATAAGTGATTATCTGAATAATGTTATCCAAAAGCACTCTTTTAAAGAGTGCTTTTGTGTTGATAATGTAATAAATTGCAGTTGTACTATCGCAATCTTTGTTAAACTAATGCTAAATGAAATGGATAACTGTGTTGGTTATTATCAAATATTGTCTTTTCAGAGTTTAAAATCTTATAGAAAGATTAAATGATGAATAAGTTTGCTAGTAATGATTATGATTCGGTAGCCAAATTTCTACACTGGTCCATTGCGCTAATGATTTTTTTCAATTTAACCAGTGGCGTAGTTTTGGTATATTTTTCTGAGCTGAGTACTTCGTTAAACCTATATGAAATTCATAAACAGTTTGGTGTATTTATTTTGCTTTTAGCATTTATTCGTTTGTTTTGGCGAATTTCCCATCGTTATCCAAAGCTTTCGGAGCTTCCGCTTAGTGAAGCTGTACTAGCTAATTTTGGCGTGCTGTTGATGTATGCTTTGATGTTTGCAATTCCGATTTCTGGCATTTACTTCACTCAAAGTTATTCGCATGATGTTCATATTTTGAATTTTAAATTATTTCAAATAATCTCTCCACAGCCATGGGCGGTATCTTTGCAGTTTCTCTCCCTACACAAATATTTGGCAATCCTGCTAGCGGCTTTGGTTGCTGGACACACTTTGGCAGCCCTAAAACATCATTATCTAGATAGAATTGATATCTTGCGGCGAATGCTGCCAAATTTGAAGCGTCAGAAAAAATGAAACTTAGCAGTATCTGGCGATTATTTAATACGTCACAATTAAGTATAACTCATAAAAAATCTGTTATTTTAGCGCTAGTTATACTTTCTTTAGAATATTTTGACATAATTGTCTATTTACACAATGCCAGTGCATTGACCAAGCTATATTGCCATTCACCGATTCGAGGTATTTTAGTTTTGTTTGGTGTACTATGGTTCTCTAATTTTTTAGCAAAATATTTGGTCGGAAGCCTCATTATCCGTTTGTACCGCCGCTTTAGCTCATCAACTATCATGGTGCTAGCCAGCATCACTATTGCGTGTATGCTCGCTCTACAGGCTATGACAATAGCTTATTTTTGTCAAAGTCTAGTTCAGGAAATATTGTTAGCTTTGCTTATATTTAGATTTGTGTATCAAATTTGCATGGGTATAATTATTCATGAAACTTATGAGTCTGTGCTGAGTATGCAGCAACTAAGTTTTGAATTTAGCTCTATCATTATCGGTAGCCTTGAATTGAGTCTACTAGCTGGCGTAATTGGCTATAAAGTTATTGACTACTTACATCTTTCCCCAGTAAATTCCCTGCTTGTGTTTATTTATTTTCTAAGCGTAGTCTGGCTTGGTGTAGCTTTGTTTTTTTGTTTTTTTAATTATGAGTTATCAAATCAAGGAAGAAATAAATTTTATCGCTATATGGCATCTAACAATTTCAAATTAATGTTCAAACATTTCCATCAAGATACGCTAATTGCGATAACTCTAGTCGGTGTAAGAAGTAGCCTCTGTATTATTAGTGTAATTTATATGCCTAAATTTTTAGAGGTAGTTTTAGGAATTTCCTTACATACGACCAGTAACATTATAATGAGTTCTAGTATAGTTGCTATTATTCTGTGCTGGTG
>SSGY01000164.1 GCA_008017145.1 Neisseriales bacterium
ACCTAATTATGCTGTAGCTGCAACGGTTACCAATATTTCTCATGATCATATTGGACAGAGCGGCATTGAAAATTTAACAGATTTGGCGGCGGCTAAAGGAATTGTTTACAATGGCTTAAAAGCGGATGGTATTGCAATTATTAATTTGGATGATGAACATATTCGTGCGCTTCCTCTGGATAACCAGCGCAAAGCGTATTTATCTACCAAATTAACTTCAGAAGAAATTCAACCCTTTATAACTGCAAACAACTTTGTGGTTTATTTGGATAATCAGCAGATTGTGATTCGAACTTCCAATGAACTACATCGTTTAAATAATATTACACAGATTCCGATTACTGTCCATGGTTTGGCTCATTATAATTATGAAAATGTACTTCATGCTACGGCGCTTACTTTCGCGCTGGGTTTAACTCCGGCACAAATTATGTTTGGTCTGGCTAAGTTTGGTGCAGATGCCAGATCTAATTTTGGGCGCTGGAATTATTACCACTCTAAAGTAGCAGGACATTTAGTAGTGGATATTGCACATAACCCAGCTGGACTTCGTAATATTCTTGATTTAGCACAAGGATTTCGTAAATTACATGCTTTAAACGGGCGTTTGGGATTAATGTATGGTAATACTGCAGATAGAAAAGAAACTATCCCCGAGGTTGTCAAGATTATCCTTGAACATAAAGTTGATTTAGTCGTAATTAAAGAGTTTCAAGAGTCGCTTCGTGGTAGTGTATTAGGCGAGATGCCAGAATTATTTAGGCTCGAATTACTTAAACAAGGTTATCCTGAAGCACAGTTAAAAGTTATTCCTAATGAACTAGAGGCTACTGAATATATTTTGACTCAAGCACAGCCCGATGATATGTATTTGCTATGCAGCCACGAGTTATTGACTGATGTGAGCAAGTTTTTGCGTGAGAAAATTACGTTAGAAAAGCAGCAAACTACAATATAGGGCATAACAAATGTTAATCTCTACACTATTGTTATTTTAAATAAAAGGTCATAGCAATGAATTACATTGTCCGAATCTTTACATCGTTGGTGCAGCGTTATTTGCCAGACCCTTTTGTTTTTGCCATAATTTTAACTATTATTGTTTTTGCGCTAAGCCGAGTTCTAACGCCACATTCTTCTTTAGATCTTTTGCAGATGTGGGGTAGTGGGTTTTGGAATTTACTCGGCTTTACTATGCAAATGGTTTTAGTGGTAGTAACCGGACACGCTTTAGCTAGTACTGATTTAGTTCGAAGCTTTATGGCTAAGCTCTCATCAATTCCTAAAACTCCAGCACAAGGCGTTGCATTGGTTACTTTTGTTGGATCAGTTGCCTGTATTATTAACTGGGGTTTTGGGTTAATAATTGGTGCAATGTTGGCGCGCGAAGTTGCCAGATCAGTCGCCAAATCAGATTATCCATTATTGATCGCTAGCGCATATATTGCTTTTTTAACCTGGCACGGTGGTTTTTCTGGCTCGATTCCACTATTAGCGGCAACGGCAGGTAATCCACTGGAGAAAATAATTGGTTTGGTACCGATTAAAGATACTTTATTCACTTCAATGAATTTATTCATTACGCTTAGCTTAGTTATTGTATTGCCAATACTTACTGCTAAAATGCTACCTAAAGAATCTGAGCGTAAAAGAATAGATCCTGAGCTGCTCAAAGAAGATTTAATTACCGTTCAGCGTGTTTTACCTAAAGATGCACCATTGGCGGATCGTTTAGAAGAAAGTAGAATTTTGGCAGCGATAATCTCTTTAGCTGGAATTACTTATTTGATTTTTTACTTTATGGCTAAAGGGTTTAAGATTGATATCAATACGGTAAATTTATTATTCATGGTTTTAGGTTTGCTGCTTCACAAAACGCCAATGGCATATGCTCGGGCAATAACTATGGCAACTAAGAGTACCGCTGGAATATTAATTCAGTTTCCATTTTATGCTGGAATTCAGGTCTTGCTTGAGCATTCTGGCTTAGGTGGAATTATTACGGATTGGTTTATTGCTGTTGCTAATAAAGATACGTTTCCATTATTTGCGTTTTTATCTTCAGCAATAATTAATTTTGCGGTGCCATCAGGTGGTGGGCATTGGGTTGTACAAGGACCATTTATTATGACTGCGGCACAAAAAATTGGCGCAGATATGGGGCACTCAGTAATGGCTATTGCTTATGGCGAGGCGTGGATGAATATGGCGCAACCTTTTTGGGCACTTCCTGCGTTAGCGATTGCTGGTTTGGGAGCTCGCGATATTATGGGCTATTGTATTGTCGCGCTATTTTTTTCGAGTATAATCTTTATTAGCGGATTAATGTTTTTTTAAATTATGGGTCGAGTGCTTTCAACCCATAATCAATCAAACACTATAGCTTTAGAGACTCTTGATAAAGTCCAAAACTTCTTGTGCATGATTATCAACAGTAACTTTGCGCCACTCTTTAATGATTTCATGATCCTTGTTCAGGATAAAAGTACTACGTTCTATTCCACGTACTGGTTTGCCGTACATGGTTTTATTTTTCATAACATTAAATAGGTTGCATACTGTTTCTTCTGGGTCTGCCAGTAGTTGATGTTGTAACTCATGCTTTTTTTGAAAATTACAGTGGGTAGTATTTTTATCGCGTGAAATACCTAAAACCTCATAACCAGCAGCTAAAAATTCTGGATATAACCTGCTAAAATCTTGATTTTCAATAGTGCAACCAGGAGTATTGTCGCGAGGGTAAAAAAATAATACCAGCGGACGATCTAAGTTACTAAGTGTAAATTCTCCACCTGTGGTAATTGGTAATGTGAAATCCATGATTAAATCCTTTACTAAAAAGCTAAACTATTGCCGTTATTATATACCAAATTAATTTATCGGGAGTCGTAATCAATAAAAACAGGAAAGCAAACGTATTGTAATCAACCTTATAGGTGGTGTAAAATCTCGCTGCAAAATAACTAATTTTAATAAGAACTTATTATGTTACAAGATTATTTACGTCTGATTCGCTTCGATAAACCAATTGGTACACTATTGTTATTATGGCCAACTTGGTGGGGGCTGTGGTTTGCGTATGCTGCTATCCCACCGCTTAAAATTTTAATTGTCTTTAGCTTGGGGGTGTTTTTAACCCGTGCGGCAGGATGCGCGATAAACGACTATGCCGATAGTGACTTTGATGGAGCAGTTGAACGTACCGCGAATCGCCCCTTGGTAACTGGCGCTATTTCGAAAAAAAATGCGCTATTAGTGAGTGCTGGATTAAGTTTAGCTGCTTTTATTTTGGCTGCTTTTACCCTACATCCTTTGACATTACTCTGGTCAATACCAGCTTTGCTAATCTTTGTTAGCTATCCATTTTTTAAACGTTTTTTTGCTGTTCCTCAATTATATCTCGGTGTTGCGTTTAGTTTTGGAATTTTGATGGCATTTATTGAAAGTTCAGGGCATATTCCCGCTGTTGGTTGGCTAATTTTTATCGCGAATATCTTTTGGGTACTCGCTTATGACACTATTTATGCACTGGTTGATTTACCTGATGACCTAAAAATCGGAATTAAAACCTCCGCAATTACTTTTGGTAAATCAGTTATCCCGATAATTATGCTTTGCTATAGCATGTTTTTGTTTATCATGTGCATGGTTGGTGTCGAGCAAAATATGGGAATTACTTATTTTGTAACACTGTTATGTGAGCTATTTTTGATTTACTATGTTTATCAGCAGATTAAAAATCAAAATCGTCAGCAATGTTTCAAAGCCTTTTTATTTAATAATCAAATTGGAATCCTATTAACTGCAGGGCTTATTGTTGATTTTTGGTTTAAATAGATGAAAATAAATGTTACGGCTGATAATTTATTTTTAGCGCAGATTCCAGACTCTCCAGGGGTATATCGCTATTATGCCAGTGATGGTGAGTTACTTTATGTTGGTAAAGCATTAAGCCTAATCAAACGAGTTAAATCATATTTTCAAAAACGAACTGATTTATCACCGCGGATTAGCCTGATGGTCAGCAAAATTGTCACAATAGAGTTGACGGTAACGGCTAATGAGTCTTCGGCATTATTGCTTGAAAGCAACTTAATTAAAAATCTTAAGCCAAAATACAATATAATTTTCCGTGATGATAAAAGTTATCCATATATTCGAATTTCACCGCATAAATTTCCTCTAATTGAATATTTCCGAGGCAAAACAGGTGCTCATGAGTCAGTGTTTGGACCTTATCCTAATCCGGCAGCAGTCAAAGAAACTTTGGATACATTACAACGCCTATTTAAATTAAGGACTTGCCGTGACAGTGTTTTTGCTAATCGTTCTCGTCCTTGTATGCTTTATCAGGTTAATTTATGTTGCGCACCGTGCGTAAATAAAGTCAATGCTGAAGAGTATGGTCAATTCGTAAATTATGCCCGCGATTTTTTATCTGGTAATTATGGTGATTTAGTTAGTAGATTAAGTAATCAAATGTATAAATATGCAGACGCTTTAGATTTTGAGCAAGCCAGTGTGCTTAGAGATAAAATTGGATTGATTCAGCAGTTGCAGAGTAAACAAATAATTAGTGATAGTCAGTTACCAATAAATGCCGATATTTTAGTCATAAAAACAGAACGGCAGCGCTTTTTTCTCTACCTTATCATGTTACGTGGTGGTCTTTATGTCGGAGATAAGCACTTTACACAACCTTTAGTTGATTCGGTAGAAGTTTTACTCGAAGCTTTTTTAGAGCGTTATTATGCTGAACATCAGGCAATTCAAAATATTTACCTTGATTTTAAATTTGATACTGAGTTTAATAACAATTTTCATCGTATCTACAAAATTAAAATTCAGTCTGCTTTAAAGGGGAGAATTGCCGAATTAGCACAAATGGGTACAAATAACTTAAATAAGGTCATTGAAAATCAGCAATTAAATAATATATATCATGATGCAGCAGCCAAATTATGTGAGTTATTGAAAATTAGTACATTAAATCGAATTGAGTGCTATGACACTAGTCATAATCAAGGTAGTAGTGCACTAGCATCAATGGTGGTTTATGCCGGACAAAAAATTGATCACCGCTTGTATCGCAAGTTTAATTTACCAGATAGCGTTGGAGGTGACGATTTACTTGCTTTGGAAATTGTGTTACGCCGTCGCTTAAATAATACAGAACTGGTAATTCCAGATGTTATTTTGGTTGATGGAGGTAAAACCCAGCTAAGGATCGCGAAAAACTTGATTGGAGAGTTGGGTTTTTGTGATAAAATCAAGGTTATTGCCATTTTCAAGGGTGAGCATCGTAAGCCAGAGTTCGATAGAATAATTATTGATGCAGATACTGAGCTAAATTTTCGACAAGAACCACAAATATTTAGATTATTGCAAGCCTTACGTGATGAGGCGCACCGTTTCGCAATAACAGGTCATCGAAAAAAACAAATAGAACGTATGAGTATTTCACGTCTTGAGGATGTTCCAGGGATTGGTGCAACAAAGCGTAAGGCGTTGATTGCCTCGTTTGGCAGCCTTCAGGGAGTTGCCGGTGCAGAAATTTCTCAATTGCAACAAGTTGAAGGAATTGGGTTTGAATTAGCCAGTCAAATCTATAAATTTTTTCATTGATAAGTCACATTTATTGTAAAGCTAAAACTCACATGATAAGAAATATGCCGCTACCAACAGTTCTAACTTGGCTTAGAATTGTTTTAGTTCCTTTTTTTGTGGGGGTGTATTACCTGCCTGATTATTTGTTAACTATGCCATCAAAAAATATTTTAGCCACCGCAATTTTTACATTTGCGGCAATAACTGATTATTTTGATGGTTATTTAGCGCGTAAAATGAAGCTTGAATCAAGCTTTGGTGCATTTTTAGACCCCGTAGCTGATAAAGCGCTAGTTGCTGCAAGTTTGGTAGTGCTGGTTAATTTACATCGAACCTTTGTTTTTGCTGCGATAATTATCATCGTACGAGAAATAGCGATTTCTGCTTTACGGGAATGGATGGCTCAGATTGGTGAAGTTAAAAGTGTGGCAGTTGCTTACATTGGAAAATTAAAAACTACTTGTCAAATGTTGGCGATTGGGTTTTTACTATTAGATTTTTATACTAATCTGATTGGTAATTTATTGATGTTGGCTGCGGTTATTTTAACTTTGATCTCAATGTTTTATTACTTAGAACAAGCTAAAAATATTTTAATTAAAAAATCAAGCTGAAAGAAATTATATAATGACAAAAGACAATAAACAAGTATTAAGCGAAACCGTAGTTAATCCTTCACGAGTTATTTTAGCGCGAAAGAAAAATGGTTTAGATGAGTTTGATGGTACTAGCATTATTAGTCGTGATGCACTAGAGCGCGGAAAGAGTCGCAAAAGTCGTGGACCGCGCAAAACAGGCAAGGAAGAAGTTGCTGATGTAAAAAATTTAATGCGTTTGGTAGATTTTGGGATTGAAAATCTTAGCGCTGAAGAGTTACGTAAACTTGAAGAACAAAAAACTAAGCTTCATTATCTGTTAGGTAAGGGTAAAGAGCGTGGTTATGTAACTAATTCTGAAATAAATGACCATTTACCTGACCATATCATTGATCCTGAAATCATTGAACAAATTGTTATGATGATTGAAACAATTGGAATTAAGGTATTTGAATATGAGCCAAGTCAAGAAGAGCTTCTAATTTCAGGTACTTCGTCAGCAACCGTGAATGATGATGAGTTTGCCGTTGAAGAAGCCGAGAAAATTTTGACGAGTACAACGGCTTCCAATGAGTTTGGTCGTACTACTGATCCGGTGCGTATGTACATGCGTGAAATTGGTACTTATGATTTGCTAGATAAAACTGATGAGGCAGAGATTGCCCGTAAGTTGGAAACCAGTATTCAATCAATGATTTCAGCAATTGCAGATTGTCCAAAAATCGTAAATTTGATCTCAAGTGCTTACCAAGACGTCTTAAATGGTAAAACTAAGCTAGAGAACTTTGTTGATGAGCTAATTGGTAATGAAGATGATCCTGTACTTAGTATGGAAAATGCTGCTCCAGCAAGCTTTTCTGACGATGATGATGAAGAATTATCAGGGATTGCGTTAGAAAAACTTCGCGAAGGAACTGCAGAATTTTTTGCTGAGTTTGATAAGCTGGTTGAGAAACAGAACAAAGTAATTAATAAGTATACATCAAATTCACCACAATATCAGGAAGTATTGCTGGAGCTTACTGAGCAATTAAGTAAAATTAGATTTACAAATAAACAAATTGAAGTTTTTTGTGATGTGTTACGTGAAGCGCATAAAATTATTAAACAGCATGAGAATGAAATTTTTCATATTGCATGTGAATTAATCAAAGTTCCAGAAGACCGTTTCCGTAAAGAGTTTATTGGTAATGAAACAACTTGGGTAGAAACTCATGTTGCAGCTAAAAAATATTCTGATTTATTTGAAAGCATGAAGTTTGACATCGTTGAACATCAAGAAAAAATTAAAGTCGTAGCGGATGATTTGCAAATTTCAGTTTCAGTAATAAAAAACCTATATAAACAATTGATGATTGCTGAGAAAGAACAGAAAAAAGCTCGTACTGATATGGTTGAATCCAACTTGCGTCTGGTTATTTCTATTGCTAAAAAATATACCAATCGAGGTCTGCATTTCTTGGATTTGATCCAAGAGGGTAATATTGGTTTGATTAAAGCAATTGATAAATTCCAGTATCGTAAAGGCTTTAAATTTTCTACCTATGCAACATGGTGGATTCGTCAGGCGATTACTCGTGCGATTGCCGATCAGGGGCGTACTATTCGTATTCCAGTGCATATGATTGAAACGATTAATAAGATGAGTAAAGAGCATCGTAAGCTTTTACAAGAAAAATCTGGTGAGCCACTGACTAAAGAATTAGCCGAGCGTATGGATATTAGTGAAGAAAAAGTTCGTAAGATCTATCAAGTAGCTTATGATTCAATTTCAATGGATGCTCCAATTGGTGATGAAGACGATGCAAGTTATGGTGATTTTATTGAAGATAAATCAACGGTAATACCTGCTGAACATGGTATTGATTACAGTTTGAAAAAAACGGTACGTGAAGTGCTAGATACTTTATCACCTCGTGAAGCAAAAGTATTATGCATGCGCTTTGGTATTGATACTTTAACTGATCATACATTGGAAGAGGTTGGTCGTCAATTTGACGTTACTCGCGAGCGTATTCGTCAGATTGAAGCTAAGGCTATCCGTAAACTTCGTCAGCCAAACCGCTCAGATAAACTAAAAAGCTTTTTAGATAGTTTTAACGAAGTGGAAGGTTTGGAACTTGAGCTTGGCGATGAGGAATTTGATGATATGATGGATGACGAATAAATTATCATGAACGCCTTAATAGGCGTTTATGCTTTTAAAAATTATAAATAAAGTTTAGTAGGGGGAGTGTAGAATAATGAAAATTTGTAAAGTGGTTATCAATTTAGGTCTTGTAGTTATTTGTGGTCAGCTTTTGTTTAGTTTGACAGGTTGTGCCAATGCAGCGCTGGCAGTAACTGATCCTCGAAGTCTTAGCACCGTAACTAGTGATCAATATATTACCCGTGATCTTTCTATCAAGTATATGAGTAGCGAGTTTGAGAGCGATCATGTTTCAGCTACAGTTTATAATCATGAAGTTCTTTTAACCGGACAAGCAAGTAGTTTGGTTCAACGTTTTAAAATAGTGCGGACAGCAAAAGATTTTGACAGCGTACAAAAAGTTTATGATTATGTCGAAGTTTCTTCTAAATACGTTTCAACTTCAACTGAGGATAGCTATATTACAGGTAAGGTAAAAAGTAGTTTGTTTGGTAGTGGTGACGTTAATAGTAATGATGTGAAAATTGTTACTGAAAAAGGTGTTGTCTATATTTTAGGTCTTATTGCCAAATCTCAGCTCGAAAATATGATTAACGTAACTAAAAGCGTTGATGGTGTGAAAAAAGTTGTGCCATTAGTGCATTATAAAGATTCTGATAGCAAACTTAATTTATTTGATTAAACTTTTATAGTTGGTAAATCAATAGGTAACGGTGTCTAAATTAACTCCACTTGATATTTTAAATCAAGTTTATGGTTATCCATGCTTTGTTGGACAGCAAGAAACGGTAATTAATCATGTTCTTGCTGGTAACAGTGCGCTAGCTTTGATGCCAACTGGCGGCGGCAAATCGTTATGCTATCAGATACCAGCGCTACTGCTTGATGGAGTGACTATCGTTGTTTCTCCACTGATTGCTTTGATGCAAGATCAGGTTGCTACATTGCTTGAATATGGAATAGGTGCGGTATATCTGTCGTCCGCACTTTCTCCTGAAGAAAATCAGCGTTCATTATCTAAAGTCCGAGCTGGGCAGGTTAAGCTGATTTATCTCACACCTGAGCGACTAACTAACGACTGGTTTATCAGTTTTCTTCAAAATCTTAAAATTTCTTTATTTGCAATTGATGAAGCACATTGTGTCTCACATTGGGGACATGATTTTCGTCCTGAATATCAACGCTTAAATACTTTAGCTAAACTATTTCCTAAAGTTCCACGCCTTGCATTAACTGCTACTGCGGATTATTATACTAAAATTGATATCTTGCATTTCCTGCAGTTAAAAGAAGCTGCTATTTTTGCTACTTCATTTAATCGAGTTAATCTATATTATGCTGCGCAAGAAAAAAACAACGGCAAAAAGCAGCTTTTAGACTATGTCCATAAGCATAAATCAGATTCTGGAATTATTTATTGTAACTCACGCAAGAAAGTTGATGATGTTGCTGCATTTTTACAAGGTAATGGAATTAATGCTATTAACTATCACGCTGGTTTAGACAATGTAGTTAGGGCAGATCATCAAAATCAGTTTTTACAAAGTTCTAGCGCGCTTATGGTAGCAACAGTGGCATTTGGTTTGGGGATTGATAAACCAGATGTGCGTTATGTATATCATTTTGATATGCCACGTTCAATTGATAGCTTTTATCAAGAATCCGGACGTGCTGGACGTGATGGAATGGCGGCTAATAGTATTGTCAATTATGGATTTAAAGAAATCTATGAGTTATCGCAGATGATACTGGAAAGCGAGGTTAGTGATTTAAAGAAACGCTACGAGTTAGATAAATTAAAAAAAATGATTGCTTATTGTGATAGCTTGCAATGTCGGCGGCAGAGTTTACTTCATGCGCTTGGCGAGCAGAGTGAGAGCTGTGGACATTGTGACGTTTGTTTAAATCAACAAAATTTAATTGATGGTTCAGTATTAGCACAGAAAATACTGTCAGCTATTTATCGGATGCAACAAAAGTTTGCAATTACCCAAGTAATTGATGTTTTAAGAGGCAAGGCGAGCATTGCGGTGCAAGTCTGGGAACATCATAAGCTCTCAACTTTTGGTATTGCTAGCGAGCATAGCGAAAAAGAATTACGGCGGAGTATTCGTCAGCTCTATAGCCAAAATTTAATTGATATAGATTTTACGAATGGAGCCTTGAAGCTTAATGCTAATTCACTGCCTGTTTTGCGTGGGATTCAATCGGTTTGGTTTAAAAAGAATCCAGCTAAAATTACTGAAGGTATAAATTCTCAGCAATGGTTGAAAACTGAACTTGAAGAGCGGATATATCAAAACCTACTTAACTGGCGCCATAGTATGGCAATTCGTCACAAAGTTTCACATCATGCTATTTTATCTGATCGAAGCTTACGTGAGATACTGAATAATAGACCACAGACTTTGGCGGATTTAAATCAAATTTATGGAATAGGGCAAGTTAAATTAGAACGAATGGGGGGGGATATTTTAAATTTACTACAATATTAAAA
>SSGY01000158.1 GCA_008017145.1 Neisseriales bacterium
TACTGGTAATAAATCGCGAATATTAGAAATTTTTTTGTCGACTAGTAAGATAAATGGAGTATCTAATATTGCCATTTGTTTATCAGCATTATTAATGAAATATGGCGATAAATAACCACGGTCAAACTGCATACCTTCAACGATGTCTAGTTCATTATTTAAACCGCTAGCATCTTCAACTGTAATCACACCTTCTTTACCAACTTTATCCATCGCAGTTGCAATAATTTCACCAATTGACTCATCTGAGTTAGCTGAAATTGAACCAACTTGTGCAATTTCCTTAGTTGTTGCGCATGGTTTAGAAATATTTTTAAGTTCTGCTACCAGACCTTCAACCGCTTTGTCGATACCGCGTTTTAAATCCATTGGATTCATGCCCGCAACAACGTATTTCATACCTTCTTTAACAATTGCTTGTGCTAATACAGTTGCTGTAGTAGTTCCATCACCAGCCACATCAGCAGTTTTAGACGCTACTTCCTTAACCATTTGCGCGCCCATATTTTCGAATTTATCTTTTAGTTCGATTTCTTTAGCTACCGACACACCATCTTTAGTTACTAGTGGCGCACCAAATGAGCGATCCAAAACTACATTACGCCCTTTAGGACCTAATGTTACTTTAACTGCATCTGCCAAAACGTTAACACCACGCACCATTTTTTCACGAGCATCAATTCCAAATTTTACTTCTTTAGCTGCCATAATTAAACAACTCCTTAATATTTTAAAAACTTAATTAATATATTTACGACTTATTTACGCTACGATTGCCAAAATATCGTCTTCACGCATTACCAAAACTTCTTTACCGTCTAATTTTACTGCTTGACCAGAGTATTTACCAAACAACACGCGATCACCAGCTTTTACACACAAAGGGTGGCGCGTACCATTGTCAAGTAATTTACCCTCGCCAACTGCAACTACTACACCCATATCAGGTTTTTCTGCTGCTGCACCTGGTAACACAATTCCTGAAGCTGTTTTTTCTTCAGCTTCAACACGTTCTACAACTACACGATCATGCAAAGGCTTAATTGTTGCCATGAGTTAAACTCCTTTTACTCTAAAAAGTTAATTAACAAAATATATGTTTTATTGATATTGGGGTATATAAGACAGATTGAGTATATTTCAAGGGCTAGATATAAAAATAATCAATATTTTCACAAATAACTTTCATCAAGAGATTGTAAAGCTTAACTTTCGAACTTAAAATTTATCATGCTATTCATTTAGTATACATGCATGTAATTAACAAATCTAGTGCTATATGAAAAAGTAAAACAGCGGTCATTTTCCAAATGATACCGCTGTTTTTAAGGTACTACATTGATTGGCAAACCCTAAGGCTGATACGACCACACTCCACCATAAGCGGTTCCAGCCGTTGCACCACCAGCATAAATATTACCAGCTTCACCCTGCAAAATTGAAACAAAGGCACTTGCTGAGGTAACATTACTACCTAGCTGTGACCAGCTGCTGCCATTCCACATCCATAAAGCACCGGAACTTGCCCCGGTCGTTTGACCTCCGGCATAAATATTCCCTGCCAAATCCTGCACAATTGAACCAAAACTTGAGACAGTGCTGACATTAGTACCAAGTTGTGACCAACTAGTTCCGTTCCACTTCCAGACACATCCGCGTGTATTAAAAATCCCAGACGAAGTTCCCGCGGCATAAATGTTTCCAGAGGCATCTCTTATAATAGACCGAAACAGGTTGACCGCGCTGATGCTAGTGCCTAGTTGTGACCAACTAACTCCATTCCATTTCCAGACACCGCCACCGCCAGTTACTGCTGATCCAGCTGCATAGATATTATTTAGATCATCTCGGATTATTGAAGTAAAAACAAGCGCTGATTCAACATTTCCTCCACCGAGCTCAGACCAGCTAGTTCCATCCCACTTCCAAACACCTGCATTTTGTGGACCGCTTGGCGATGCTTGCGTACCAGCATATATATTTCCTGCTTCATCCTGAATAATCGAGCTGAGTTGATATGCAGAAGTAATATCCCCACCAAGCTGAGACCAACTGCTGCCATTCCACACCCATAGGCCGCCATTACTATTTACTGTTCTTCCACCAGCATAAATATAACCCGACTGGCTATTTCTGATAATGGAGCCAAATGAAACCGAGGAAGTAACATTCCCGCCAAGTTGCGACCAAGCACTCCCATTCCATTCCCAAGCACCTCCAGTCATATTTGGGGTATATCCTCCTGCATAAATATTACCAGCGCCATCCTGAATAATTGACGTAAAGTAGCCTGATGACTGAACACTTTCACCAACCTGCGACCACCCCGGCGTTGGTGCAGGGTTTGGCCATAAACTGTCTGAGCTGCTTGCACTAATATTCGTGCTCGCATCTATTTTCCCATTATTGTAACTTTCATTTATAACGAATGACGCATTCTGTGGCGAGGATGGATTCGTTAACGATACCGTATAACTGCTTGTGCTTTCTATTGGCACATCAGCTTCTAATTCTCGATTATTACTTCTTCCTACCAGTGAAGATAATGATGGTTGTGTTACCGTTGCTACCGATGGATTACTACTACTCACCACATAAGCTGTTGCTGCCACACTTCCTATATTTGCCACTGCAACCGTCTGGTTTGCATTCGCTGAACTCAACCCTACCGATGAAGGATAATTATATAATATAGCTTGATTACTTACCGTAGTTAACGTGTTTAATATTGCTGATGTTGCTGTATTGCTCACTGTTCCATCTGATGCAATTTCCTTCATCTGTAATTTAAATAACAAAGGCTTATTCTCTTGCGGTGCTGGAATACTTATACTAAAGCTGTCCCCTTGACTAAGATTCACTGCACCTGCCCCAAGATTACTACTTATTATCTTCTGCAAGGCTAATGGCTGGTTATTTTCATCCAGCAATAATGCGTTATTATATATTCCTGTATTATTTGACAATAACGTTCCTACCACTACAATTGAGGTTATATTATTACTTATTACCGGATAATAGCTTAACTTAATTCCATTGATTCCGACGGTTGTCGTTGTCCCAACCGTATTTATTCCAATAGGAGCTTTTGCCAGTATTTTCGAAGTTGTCGACAAACTTTGTTTTACTTGGCTTAACAGCTCACTGCTATTACTTGCTCCGAGCACAAAGCTGCCGCCAAATGCTCCTGACTCTAAATTCAATTTTAATACACAGCTACTCAGTGACTCTATTACCGCACAACTTTCGGCACTGCTACTGTCTATACTAACTTTTGAAGCCCCACCTACTACCGAATTAAGACTGTAGTTTATACTCTCTACGCTCCTGCTTTCATCAGTATTGCTAACTACTATGTAGCCATTACCTGAGGTATTCTGGAAACTTGCGAGTTCATAAGGCTGGGTAAATACCAAAGAAGATACATTTCCTGCTGGTGTAGTAGTATTATTACTTTCGCTATTAATGTTGCCACTATTACTACACGCTGCAAGTGTGCTGACTAGTAACAACACGTACAAGTTATTGATACATTTTCTTTGCATAGTTTACCTCATTATTTTTTAGTTGATATATTTTAACATGCTATGCAATTATAATTTCCATCCTTTTTGGATAAATAAGGCGCTTATTTTAACTACTGTCTATCCACTTTAATCGCAAACAAACTTGTCATAAAAATACAAATAATTATCATAAAACCAGCTAATGGCAAAGTTGAATTTACATGAAATAAACTAATTAGGGCGGAAAAAACAGCAGCCACAAAGACCTGAACCGAACTATATAGAGCTGAAGCAACTCCAACGCTTTTACCAACCGATGAAAAAGCTTGTGCGCTACTATTTGCAAACAATGCACTACTCGATAAATAAATCAATACCACTAAAATAACTAAACTCCAATAAGTCAGTGGAATCAGTGTCGCGATTAATAAACAATAAATAGCGGTCACCCACATTAAAACAACACCATTACGAATTAATTTATCCATATGAAAATGTTGTAACAATCGACCATTGGTAAAAGTACCAAGCATATAAACAAAAGACAAACCCAGAGTGGTTGTACCAAATTCAGTTGGTGATATGCCGACTTTATTTTCAAACAAGAAGCTAGCAACTGCCAGATAGGACATTAGTACCGCATAAGTTAACGCGGAAAACATGTTGTATTTAAAGAACGTTTTATCTTTTATTACATCATATGCTGAATGTAAAATCCTACCCAGATTTAATTGCTCATTTAGCGCGGTGTTACTGTCATCTTTAAATTGACAACTGATATAGATGGCAAATAGATTATAACAAAGTAGGATACCAAAAATAGGACGCCAGCCAAAATACTGCTGGAGAAATCCACCAAAAAAAGGCGATACATCGATCACCAAGACCGTAATTACCGCCAAATTGGAAGCAAATTTGGCTAATTCAACACCACTCATCCGATCCCGTAAGATAGCGCGGCTCAAACTGCCAACACCACTAAAGCCAAGCCCCTGAATCAGCCGACCGATAATTAAAATATAAATATTCGGCGCTACTACGCACATTAAAGTACCAACTGAACTTATGCTGGTTGAAAGAATTAAAATCTTACGCCGACCAAAATAGTCCGAGATATAACCAAAAAATATTCCCGGCACTGCCATACCAAATAAAAATACCGCGATTGATAATTGCGTAAGACTATTGCTAATCGAAAAATCATGACTGATATACGGCAATGACGGAATGTATATCTCTGCTGCAATTTGCCCGATAGTACTGGTTACAATAATAAACAAGAGAAATTTATATCTACTTTGATCACTCACAACTTACTCAATTAATTAATTTTATTATTTTTGCTAAATATTTGGCATCGATATCATCAAATTGATTTAACATTTCACTGTCAACATCCAATACCGCGATGATTTCGCCAAGAGTATTTCTTACTGGTAAAACAATTTCAGATTTCGATAATGAACTGCAGGCAATATGTCCGGGAAATTGCTCAACATCGGGAACTAACTGAATTGCACCACTTTGCCATGCAGTACCACAAACCCCTTTGCCTTTATTAATCCGCGTGCAGGCAATCGACCCCTGAAATGGACCTAGCACCAGCTGTTCACCACGCACAATATAAAAACCAACCCACAGCCAGTTAAATGTCATTTGTAGTGCAGCAACCATATTTGCCATGTTCGCAATTAGATCATCTTCACCACTTAATAATCCTTCAATCTGCGGTAACAACTCCCGATAACGTTGCTCTTTATCACCAGTTGAAATAATTAATTCTTCTGCCATAATTACACCTTATTTAGTATGTAGAATTTTTTGCGCATTGGCAAAATCACTATTGATTAAAGCCTCACTGACACTAAGCACTTTATCAATATTCCGTTCAATCTCTATTTTATCGTCAAGTGTTGGATTATTTAAAACATAGCCCGCAACTTTGCTTGCATCTCCCGGGTGTCCAATACCGATACGCACTCGCCAATAGTTTTTACCGATTACCCGATCAATATCTTTAAGACCATTATGCCCACCATTACCACCACCTTGTTTTAGTTTGGTAGTTCCTGGTTTAAAATCCAGCTCATCGTGCACCACCAAGATTTCTTCAGATTGAATTTTGTAAAAATTGGCTAAAGTATGAACTGATTTACCCGATAAGTTCATATAGGTTTGTGGCTTAAGTAAGAATAAATCTTGTTGTCCAATTTTAATCTTAGCCAATTCCGCAAAATATTTGCTCTCCAAGCTAAATGTCGCACCAAGCTTGCGCGCCCAAGCTTCTACACACCAAAATCCGGCATTATGTCTGGTATCTGCATACTCACGCCCGGGATTTCCCAAACCAACAATAAGTCTAATCATCATTTTACCTA
>SSGY01000204.1 GCA_008017145.1 Neisseriales bacterium
ATAAATGCCGCCAATAACCCCGTTTGGATTCCACTTACTAAATCAGTACAGATAATTGCAAAAAAAGTAATAAAATAGATCAGTACATCAACTCGATCACTTCTCCACAAATCAATTACCTGCCGAATATTCATCATCTTAAATGCCGCGGCCAGCAAAATACCAGATAAGACCGCAACAGGCATATTTTCAATAAGTTGTGGCGCAAAATAAACCACAGCTAAGACAATAAATGAATGAAAAATTGCCGCACGTCTGGTTTTGGCTCCCGCTAAAACGTTAACTGATGAGCGTGCAACCACTCCCGTAACAGGGATCCCACCAAAAATTGAGGTCCCAATATTTGCAATCCCCTGCCCGATTAATTCCTGATTTGGATTATGTAAATCCCCTTTACCCATCAGATCAACCGCACTACTCGAAAGCAAGGTTTCCAGTGATGCCAGGATAAATACTTCCAAAGCTGTTATTAATAATCTATGCCAATTATGAATTAAACTAAAATCAATAATTTCCGGATGAATCAAATCATGCGGAATTTCTCCAACTACATTGACATTTATCCCCGTAAAATGAATAATTGCCATTGGAATAATTACAGCAAATACAAAGGAGTAAGCACGAGGTAGATAACGCGGAACTATACTCAATATAACAATAGTCAGTACAGTTAATAAAACTCCGGCTGAGCTGATATGGCGTAAATAAAGATGAGCATGACGAACAGTCATTCCAATGGTATTATTGTCTGGTTCAGCAAGCTGAAAAATATGTGGTAATTGCTCAAAAAATAACAGAAAACCAATCCCTGCAGTAAAAGCCAAGATTAGAGATAAAGGAATGTATTTAGTCACTCGACCGAGCTTAGATACACCAAACACAATTTGTAGCACACCACAGACAAATCCAGCCACCAAAAGTCCTGCAAAGCCGAACTCATTCATAGTATTTGCCAGCAATACCGACATAGCAACAGCTGGCCCAGTCACGCTTAGACGGCAGCCACCAAATAATGCGCCCAAAATACCACCGATGACAGCTGAAATCAAACCGACTTCCGCGCCAACTCCAGTTGCCAACGAAACCGCCAATGATAACGGAATCGCAACAAATGCGACTGCAATTGAAGCACCAATATCCTCACGTAGATATTGTTTTCTAAATATTGGCTTTATTTCACCACTTAAAAACCGCAATAATGATGCTCTATATCCCATCTTTAACCCCTACCCAAACTCAAAATAACCAGCAAATAAACTATCTTTAAGCACCTCAGATTGTTGCTGCTCAATCAATAATGCATTTTTTACTGCTGAGTCTTGTTCCATCAGTGCAAAAAAATTACGAATCTTAGGAAATGCTGTTAAATCCACTAAATTTTCGCCACGGCTATGTTTTTTACACCAGCGCAATAAACCATAAGCCTGAGCATCAACAATTGTTGCACCAGTTGATAAGAAAAATCCATTCTCGGATAAATTATTATCAATATATTGTAATATTGCCAATAACCGAGCCTCTGCTAGCTCACGAAATTTATCGACATAATCATCTTCAACAAAACGGCTTGGATAATTAAAATGTTGAAATGCGGGATGTAATGTAGAAGATAGATAAGATAGCCATTGATAAATTATCGCTCTGCCATCACTGCCATGTGGCGGACAAATAGCATGAGATGCATAATTATCTGCTAAATAGAGCAAAATCGCCAGATTCTCACCAACAACTACGTCACCATCTTTTAGCGCTCCCACTTTACCCGCGGGGTTAATTTTGCGAAATTGTTCGCTTTGTCTGATTTCTGGGCTGGTAATCCCAACCTGATAAGGTGTTTTTAGCCACTCTAAAGTAATTTGCGAGCCCAAAGAACAAGCTCCAGGAATAATAAATAAAATTGGTTGATCTTTCATCTTTCTCTCCAAGAATAGGCATTATAGTATACTAATTTCATCAGATAATCAAGCTTTGTGTAACTGCTCGGACTATTTCGCAATAGAGCCGTGACTAAGCTTATTATGCACTTCTCATGTATCTACGCCTTATTTAGCAAGGCTTTTAGTAAATTAAATTTATTTGCCAGCTCTGCTTTATCATCGATTTTCTCAAAGCGGCGCTTGGCTTCATCGACAATATTATGTCCGCCTAATTCAGCCAAAAAACGTGAACGCTCACGGGTTTCTACCGCTCCAGCTTTACGGCGTTGTTCACAATAACTAATGGTTAATTCATATTGTGCCCGGGTAATCCCCACATACATCAAACGCCGCTCTTCCTCAATTGTACCCTGAGCGATTGATTCTTGATGCGGTAAAATTCCCTCTTCACAGCTAATTAAAAAAACATATGGGTACTCCAGTCCCTTAGATGCATGTAAAGTAGTTAATTTTACCGCATCGGGTTCTTCTTCATTTTGCCCATCAAGTAAACTAATCAATGAAACGGTTTGAATCAGTTCTGGCAAGGTTTTATTATCATTCTCACCTTTTTTAGCTAACCACTCCACAAAACTAACTACATTGGCGTAACGTTTCTCGGCAGCCTTAACTTCTTCACAATCATAGAGATAAGCTTCATATTCAATTGCTTTTAAAATTGCATTGAGTAAATCCCCGGCTGGTTCTTTAGTTTGGCGAAATTGAATATCATTGATAAAATTGCCAAAATCCAAAACATTACCTAATTGCGCTGGATTACATTCAGCAGCAAAACCTTCCTCAAATAAAGCAGCAAAGAGCGAAATTCCACGGCGGGTAGCATAAGTTGATAATTTATCAATGGTAGTCTGCCCAATCCCCCGTTTTGGCGTAGTTATGGCGCGAATAAATGCAGTATCATCATCGTCATTGAGAATTAGTTTAAGGTATGCCATAATGTCTTTGATTTCAGCTTTATCAAAGAAAGACTGTCCACCCGAAATAGTATAGGGAATTTTATAATTACGCAGAGCCTGCTCTAAAATTCGTGACTGATAATTACCTCGATATAAAATCGCGTAGTCAGAGAATTTATGCTGCGCATTTAATTGATGAAGCATAATCTTACGCACCACCATATCTGCTTCAGCCTCTTCATTCGGGCAAGCAATAATTCGGATGGCTTCACCAGTACCAAACTCACTCCAGAGTTTTTTTTCAAAGAGCTTAGGATTATTTTGAATTACCTGATTAGCAGCATTTAAAATCGTGATAGTTGAACGGTAGTTCTGCTCTAGTTTGATAATATTGAGATTTGGATAATCTTGGTTAAGTAGGCGAAGATTTTCGCTATCCGCACCACGCCAAGCATAGATGGATTGATCATCATCCCCCACTGCAGTAAACTGCCCTTGCGTACCAGCCAGCATTTTAATCAACTGATACTGGCAAACGTTGGTATCCTGATACTCATCAACCAACAGATAGCGGATTTTAAGCTGCCATTTATGCAGTGCTGCAAGATTATTTTTAAATAACTCTACTGGTAATTTAATTAAGTCATCAAAATCAATTGCCTGATAAGTCTTGAGTGTATCTTGGTATTGTTGATAAATGCTGGCAACTACCCGATCAAACTCTTCTTTCGCTACCGCGACTGCCGCATCGGGATTAATAAAACTATTTTTCCACAGTGAAATTTGCCCCTGAATACTGCGAATCAAGGATTTATCGGTAGTTTGTGCCAAATCGCTGATAATTTTACCACTATCATAACTATCTAGCACTGAGAAATTAGCTTTATAGCCCAGCGTTGCAGCTTCTTCACGAAGAATTTTTAGTCCTAAAGCATGGAAAGTACAAATCGTGAGTCCACGCGTTGCTAAACCATTCACTAGTTTAGTTGCTCGTTCTTGCATCTCTTTAGCGGCTTTATTGGTAAAGGTAATTGCTGTGATATGCTTTGCTTGCATGCCGCGTTCACGGATCAGGTAGGCGATTTTATGGGTAATTACCCGTGTCTTACCACTTCCAGCACCAGCCAAGACCAAAAGTGGTCCTGAGCAATACTGCACGGCTTCACGCTGTGGGGTATTTAATTTATTAAGAAGTTCTTGCATATGTGATAAAATTTTGCTCTACTAAAATACTCATCATCTTTGAATCTTGGACTTTGTCGTATTTCAAAAAAGACTCGTCATGTACTTTTATGTACACATCCTCGTCTTTTTTATCAATACTTCGCGTCCCAGAATCAAATATTTCGAGTATATATTACTGTGAATATGAAAGTACGGTATTGTAACTGATTTAAGGGATTTAGATGGCACGCTACGCAATAGGTGATATTCAGGGTTGCTATAAACAGTTTATGGAACTGCTCCAATTGATTGATTTTAATCCAAGTAAGGATGTTTTATACTTAGTTGGTGATCTGGTTAATCGTGGACCAAACTCACTTGAGGTACTTAAATGGGTCTATAAAAATCAGGATAGCGTAATTACGGTACTGGGAAACCATGATATTTACCTACTCGCACGTTTTAATCATCTGGTAAAACTTGATAATGACGATACTTTAAGCGATGTAATTCGTGATAAAAATATCAATAAATACATTGATTGGCTAAGATCATGTCCGTTAGTATACCATGATAATCAATATATCATGGCTCATGCGGGAATATATCCACAAATGGATTTTAACGAACTGCTTCATATTAATCACTCCGTGTCTAATCATTTACAATCCGCTGATTATGCCCAATTCATTGAAAGCATCTTTGGCAATAAACCTAATTATTGGTCAAGCGATCTCAGCAGCCTCAAAAAAATGAAATTTGCAATTAATTCCTGTACTCGAATGCGTTTTTTGGAACGAGATGGATTTGCGCTAGATTATCGCTATAAAGGCGATTTGGCAAATATGCCGGAACACTTAACCCCATGGTTTCACACGCCATTTGATCCAAGTATTAACAAAAAAATTATCTTCGGACACTGGGCTGCTCTTGGTTTCTTTCATGAAGAGCGTTATATTTCCTTAGATACGGGCTGTGTCTGGGGACGTAAACTAACTGCAATGAATCTGGAAAATTATGAGCTGGCTCAAATTGCCTACAGCAATGACTAAGCCGCTGCTAGAATATCCTAACCACCCCGAATTTGAAGAATTGCTTAATTCTTGTGGTTCGATGACTAAACAACTTGAAGCACTAGGACGGCACTTGTCTGTCACACTTCTCTATGAGGGGATTGTTGATAATTGCTTCCACCGCTATATTACACTAAATCTCAATCAAACACCAGTAGTACTGGCTTGTAGTAATGCATTGCTTGAGCATGAATTTTTTGCAAAATTATTGCAAAATGCCAACACTACTCCGATTGGTAAGTTTCTATTTGCCAATGGTTCTGCGGTGACTCGCGATAGCAATATGGAGTTAGACCTCATCCACAGCACTATCATTAATGATCCACGCCTGCAGAATTATTTTCAGCAGCACAAATATCAACTGGAGCAATTATTCTGGCAACGTAAATCAATATTTCACTACCAAAATCAACGACTTAACCTAATTGAAATCATTCTCCCCGAGCTTGAAAGGTTTTTTGAATCCTAAGCTCTGTAATTTATCTTGTATCATTTATTGAGCAAATATTTAGATCAGTTAATTGCAGTATTGCGCATACACGCAGAACAAATAGTTAACCAACTTTCATCCTCTAGAATTAAGGCGTACTTCACTTCATTTGTTTGGCAAAGTACACCGTTGCTTTTTTAATAGCTCTAGCTCCATTTTAAGCTGTGCATTCTCTTTCTTTAGCTTGGCTAGTTCAAAACTCTGATCACCAGGCTTTGATTGCTTTTTATTCGCGCTTATCCATTGATAAAATAGCCGTTCTGGAACCTGATAGTTTCGCGCACATTCTGCTGCTGATTCATATATTCCGCTATTGTATATTTCAAGCAGCTGGTCTTTAAATTCTTTGGTGTATGGCTGTTGACCTGTGACAGCCTTAGTTTCTGATTTAGCTTCCACTCCAGATTGCGATACTTGTTTAACTTCCATTTCTAGACATCCTTGTAAATCGTCATTACCCTATTATAAATGACAACAATACATTCTTATTTCAATTTGTCCAGTTTTAGTGGTATGGTGCACTATGGAAGACCAACTGGTTTCCAATTTGTAAATCCTGATTGAGAAAAATACACATTACCACATGATGTTCCGATAAATTGATTTGTGGCCCCTGGGAAGTTTGTTACTACTTCTGAGATTTCACAGCCATCTGGTGATGTATTTTGTAAGATTAGCCCAATAAGCTGCCAAATTGTAAAATTTGGTGATTGCGAAAAGTAGGCGCTAAAACGGCTGGAGGCATTCTTTTGCAAGATATAGATATCGCTGTTATTGCCAATTACTAATTGTTCAATTGAACCAATATTGACTAGTTCACCGCCAGAAATGCCGTGCCAACTATTTACGTTGTCGGGTGAGAGGTAAAATATTTGTCCAGTAGATGTTCCTAAATATAGGTTTCCTGATTCAGGATTTTGAGTCGTATCTATATTTATAGCTGTAATTGGTACGTTTATACTTTCACCAATTTGTACCCATCTACTAGATTTCAATGAAGTTATATTAATTTCACTTGAGTAGACATGTCCATTTGATGTTCCAACTATAATACTTTCAATTTCCCCAACAGGAGGTAAAATTAGCATTCCTTTTTCATCGCTGATGACACCACCATCCGGTAAAATGTTGTTTCCAATCATTTGCCATAGACCATTAGGGCTACTGATGTAGAGATAGGCATCGCTGGTTCCAACAATCAAGTTACCTGATTTATCAATGATACTTCCATACGCAATAGCGTTATTGGGAAGTGAACTACCTCCAATTAATCTCCATTTATCAACACCTTTAAGTGATAAATATGAATTTCCTTTACTAGTAGAAACGTAAATATCGTTATTGGCTTGATCATAATCCATGTCATTAATAAAGGCATGATCTGGCACTGATTCACCTGCAAGCAATTGCCAAAGTGATGAAGATTTATCATTTGACCTAATTGTTGATTGATAAACATTTCCATAAGTAGATGCAACTAGAATATTATTACTTCCTGAGACCGTTTCTAGATCAGCGACTCCGCCATTATCAGGAAGCTGACCAGATAGCACATTAAAGTAATTGGAAAAACCTATTTGATTGTTAGGAGATGAGGCTTTTATTCTAGTATTTGTTGTTATTAAATCACCGTAAACCTGAATTGTAGCAATTGGACTTTCGGGAGACAAGGTTACCTTTTGAGCCGAAAGATAAATACCATATGCAGAATCCAATGAAACGGTTATGGACTCGGTAGGTGCTGCTTTAGAACGTATTGTTACATTCCATGACTGATTAAGAAACAGATTAGGAATGTCTTGAGAGACAATCAGTTTCGATGTAGCTTCTGTTGAAGAAGTCTGACCACCCGAACTACAAGCACAAACAAAAATAATAAGTATCAAACAAGCTGCAGATTTTATTTTATTTTTCATCAAATTTCCTAACTATAAAAATAATATAACATTAATATAATTATTGATAATGAACACATTACTGTTCCACGTTTATAACTTTGGAGCGGCATACTGTTGTAGCTGTTGATCACTTAAATTTCCAATATTCGAATAAGACCAGTCATCACGCCAGTTTAGTATTTTTGAACTTCCTTTAACTGATGTGCTATAACCGGTACATTTTAAACTATCTTCATAAGAACTTGGATTGCAATCTTCATTAAGAGATTTAATATTGTTGAATGAAATTTTGTAGTGACCGGTTGTATCATCCAATCTTTTTACCACAACCATTTTACCAGCGCCGCAGATGTCTTCATTGCACTCCGGAATTTGTGATAGATTGACATATGATTGGTTAGTCTCAGAGGCATATAAATTAGGAATAAGTACAACGGTATAATCTTTTGTATAATTATTGGCCGTACCAAACATTGAATTTAATGCCAATAAATTAGAAGATGTATATGTTTTGGAATAAAACTTCAAATTTGTTGGATCAATTTTTAAAGTATCACTATTATTAAAGTCTTCAATAAGCTGTGGGAGTATTTTAGTTGCACATGTATCTGGTGAGCTATAACAAGTCGCTGAAACATTTGTAATATATTGCTCACGAGCAACGATTTTGTCGTATGCTTGGTTTTTGAAGTTTTCATAGCCCTTGTTTTTTAGTAGGCGATTCATATCATCCATGCCATAATAGAGTAAAATGGTCTTTTTATATAGATCGTTTAATTTATCAATAGCTTCTTTTCCCTGAGCACTAATTGCATTATCATTGCCCAAGCTAACAAGTTTTGCATATTTTACGGTTTGTGGAGCAGTATAAGAGACTCTGTTTAATAGAATATTCTGATTGGCATCCAATATTTGGCTTTGTAGTGTTCCAGCATATTCGAGTACTTTCATCATTGCTGCTTCACATTCTGCAAAATTGTCTAAACTACATTTGATAAGACCTTCTTTCGAAACCCCATTTTTAAGTAGCTCACCAGGAATTCCACCGTCTTGTATAACTTTAATTTCTACACTAGCATTACTTTGTTTCGACTTTTCATTTTGGTTTATAGCAGCACTAAGACTACCAAATGAGCCATAACTACCACCAAGACTTGCTCCAAAACTAGATGCTTGTTGTTGATTTTCAAATTTTATATTCATAACTGCACTTACAGTGGCTCCAAAACGTTCTTTATCAACAAATGAGTCACCGCACTGGGAGTAAAACTTATTATTTAATGACCCCCAGCTTATATAAGCTGGGTTCAAGAGTTTTGTTACGCTGGAATTATCATAGAATGTTCTGGAGCCATGCTCTCCAGCGATAGATGCCACCACTTTAAAGCCAATGGCGCTGCTGCTAAATAGTGAGCTATTGGTTAGATCCATTGATGCATTTGCTGTAAATAGCCCGGCACCAACAGATAAGGTAGCATTGACAGCGCTATTTTGTTCCCCGCTATTTTCAGAAGAGGTCTTAATAATTTGTACTGAATCCTGCTGTGGCGGTGTGTACATTCCTGATTCCGAGAGATCTGACATTATAATACATGGGTTTCCTGCAAGCAGTGCTCCACCCAATACGCTATACGCAGGAGCTCCCAATAACGATTGGGTTGACGCTCCGAGCTGGGTAATATGTTTTTCGCTATCAAGCTTTAAGGATGAAGGAATTATTGGAACTTTTTTTTCTGACAGGCTTTTTAATACTATTTGTCTGCGCTGCATGAAATTTTGGTATATACTATTTTGTGTTTCTACATTTGAATCTGAAGATGTGGCTGAATTACATGCAGACAGTAAAGATGGTAAGATAGCAAAAAATAATAATGAATTTAGCTTGATTATTTTGCAGGAATTTATAGTTATAGATTGGATTGGTTTCATTTCAATTATCCTTGTTTGTATATATAGAACTATTAAATTAGTCTTTTAAGCAGGCAATATAAGCATTTACACTTGCCGCTTTTGCACAGATATCTACTACTAAAGAAATGGTATTAAGAGAGTCTGCATATTCCTGATCCTGTGGTGATGAATATATCCGCTTATCTTGATCAAAACGATAATAGGCATCGACACCAAGATATTTGCCATCTTTATCATAAGCTGGTCCGGCATAATAATAATGATTATAGTCAGGACCGCTACCTTCGGCAGTATAGCCATAGAAGTATTTGGTTAAATTATTATGAAAGATTGGGTTGGTATCAATAATTAAATTGGCAAAGCGATCCTCTCCAACATCCACTTGTACTCTGAAAACAAAATATTGATAGCCATTGGCACGAACTTCTGCAGTAATGTCGTTTCCTTGATAGTCTATTATTTTGAAGTTATCAGCATCCATAGCTGATGTATTCCGCGCCATTTCTATGCTTGAAGTATTGGGGGGAATCGTTATTTCGGTTCCTCTATTCAAGTATTGCCGCGGTCCATCGAAAACATTCCAGTTTCTGGCTAAAAGATAATCGGTTCGCAATCCTCTGAAATCTGACATTTTAACTGGGTGGCTCAAATCGTTTTCAATTACTACTGATTTCCATTGATCTGCAAACACGGAGTTGCATAGCAAAGTGCTTCCTAAGATTGTTGCTATAACAGTTCTTATGGTTTTCTTCATTTAATTTTCCTTTATCTAAAATTAATATTGAATTATCCTCAAATAAACCTTGCAGAAATCTGCACAAAATGCATTTATTCTGCAATTTGCTGGTCGTATTTGCTATCATCGCTTTTTTTGGTGAAACGCCATAAATATCAACAATACCAACAAATTCTGCAACCAGATTTAGCTAAAAACTCATAAGCTGGAAGCACCCGATTATTGCAATTAGTTTGCTTTTATAGTATTTACATAGTTATTACTAAATTTCTCGTCACCGATCCACTTACCTTCGACATAGTACAAATTAGTTCCATCTGAAGCAAGGTAATCGCATGAGAAATATCCTGGTTGTGACGCATTAGCAAATTTTGACCAGCTAAAATCATTGCTAGAACCAGCAGGATGATAGGCATAAACAAAATCAGATTCAGCACAAGCATATATCGTATTTTTAACATAGCTTGAATCATTTATATTACGATCACCCGGTCCATACTTAACCCACGGAGTGTTACTGCTACTACCAAGCTGTTTGGAATAGGTCTGAGAAGTAGTCGCCGCAACAAAATTTGACTGGGTGTTTACTCTAGATGCATAAAGAACGGTTCCAGTACTATCGTCTATCGCCAGTAAATCACCATCTCCCGGCACATAAAAATCAGGTACGGATTCAAATTTATTACTATCAAGCTTGACCATATATAATCCTGATTCATTCTGATCTGTTAAATAAAGATTGCCAGCATAATACTCTAATTTATTAAAAGCTACAGTAAAAGGGATGTCAATGTTTGCTACAGCCCAAGTATTATCTTTTGTATGATAAATTAACAAGAAGTCATTTCCTGTCTGCGCCTGAGTACCTAGAGCATAAATATTTCCTTTATTATCATCAATAATTTGTGATGTAACCAAAATATTGTTAGGTGCTTGTAAATCACACGTCATATTGCCAGGGATATCTTTAACCGAAAGCTTACACAGCGCACCACTTTGACCAACGCTAAGAACAGCTTGAGTTACAGGATCATAAACAAGACCATGTATGGTTTGGGTGTCTACACTATTGGTCTGGTTATTACTACCTGACGAACTATTTGTCCCGTTACAGGCAGTAAGGATAACGCTGGATAGAATCAATCCGGCTACTAAACTATTACTCAATTTGTTATTTTTCATAATAATATTCTTCTTTCTATATTTTATTAATGTTTACTAATAAATTCCCGCACCACAAGCAGTACGGTATTGCTTGAATATTGCTTATCAATGGCAATTCAAATCCAAAACGATTAAAGTGGGCTATCTGTTTGCTTTGTAAATTGTACATCAACACTGTTTAGCCCATTTTTACAAGTAAAGGTGCGCGTATTTGCAAATTTATTATCACTACTTGCTGGCAAACATTTATATGTCTTAACAACTCCAAATAATCCTTTGTATGGAATATCAAAGCGGCTAATATACGAAACACCATTTTCTTCAACTTGATAAGCTTGTACAATTTTGTTATTTGTCTTGCTGTCCGTGGTATGTGTTGCAAATGTATTAGCAAAAGAAATTGGCACAAGATAAGTCAGATTACCACCAACAATATATGACCAAGAGTTATTTAATTGTCCATATTTGTCTTTATCAAAGTTGTAAGTAGAAGTACTGTTTTTAAAGATAGCTTCTATATTTTCAGCAATTGTCGGACACATTTCTGCTTGAGCATTGAAACAGTCAATAGCTTTTGACTTAATATAATCAATTCGATTATTCAGAACTTTTATCTGTGCTGCAATATACGAATTAACATCAGGCTGAATAGGTAAAGAATTAGCTTTATAATGGTTTAAAAAGTCAATACGAGATTGTGAAGTTGTTAAAGCATCAGAAACCTTACCTTGAGCAGTTACTACAGCGGTAGATAATTGTTTTGGAGCTGGAACAGAAATGCCAATGCTAGAATACGAATAAATCTTAGGACTAAAATAATACAGTCGATCCGCAATCATTGCACCATTATTGTCTATAATTTGCTTACTAATCTCAGTTGCATAGCTATTAACCTTAGCGATTAAATCAGAACATTTTTTCATTGTTCCAGAAGAACAACTGGCGAAATCCGTGCTTCCAAAGATCTCGGCTAATTTATCAGGTGTACCACCTTTCTGAATCGCAGATACCGTTACGACGGCATTGCTGGTTAAAGATGACTCAGCATAACCTATAGAATTATCAAGTGTTATGCCTGCGCTTTCTTTGGCTTTTGCTGTCAGATTAGCACTTTCAAGAAATTTTAACTTGTCCTCTTTACTATTAAATTTAATACCGACATTAACACCAAGGACAACCCCAGCATCCATATCGCCGACAAAAGAATCTCCACAAGTTTGGAAAAATGCATTATCCCCTGCAGTTAATGCAGCTTGCCCATCGCTACCAAGATTACTATTTCCTAGAGTAGTTTTTAAGCTAGCTTTTGCTGAGTAGGCATACAAATAAGTTAAGTTATAAGTATAATCCGTATCTGTTGCTCCTGCAGAGAACTCCGCACCGGCACCAGCTGTCACAAAAGTCGAAATTTTTCCAGAAGCATTAGATTTGAGATTTAATGCTCGGGAAATATTAGAATTAGAAGCTGCGTTACTGAAACTCAACTCAATGCGTGGTGATGCACCAAGCTCGATATTACCATTGGTATTCATACAGATAGTTGAACTAGTTGGCATCTCTGTCGCGTACAAAGTTGGAACACCCAGTTTTGCCCAGTCTTCGCTAACAGCACCCTGTAAGCTCTTATTTTTAGACGAAGAGCTTAGACTCTGGCTTGCAAATACACCGCCAGTGAAAACCCCGAGCAAAGCGCAAGTTAATATTAATTTTCTCTTTTTCATTACAGTTTCCTTTTATAAATTGTTTATATATTTCTTGGTTGTGCCAACTGATATTTCATAAAGTATGATCCCTAAGGAAAAAGACTACTGCATACGACAGAAGAATATGCAGCAGTAATAAGGGTTAACACTCACGAACTTTAATACCAATTGTACAAATAAACTACAAAGCTACAATAAAAAGCCAATCTCCAGACACAATGTTACTAAACAACTACATATACACACAATAGTTAAAATCATCTATTGACAAAATTTAAAACACACAATACAATTATTAATCAAATAGTTATGCAAAAATCATAGAGCTAAATAGCTGCAACATTGCAATACAAGACTATTACAAGCCCCACCAAAGTCGCAATAAACAACACCAACCACACACTTTTATACTCAATCTAAGCAAAATAAAACTAACTTAACTGTTAGCTAGGTCTTAAGATGCACCTCTTTATGCAAAAAGGTGGAAAAAAATTCCACCTAATAAAAAAAATATTGATTTATTTTCCAGCAGCAACAGCCACCCAGCTTTCGCCAGCACCCAAAGAAGTATAGAAAACATATCCAGCAGTACTAGCGGCATACAATCTGCCACGTGCATCAATAGCAGTTGCGCTACTTGGCATGAAATCAATTGGCAATCTACCATTTCCTAGCTGTAGCCAGCTATTAGTACCCGTATCCAGTATATAAGCATAACCATAAGCAGTTGAAGCATATAGATTACCTGCTGCATCTTCAGTTAAGTCAGTTACCAGCCCATGATCCGGCAAGGCGCCATTCCCAGCTAGAGTCCAGTTCATGACTGGATTAGGACCAACATCAATATAATAAACCAAACCACCAGTAGTACCTGCATATACCCGAGTTCCAATATTCTCAATGGCTTGACATGTCCCCCCCAAACCACTCCCACCAGCCGCAACTACCCAAGCTGTCGCGCCGTAGTTACTCGAGAAATAGACTAATCCATTACTGGTACCTACAGCAATATTTCCCAGACGAGTTGCTTTCATGGTATTAATCGTACCATTCGCATCAGGAATTGGACCAGCAGCAACTGCTGCCCAATCACCAGTACCTGACTCAGATTTATAGACATTACGCGCAAAGCTTGCCGCTATTACATCATCAGTTGGAGTAGTTGCGATATATGTAATTCCATCATTGTCGGGTATGGGGCTTCCCCCGATCAGCTGCCAAGTTGATGATTCAACCGCATACTTATCCAAATAGACATTTCCATTAGCAGTAGAAACATATAGATCCCGATCATTCTGGATCAGCGCTTTAGTAATATTTCCACTATCAGGAACTGGTATATTGTTGATAAGCTGCCATGACTCGGTTGCCAATCTTGACAGATAAACATAACCACCATTAGTCCCGGCTATTACATTTTCTTCGGTATCAACATCAATAGTATTAACACTTGCTCCATTTGGAACTCTCGCCGCAGCTGGTGGTGGTGCTGGGGTTGGACCAGGTGTTGGCGTAGGGGTTGGAACTGGCGTTGGTGTTGCCCCCCCACCATTACAACCTGCCAAAGCGATACCAAGTAGAGCGGCAAAAATGATATTTTGTTTAAATACATAATTTTTCATATTTTTTCCTTAACTTAGGAGATGAATGAGCCATGCAAGCATGAGCTCATTCATACAAAGACTAGATTAATTAGCTTTACAGTATTGTGGATAATCAGAACATGGAATAATTGCCTGAGTGATCAAGTGAACTTTATCTATACCGGAATCTCTTGGGTCACTATCGTCGTAAAAATACTCTCTTATTGATTTTAATTCAAAGGATTTACTTCCGTTATAGACGATCAGTGCCGGAGTCCATAAGTTATACCTATTAGTGTCGACAAATTTATTAAATATTGCAGCATCATCATTCCGATTAAGCATCCTACATGATGTATAGCCGGGCTGAATTGACTTACCATCAGTGTAACGCTGAAAATCAGTTTTGCCATCAACTCCAGATGGGCAAGATGCGTTAAAGATAAATGTGCCTCCATCTGCGGCCGCATTTGCATCCAATTCTGCATTAATAGAATAAGCTATTCCTCCAGTACCATTTAAAACATAATTATCATATGAACTCGCATTACTCGTTGATAATAGAGTAAACGTATCATTTTTTAAAGATGAATTACCATCAATCAAAAGTCTATTGGAGTCAAATTTCGCAACAGTTGCCCATTCGGTTAAACCATTTCCAGTATAAACATGTTGTTTCAGTACATCACCATAGATACTAAGACCTCGATCATTGTTCCTCGTCATATCAAACGCATAGGTATTTGGACTTGAGTTGCCATGAAATATACCTATCGCATCCGCATTTGTAATTGCTGGTTCCCACGTCTTATAGCTATCGCAGCGGAACGAGTCATTACTCTCAACAAAATATGCAATTGCCGCAGATGGATGTTCACAGTCAGAGAACTTAAATGGCATACCTCTTGCTCCCACATACCAATCAGTTGAAATGGTTGATGCATTCTTGAGATTATCTGGTAAATTTACATATTGACTTGGTTTCACTTTGAACATCAAACGATCACCATCATAAAAACCACTTTCTGCCACAGGATAAAGGCTACAATTTTTATCATTCAAATCCGCTGGTTTAACCCCAAAACCACAAGTATAATAATTAACATAACCACCAAAGGTATAGAAAACACTAGACTCTCCCACTCCTCCTCTTGGCAGACTGTTAATATCTAATGTAGTATAATGCTTAGGGTACATTTCTGAGTATGGACGCAATGCTACTTCGTATTTATAGCTCTTCCCATCTACTGTATATGAAGTAGGTAGAGCTGGTAATGTCTTCGTAGTCAATGGATTATCCGATACCGTATATTTATAAACTGTATTAAACATAATATTTGTACGCGCAGTATACAACATCAATAAGTTATTCTCTTTATTGATATAGTCATCTTCTAAATCTTTAAGAGTAGTTACTTTTTTAACCTCAAAATTAATTGCCGGGATTCCTTCATAACCGCTAATCTGCGGAATATAACTTTTAGAATTGGTTTGCAATGCATTAACCGCGGCAAGGAAATTTAGATAATTATTAGTATGCTCAATTGCAAATGCTCCCTGAAGTGAGTTATAGGCAGACTGTAATATAAATACCAATGAGGCATTATATTGAGCTATAGTATCAGCATAGTTTGTGGAAGCTGTTCCCTGCACTGGAACCTGGGTCTTAAGGTTCGCAAACATTGAATCTAAAACCTGAATCAGAGCACTTTGGTTTGCATTTGTAACTTGAGTTACTTTTGAAAAATCGCCATTATAGCCAGCATCGATTTTTGCAGCACTAATATTTACTAAGGCATCAGCAAAAGACTGTTTATCAGAAATACTGATACTTAGATCGCCAGAGTAAGCAGCCAAATCTTTAGCTACGCCCATAAAATCAAGTTGTGTATCCGTGTTACACGAAGTACCAAATTCATCAAAGCCAAGTCCACTGTAGCCAAAATAATGGTAAGCCAAATCAGAAGTACTCAACATACAGCTGCCAAGACTTGAATTTAAATTGGGACCATAAGATATTTGGGACATTGCTGAAAATAATTTATGCTGCGCACTATTTGCACTATTCGCGCTTTGCTCTTTTAAAGATTGATAAAAAATATTATTTGTTCTAGTCATTTGCTGATCCAATGCAGCAACTTTAGACTGCAACCGTGAAAGCTGCGCAGTGATATTATTCGGATCATATTCAGCTGCAGGTTCTGGAGTCGTAAAGGCATCAATCAATGGTCCTGCAAAAGCAGCAATAGCTATAGATAGAACAGGTCCAACAACAGGAACGAAAGCAACCGCACCAGAAACAACAGTTATCCCCGCATTAACGCCATCACTCACATTCAAAGATTTCTCACTTGCTAACTGATTACTCTTCAAGTTTGGATCAAAAGCAAGCTTTATATCCTTAGGTGTGTAAAAATCACGATTTATAACCTCATAATTAACAGGTCCCTTTACAGCATTTTTCACTCGCTCAATAAATGCAGCATGATTTGCATCATTATTGTTAACAATTGCCTGAGCAGCTTGTAGAGAATTAGATGACCCATCTGCTGTAGAACGCCCACCGTTACATCCAGCGAGAAATAGACTCACCGCCAGCACACAGGCTATTGGCTTTAATTTTTGTGTTTTCATATTACTTTTTCCTTTAAATATTTCACAACTTTTCAATATGAACTTATTGCAATATTCGACAGACGAACATTACAGTAGGAATAATCGCTTACTACCTTAAGCACCGATTGTATGATGGCAGGTTAATTTTTAACAATAGATATTTTTATCTATTGACAAATTATTTTTACATTTTATTTATATATAACAATATATTAATAAATTACATAGATACGAAATATACACCAATTAGTACAAAATAGCACATAACGTTACTTATTGCAACAGTTTTTATTTAGGCATAACTGCAACAGAATAGACAAAATTATCTATTGCACTCATGTTGACTATCGACATACAATACGGCGCTCTCATAACGTGGATTGCCCCACTCTGGCAAAATAAAGCAAAGTGGGATCTCCGCATAGAGTGAAAAAAACAAATTCAAAAATTGATAACATGGGGATTGATATGCGATACATAATTTTTAACAACCATCCAGCAGATATAATCAAATGTAACTGTGAGAAAGGGCAAGTTGAATCGTTCTTGACAATAGGTAATAAGCTCTTACCTATTAAAAAAATTAGCTACAAAGGAAAAAGTAAATTTATGATACATTGTAAATTTCCTTCACATAAGACAGAACGAGATTTTGTGCGTTCAATATTAACCAAAATGCAACTTAAGCATGAAATATTTGAATTTAATCTATAAAATTACATACCCACACAGTATATTGA
>SSGY01000126.1 GCA_008017145.1 Neisseriales bacterium
ACTGCGTCTAAAATGCATGATGTTATTAGGGGCGTTTATGCTAAAATCACATGTTTATGTGCTGTTTAGCTAGTTAGCTTACGGTTCATAGTTAGTTTTATTCGTAATTTAAAGGGGCAGTATGGAAGCTCAGGGTTTATCGAAATGGTTCTACTTAGGAATCGTTGGGATTGTCATCGGTATTGTAATGATTGTTCGTGCACGTGGTGACAATAAAAGTAAGGCTATGGAAAATGGTTATTTGTTATTTATCTTAGGCTGTGTGGGAGTTGTCTCGGAGTTTACTGATTTTGCAACTGTCTTGCTCCTATTTATCGCGGTGAGTGGGGTGGTTTTATTGCTGGATAAGCTCATCTGGAGTAAATCACGTAGTGATACGCAAATGAAACCGCATTATGTTCATTATTCCCGTGAGTTTTTTCCGGTAGTTTTGGCGGTATGGGTGTTAAGAGCTTTCTTGTTTGAGGCATATCAAATTCCAAGTAGCTCGATGCGTCCAGATTTGACCGTTGGCGATTTTATTTTGGTTAGTAAGTTTAACTATGGTCTAAGAATGCCTGTTACTAATCAAGTGGTAATTCCGATTAATAAAGTTAATCGTGGTGATGTTGTGGTTTTTCAAGATCAAACCAAACCTAACCGTGATCTAATTAAACGTGTCGTTGGATTACCTGGTGATACAATTACTTATGTTGATAAGCGCTTACGGATTAATGGGCAAAATTTAAGTTATCAAAATGATGGTTCTTATGATTACACTGAAGCTGGTCCCAATGGCGATGTGATGATCCATAATCAGCGCTTGATTGAGGACTTGACTGGAGTTAAACATCCAATTATTGTCTGGGATCAAGTTCCACCAGTGATCTTAGAAATGGTACAAAATTTTCCAGGTAAGGAAAATTGCCAGTACAATGACGAAGGGTTTACTTGTCGTGTACCAGAAGGGCATTATTTTATGATGGGTGATAATCGCGATAATAGTCTAGATGGTAGGTACTGGGGCTTTGTACCTGATAAAGCAATTTTAGGTAAAGCTATTTATGTATGGATGAATTTCCGTGATTTATCCCGTGTCGGAACAAAGATTGAATAATGGCAAATATTTCTGATTTACAAGAACAATTGGGTTATGAGTTTCAAGACCTCTCATTATTGCGTCAAGCGATTACACATCGTAGCTACAGCAAAATCAATAACGAACGCTTAGAGTTTGTTGGTGATGGTGTTTTGGATTATGTAATTGCGCTTAATCTTTATCAAATTTATCCGGATTTATCCGAGGGCGAATTATCTAAGATGCGCGCGGCTTTGGTTAATCAAGATGGTCTAGTCGAGATTGCTGAGCAGCTTAATCTGGGGCATTATTTGTATTTAGGTGATGGTGAACTTAAAAGCGGAGGACGGCAGCGCCCTTCAATCTTAGCTGATGCGCTGGAAGCTATTTTTGCAGCAATTACCTTAGACAGTAATTTTGAGAAATGCCGTCGGGTTATTGAGCGTTTATTTTATTACCCATTACGTGAGCAGCAGCAAGGTAAAACCAAAGATTACAAGACTCAATTGCAGGAATATATTCAAGCTAAACGTTTTCGCTTACCTCGTTATGAGATCGTGGGTATGACAGGACCTGAGCATGACATGCTATTTCGGGTTGAATGTACGATTGAAGAGCTTGATGTTCGTGCCTATGGTGAAGGTAAAGGTAAAAAACAAGCTAGTCAATGTGCCGCAAATAATTTACTAATGTTACTGAATGAGATGCCTTTTAATGATTGAATCTGCTCAACATATTACGCAATAACGTCGTTGCAACGCGCCTTATGTAGCATATTGTACACCGCGTTGCGTTGCGCCTAGTTTTTGCATGATATTTCGGCAGATAAAGACTGGATAAAATAAACTATATGATTGAATCTAAAACTTTTTGTGGCTTTGTAGCGATTGTTGGACGTCCAAATGTGGGTAAATCGACACTGATGAACCATCTGATTGGGCAGAAAATCAGTATTACTTCGCGTAAACCACAAACCACACGCCATCGTGTAACTGGGGTTTATACCAAGGATGATACCCAATATCTCTTTGTTGATACTCCAGGGTTTCAAAAGCAATACTTAACTAAGTTAAATCAGGCATTAAATCAGAGCGTGGTTAATAGTTTGGGTAATGTCGATGCCATTATTTATGTGGTCGAAGCAGGGATTTTTAATATTGGCGATGAAGAAGTATTAAACTTATTACCAACTGAAGCAAATGTAATCCTAGTAATCAATAAGCGTGATAAATACAAGGATCGTAACGAGTTAAATCAGTTTGTTAAAGAAGTATCTGGAAAATATTCATTTAAAAAAGTATTGAGCGTAGCAGCTAAACATGATCACGGAATGGATGAATTACTCGCAGCAACTAAGTTATATTTACCGGAGAGCGTTTTTTTATATCCCGAGGAGCAACTTAGCGATAAAAGCAGCCGCTTTATGGCAAGTGAAATTATTCGCGAGAAATTATTTCGTTCACTGGGTGAAGAGCTTCCTTATAGCTTGATGGTTGAGATTGATAAATTTGAGCAAACCAATAAACTCAGCCGGATTTTTGCAACCATTATCGTTGATCGGGAAAATCAAAAGCCGATGATTATTGGTAAGGGTGGCGAGAAATTGAAGAAAATATCAATTGAATCGCGCTTGGATATGGAAAAACTCTTTGATACCAAAGTTCATTTGGAAATTTGGGTTAAGGTTAAAAGCGGCTTTGCGGATGAGCTTAAATTCCTGCAACAGTTTGAGTAGATGCTGCAATGATTTCAGTAGTAATTCTAACTAAGAACAGCGCTAAGTATATTGAGCGCTGTTTGGGGGTCTTACAAGCTTTTCCTGAAGTAGTTGTTGTTGATAATGGCTCTACTGATCAAACCATGGAGCTTGCGGCTCGATTTGCTAATGTTAAGATTTATCAACGTGAGTTTTGTGGTTTTGGACCACTAAAGAATATCGGTGCAGGCCTAGCCAGTCACGACTGGGTATTCTTTGTTGATAGTGACGAAATAGTTAGCCCAGAGTTAGTCAAAAAAATACTAGGGCAACAATTAAGCGAGCAAGAAGTTTATCGCTTTTATCGTAAGAATTATTATGCTGGCCGCTTGATTGATGGTTGTAATTGGGATAATGATTATGTGGTGCGCTTGTATAACCGTAAAACCACGAGTTTTAATGATAATCAGGTACATGAAAGTATTCAAACCAATAATTTAACTGTCACAACTCTAAGTGATAGAAACTCATTTATCTATCATTTTCCCTACAGTAATACTCGTCAACTAATGGCAAAACTTGAGCACTATGCTGATCTTTATGCTGAGAATAAGCTTGGGCATAAAAAAGTCAAACTGTGGACTATTCCTTTTCGTTTTTTTATTGCCTTTATTAAAAGTTATCTGCTTAAAAAAGGTTTTAAATACGGCTATGAGGGATTTTTAATCAGCTGCTATAATGCGATGGGTGTTCTGGTTAAATATCTAAAACTCTATGAATTAAGCAATGCCAAAAATTGTGTAATTGCCGTAAAAATAGCAGATCAACAAGATCTAGAGAGTGCAGTACAATTAATTAATGCTCAAACATTAATCCCTCCTCAGGTGATTTTCTTGCTTTCTAATCAACTAGCAGCGCAAATATCTACAATCCGCAAATTGTTAACCAAGAGTTTCATTCCCGATGCAGATTGCATTGCCTGTGATACTCAAGATGTCACGCAGACTTTGTCAAATTATCAGCAATCTAACGTTGATGATGCGCGAGTGATATTTTTTTCTGATGCAAGTAGTTTTACAGATATCAAGATAATTGAACGTAGATTACAAGAATTATAAAACTATAGAATATGTTACATAGATACCATATACTATGAACTTTAATAGTAATGCTATATTATAGATTTTAACCAGAAATGAGTATTTTATCGATGAACTATCAGAAATTATCCTCGAGTCTTATTAGTATCATTATTCCTATGAAGGATGAGTCTGCAAACTTAGAACAATTGTTTTCTACTCTAGCACCAATTCTGGAAGTGTTACCTATTGATTATGAAGTAATTGTGGTCAATGATGGAAGTAATGACAATACCTTAGCTAAGCTAATAGAAATTAGCAAAAGTGAGCATAACTTAAAAATAGTTGATTTATCGCGAAATTTTGGTAAAGAGGCTGCGCTATACGCTGGTTTTAATTATGCGCGAGGAGATTGTGCTGTTGCGATTGATGCTGACTTACAAGATCCTCCTGAGCTAATTTTAGAGATGGTAGATTGGTGGCAACAGGGATATGAAATTGTAACTGGAGTACATCAAACACGAGATAGTGATACTTATTTGAAACGTAAAACTGCAAGCTTATTTTATCGAAGTATTAATAAGGTTAGTGATACTAAATTCACACCGCATGCTGGTGACTTTCGATTGCTCGACCGAGTAGCGATTGATGCTTTTTTGAGTCTTGGCGAGAGGGTTCGGTTCAATAAAGGGCTTTTTGCATGGATAGGGTTTAAAGAAAAATTGGTATACCACAAAAGGTCTGAACGCTCAGCAGGAACTAGCCAGTGGAAATACTTACAGTTATTCAAATTTGCAATTGATGGAATTACTAGCTTTAGCAAAGCGCCTCTAGAAATATGGTTCTATTTGGGTATATTTACTGCGATTGCTGGATTTTTCTACGGTCTATTTATTTTTACACGCACGATATTGCTTGGAATTGATACGCCTGGATATGCTTCATTATTAATTTTTGTACTGTTCTTTAGTGGCTTACAAATGATTGGGATTGGAATATTGGGTAAATATATCGGAAGAATTTTTATAGAGTCTAAGCGTAGACCTATTTTTATCGTTCGTAAGATTTATGATGGCTCAAATATAAAGCTAAAAGGCGATAAAGATGAATTATGAACAATTTCAAGATATGGACTGTATGGAGGAAACTCATTTTTGGTTCAAAGCACGTAGAGAGATAATTCAAAACACTCTAGCTGCGCATTGCTTAGATTATCGAGAACTTTCCGTATTAGAAATTGGTTGTGGGACTGGCGGAAATTTAAAGTATTTTAAGTCGATTTATTCAAATATAGTTGGTTGCGAGGTTAGTGAGGATGCCATTAACTTTGCAAGACATAAGCTTCCAGATTTTGATATTAGAAAATGTAATTTGCCAGATGATATCCCATTTGAAAATAGTAAATTTGATATAGTATTTTTATTTGATGTACTTGAGCATATTAAAGATGATGCGGCTTCGCTTGAATCAATCAAACAGAAGCTAAATGTAGGTGGTTCTTTGGTGATCACAGTACCTGCGTACCAATTTTTGTATGGTGCTTATGATAAGTTTCTTTTTCATTTTCGCCGATATAGTAAAACACGACTTTTAAACTTGTTGACTGCAGTAGGATTTAAGATAACATATTCTTCATACTTTAATTGTTGGTTATTCCCAGCTGTTCTTATTTCACGCTTACTTGAAAAGGTATTTAATAAAACCTCCAAATATGTTATCAGTGGTAATAAAACATCTTTAATAAACTCGCTCTTCTATTGCATCATGAGAAGCGAAAAACATTTGCTGCTTAAAAAGTATAAGTTGCCTTTTGGTTCATCGGTAATTGCGATTGCAAAAAGTTTTTAGTATGAAATTTAATGAATTAAATAACTCTAAAGTATTAACTGAGTTTGTTTGGATTATAATCTCAGTTGCGGTTGGTACAGTATTTTCATTTAATTTAATAAGCGATTTACTTTTTAATATTGCTTCAATTAACTATATTAGCAATGATATGATTGTTAATTTTGTAGGTTGGCACTATTATCGTTACGATCCATGGATGTTGCCAATAACACGTATTTCAAGCTTAGTATATCCAGTTGGTACAAACCTTATCTATAGTGATTCTATTCCGATTCTATCTGTTGCGTTAAAGCTATTTTCGCAATTACTTCCACCAGTATTTGTCTGGCATGGCTTGGTTGCCATCATAAACTTGAGCCTGCTATTCTATTCAGGAAATCTATTTTTTCGAATTATGACGAAAGATAAGTTGCTTGGATTTATTGGTGGTATGTTCTTGCTTTTGTCTGCTCCTGCAATCTATCGCTTGATTGCACATTATTCTCTGACTTCACAGTGGCTTCTGGTTTTTAATTTGTTGTTACTGTTCCAAAGAAATCAGAATGTCAAACAAAATTCAGTTTGGCAGCTTTTTTTAATCTTTTTGAGTTGTGGTATTCATCCATACCTTGCAATCATGAATCTAGGGTTAAGTTTTGGGTTGGCTTATAAATTGAGTTTTATTAGAATAAAAAATGATATAAATATGAGATTTAGTGCTAAGTATTTTATTTTGTTGGCCATTATTTATGTAATTACGTTTTTATGTTCCGCATATATCTTTGGTTGGTTTGTTGGTGGTGGTAAAAGTGATGCATTTGGCTATGGATATTATAGTGCGAATGTATTAAGTTTATTTAATCCTGAGTTTGGTGCTTTAGTTATACCAAATTTGTCTATTGGGCAATATCAATATGAAGGATATTCTTATCTTGGGCTTGGAATAATTCTGCCATTGATTTTTTTGTGTTTATTTAATTATAAAAGAATATATTTAGCATTCTTAAAAAAAGAAATGTACTTGTTTTATGTTTTGATAGCCGTATTTACAATGCTTGCATTCTCGAATATTCTGCAGATCAGCAACTTTGTTATTCGATTACCATATCATGGAAAAATTTTTGATATTTTTAGATCTTCTGGACGTTTTATATGGATTTTATATTATATCATTATTTTGTTAGTAATTTTAGGATTTTATAATAAATTTGCCAAGAAGAAATACGGGATATTTTTATTGATTGGATTTTTGTTTTTGCAGTATGTCGACTTAAAGCCTTTATTAAATTTAGTTATACGATTTCACTCCAGCAATCAGATAGGTAGTGCAGTATGGAATAGTGATCTAAAGTCTAAATTTTGGTATACGTTAAATGAAAGTGGTTATAAACACATGGTAATTGTGGAGACACACCCTGGTGATGTCGATAGATTGAGTGGGTGGTGGGGAGATCGTAGTGGTTATCCAGCAATTTATAAGTTTGTACTTTTGGCAAGTTTATCACAAATCACTATTGATGATATGCATTTGGCGAGGAGAACTACATTACAGGATCAGTTTGTGTTTAAAGTTAATCAAGATTTTAGCAATGGGATTTTAGCGGATAGTACTATTTATATTGTACCACCACAAATATATATTTTATTAAACCAACAAGAAAAGAATAAATTTTGTACTGCAATAGATGGATATAATATTTGTGCAAAAAATAAAATCAAATCATAACTAAAAATCCCATGACTGATACCAGAGCAAATAGCGGTAGGTATAATCACGATGAATTTCTAAACCAGAAATAGCTGGATAAAATAAGATAAATAGCCCTATCACTAAAATTAAATAAATCCACACGAGTTTTTTTAGGCTTTTCTCCGGGCGTTTGAGTGCTGCATCAAGCGCCCAAGTAATTGCTAAAATCATAAATGGTGTTACTGAATATAAATAGTAAATAAAGCTTGTGCGCTTCAAAAACATATACGGTAAATATTGCGATGCAATCGCTAGTAAAATGAAACCCAATTGCCAACTCCGCGTTTTAACGAAGTTTATCATCATTAGTAAAATTGCTATGATACTAAACCACCAGATTACTGGGTTGCCCATCAGTACGACAGAGCTATATTGTTTGGTCACGAAATTCATCCAACTATAGATTTTTTCGGGGCGGAACATCAATGGCCATGACCACCATGGTGATTCAAATTGGTGATGGTGAGTAACTGCATAACCTGTATGATAGTGCCACATTGCTAGATGTTGTTGGATTATAAAACTTACAAAATTATTTGACGTATCTTGAGTCAAATATTGTGGTATAAAGCTTGAACAGTACAAGATGACAACAAACACACTTAGGTAGGCTAATTTAGGCGCGTTCTTAAATTTACTGTTTTGCTTATTAATTTGTCCATTGCTATAAAAAAACTCATAATAAATAATTATAGGTAGTAATGCACTAAGGGAAAACAATGCAATCCATTTGGTAGCAAGTGCGAGCGCAAAGAAGAAAGCTATTCCCCATAAGTTATTTTGCGCGGCATTTGGTTTACTCAATTTTTGGTTTTCAATGTAACAAAAGAGCATCAAATACTCTGCACAAATAAATAATGTTACCATTGAGTCAATTAAAGCATAACGATTAATTGTAAAATGCATAAAATCAAACATTAGTAATAATGCAGCAAAGATAGCTACACGATTACTTTTAAAAATTTTTTTAGCAAAGTAGTATATTAATGGAATCATTATAATGCCACAGAGGTATGCCATAATTCGCCAGCCAAACGGATTCATGCCAAAGATTAAAATTCCAAGTGCAATGATTAATGTTCCTAATGGTGGGTGATTGGTTGCATAGAGTGGAGCATGGTGAATGTATTGATATGCCGTTACCGCATAATAAAGCTCATCAAAGACTATGCTTGATTTAATTGATGGATCGTAGTTTTTTGGCGGTATTGTTATTGAAAATAGCGTGTCAACTTTATCAGTGTTGTTGTTATAATTCATAGATATTTTATAATTAGTTACAAGATGACTATTGTTATCAAAAAGAGCAAATTGTTTAAATTCTATACTAGGGGACTCGATATTAAAGATTAAGCGTGTGAAACTCATGTTTTTATTTAAAGTTACTCCACCCCATTGATAAACTGGTGGTTTGTCGCTAGATGTGTTGATTAAAGCTATTGGAATAACCGCATTTGACTCAAGTTGAGCTGAGACTTTAAATTTACCATTACTTAATCCCAAAAAATAATAGACAGAATTAAGTTTAGTTGGTTTATCAAAAATAAATGTTATGCTTTTATTTTCATAATTACCAACCCACGTAGCGCTGGGATTGCTGCCGATTTGTGCTAAATTGATTCCACTGATAAGAGCATAAATTATGGTTAGTAGCAAAGGCACAAATAAAGATGTAAATTTAAGGTGTTTTTGCAAGAGAGAGCCTAATTCTAAGATTGTTGTTAGTACATATTTCTTTTTCGGCGCAGCCGTTAGTTGTCGCGATTATAACATACTATATCTAATATGCTATAATCACACATCAAATTTAATTGTTTTGAGTTGGTATCTGAATGCTTTCATGGCAAATAACGTTAATTATTGCGACAACTATAGGGTGTATATTTTTTGGATGCTATTATTTGCTATCAAGCAATGACTATAAGCGGTCATTACTGAAATTAGATCGTTATGACTATTTATTTCTTATCATCATAGTTTTGATTTATATTATACTAAGCTTGATCAATTTTGGTGAAAAACAAACTAATAATGCGGCATGGAGCAGTACTGATTCTAGCAAAAGTTTAATTTTACGTCCAAATCCAGCGCTACTTAACGGAGATTTATACTTTAAAACTGGAGTTTTTACTGGTGCATTATTGATTCAAGCCCAAACTACATCTAGCGAGAGTTTAATTACCTTGGCAAAAATTGACCCAGAAATAAAAGATGAACCGCAACTAAAGTGGAATAATTTTCATTATAACTCGCCACAAGCAATCACTGCTTTTTATTTTACGGTTGAATCATCAAATATTAACCCTATCGAATATAGAGATACTCAGCGGGGGGTAGAAATTCAACGTTTAGCTTTGTACAGTGTACAAAATCAGCAAATGCTACCTTTAGTTAAGATCAATGACTCATCGGGTAAAGATTATAGTTCAATCCTAGAAAAGCAACTAACGCCATTGCAATTGACTAATGTTTGGTTTAATTCGGCTGTGTTTGATGAATATTATTATGCCGCAGCTGCAGAGGAGTATCTGAAGCAGTGGGGCACAGTAACACAGGCACATCCTCCGCTTGCGATGCTGATTATTGCACTGGGAATATGCTTGTTTGGACTCAATCCGTTTGGCTGGCGAATTTTGGCAAATCTTAGCGGTATTATTTTGATTCCGTTGGTCTATATTTTTACCAAGCGCTTAACGGGTAATCGTTATGCGGCGATGATTGCAGTAATTTTGCTGAGTGTCGATTTTATGCATTTTGTGATCTCGCGAATGGCAAGCATCGAACCATTTGTTACACTATTTTTGTTATGTGAATATCTATTTTTATTTCAGTATTTGCAGGCTAAGCTAAATAATTATGGTGATAAAGCTGTATTAAAGAATATTTTTGCAGTTGGGTTATTTAGCGGGCTCGCAATTGCCTGTAAATGGTCTGGGTTATTTTCTCTACCTGCGATTATGGTGGTGTTAGTATGGGGTTATCTGGCTAGCGGAGCAAAACCAATTAAATTATCAATTGCATTGCAGTATCTATTATTTTTAGTAGTATTGCCACTGTCTATTTATTGCCTTAGTTTTGTACCGTTATTTACAATTAAACACGCGACTAATTTTGCCATTTTTATGCTCGAAACACAAAAAAATATGTATCAATTTCATACTCATGAGGCCTTGGATTTTCATAATATCTATGCTTCTAAGTGGTGGACATGGCCGTTAGTATTGCAACCGATGTCGATGGCATTTGTTATGCTTGATCCAGTAAGTAAGTTGTCTCAGTCGGTTGGATTATTAGGTAATCCTCTGGTGTGGTGGGGTACATCTGTAGCTGTTATTGTGTTAGCACTCTTGCTAATTTTTCCAAAATTTAGAAAGCCAGAGCTTTACTTTATTTTATTAGCGGTAGCTGCTCAATATCTATCTTATATTTTTATTAGTCGCTTAAGCTATATTTATTATTTTTACTCGGTCTTACCATTGGTAATCGTGGCTTTTGCTTATTTAGTAACGCTCTTGCTTAAATTAAATAGTAAAATGATTAATTGGTTAATTTTTATCTATGTTGTGCTTAGTATCTGGCTTTTTATCATGTTTTTTCCTGCTTTGAGCGGGCTTAATATTAACCGTGATTTTGTCTACCATTTTTTGCTGTGGTTTAGCACTTGGCAATTTTAAGTAGAGTTGTACTCCTAGCTATAATTGCGATCACTTAGAGTATACATAAAATCTAACAAATAAACGTTCAAGGTGTAGTTTATGTCCTTAGCTGTTGTTCAATTATCTCTGACTGTCGGTGTTTTTTTTACCGTACTAATCTATTTTCTGTATCAGATTAAGCGCAACTCATTGCAGACTCAAGTAAGAAAATTTCTTGATAAAACTGATTATTTACTCATTGTTATCATTAGCTCTATTTATGCGAGTATTAGCTTAATTAATCTTGGCAATAAGCTTGAGCCAAATACACCCGTTAGGTTAACGGCAACCCAAGGGATTGAGATTAATTTTGCTACGCCAACTCAGATTAATCAATTTTATTATGCATTAGGCTATGTTAGTGGTGCGGTTAAATTTAGCTATGTACGTAGCGATAATCAAACGCAGAGTATCACGATTGATCCCGGGACTTTTATGTGGAATAATCTGCAATTAAATGATCCAAATGCCAAGTATAAACAAATTACCTTAACTCCTGAATCAGGAGTAATTGAACTACGTCAGCTTGCTTTATTTAATAACGCTAATTATGTAACTGATTTTTCTCTAACTCAAGCAGGGCAGGCGATTCCTCCTCAGAAGCTGGTAAGTGTAAGCGTACCACAAAACTATCAGAGTATCTGGCATTCGGGTACGATTTGGGATGAGTATTATTATGTAACGACTGCCTATCAATTTAACCATCATTTACCAGCGTTAATAACGGTACATCCTCCGCTGGGAATGTACTTGATTAGTGCTGGAATGAAAGTATTTGGTGATAATCCATTTGGTTGGCGCATAGTGCCCGACCTAGCTGGAATTTTACTGGTGATATTAGTCTATATCTTTACTAAAAAATTAACTTTATCTCGTGGTGCTGCAATAATTGCAAGTACATTACTCAGTACCGATTTTATGCATTTTATGATTACGCGGATGGCTTCGTTAGAATCAACTTTAGCCTTTTTTGCTATTTTAAGTGTTTTCTTTTTATATTGTTATGCCGAAGCTAGGCGGTGTGGTGAAAGTTTTAATGCTACGCTTCGATATTTACTGCCTTGCGCCTTAAGCATTGCATTGGCAATTAGTATTAAATGGTCGGCACTTTATTCCCTCATGACTGCTTTGCTTATGATTATTTATTTTGAGTTTGTTTACTCTTATCGTGATTCATTGCGAACGAAGTTGATTGCTGTGTTTAATATCGGTGCTTTATTTATTGTGCTCCCTGTAAGTTTGTATTTTAGTTGTTATTATCCAACCGTTTTTTATCCATTTTATAAGAGTTCAGGAATAAATAATTTTTGGTCATTTGTTAGCTCGCTACAACCAGTAATGTACCAATTTCATACTGAGATGGTCAATCATATGTCCAATGGTGGAGGTGGCTCAGAGTGGTGGCAATGGCCATTGATTATTCATCCTCAGATAGTATATCGTTGGTTGGATAGTAATAGTAATCTTTCGTCAATAGGGGTACTAATGGGCAATCCTTTAATCTGGTGGTTATTCTATCCATCTTTATTATTGATGCCAATTCATGTGCTTAAAATTCGAAAATTTATGCCTTTATTCCTATTGACTGCGACACTGCTGCAGTTTTCGCCCTATGCCTTATTGGGTAGAATTAGTTATATTTACTATTTTTATATCAGCAGTGTTTTTGGTATCATGATACTTGGTTATCTACTTAGTCAGGCACTACAGCTGAAAAATAAACGGTTAACTTTTCTGATTATAGGGTATGTGATCGCTTGTGTTTTATTATTTATTGCTTTCTATCCGCTACTTAGTGGCTTGCCTGTTGATCGTGGATACTTTATTAAATATCTACTTTGGTATCATAACTGGCAATTTATTTAATATGCTGTTGGGCTATTTCATAGTCCTTGACATAACTAAGTAAGGCAGTCCTGGCTTTATTGTTTGAACCAGTGGATAGATTGATCTGGTTAATTATGTAATCACGAAACGGAAAATAATTATCCAATGTTTCGTTAATCAAACCTTGTGCTTCCTTATTTTTACCAATAATCTGATCCATTATTGCAAGTTTGGTTGTGTAGCTTGGGTATGGTGTAAATCCTGCGACTTTTTGCGTTGCATTATACATAATATCAAATAGCCATGCGTTATCAGTGGTTCGTTCAGTTAAAGTTAATTTTTGAATTAAGTCAACATCAACATAGTAGTCCCAAAGTAAATTATTTCCCAGTTGATATTTTTGCCCAACATTATTTAGCCAATTCTGTTTATCATAGTGCGCAACTGGTTTAAACTGTGCCAAAATCATAAAATTATTATAACCAACATAAATTTGCCAACTAGCAACTATGATAGTAACTACAGCTGCTAAATTAAACCATTTTTTATTTATTTGTAGTTTCAATTTTTTCTGATCGCTAAGGGTTGCTAGAATAATAAAACAGAAAAGATATGGTGTATAAAATAGAGGGTATTCTGTTTGTGAGTGTATGATATTAATTGCAATGATGCCTAAACATAAAATTTGCGCTTTAATATCAAGTTTTAAGCAGCAGCGTATCCAATAGATAAAACCAAAGAATACAATAACAAAGCCAATCAACCCTGTAGTGGCTAGTAGCTGGATAAATAAATTGTGAGTGTTAAAAGGTAACGCGTATTGTCCTAAAGTTTGCGGAAATCCATTGCTGAGTTTGGTTGTAAATAAATTCGCTGTAAAATATCCCCAGCCAACACCGATAATTGGATGTTCGCTAAACATTTTGAGGCCTTTTAACCATAGCACAATGCGTTGATTATCACTTGCCAAAGATATCTGATGCTCGCCGGTTAATAATTGCTTAAAGGTTGTAAAAGTTTGTCCAATCCGATCTGAATTATTTGATTGGTTAGATACTTCTTGTTTTGTCGTGGCTGTCTTTGATACTACATTTGTTTCTGTACTGTGATAAACAAAGTTGAGACCACCTTTTGCAGTGAAAGTTACAATTGCCAATAAAATAATACCGTGAGCAAGAAGTAATTTGGCATAGTAAGGGGCTTTTTTTAAAATAGCCGTCCCATAAATTAGAATAAATATACCATAGATAAGCACTATACGACTAAACGTCAGGCTAATAAAAATACTAAATAAAAAAATATTAAATATAAAAAATAGCTTATAGATTTTTTTATCCATCCGCCACAGATAAATATTAGCGAAGATTCCCCATGAAAGATAATTAGCCAGATTGTTACTCTGGTAGAGTGAACCAACTATACGCTCCTGACTGCCCGCGAGAAGATCGTAGTGTGAGTACAATATAGTATCATTCATGTATGGGTAAAATTTTAGAGGGATTATTAAGTGAATGTCATAAAGTTGCAAGATACAGATAATACACTGGATGTAGCCACTAAAGACGATACACCATGCAATTGAATTTAATATAGATTTACGCTCATTGAGTCTAAGCCTAGTGACTATGATGGATAATAATAATAATATCCATAAACAAGCAAGTAGTAAGTATGAAAACGTTTTATAAGAGCTCACATAATTAAGTTGAATCACAATAAACAGAATAAAAGCTGAAATTATAATTTGTGTTGGCGTAATGGATAGTTTATCTGAAGTATTATTTGTTTGAACAAAGTATATCACTAAAGCTATCAGAGCAATTATGACTGAAATAATTTCACGTAAGTAAAAACTATAAGTCGTAATTGTATCTGGGCTAAAATATGGTAGAAATGGTACGCCAAAGAAGGATGTTAATATAATTAGTAAAGGGATTTGTATTTTTTTGGTCATTGAATTACCGTGGTGAGTGATTATTAAAATAGGACTAGCAATATGTGTTAGTCCTATTTTCGGGTTACTAAGAATTAAGATTTACAGTTAGACGGACGATATTGGTTATTCAAAGTGCTACCACCACCTTGTGTACAAACCCACGTAATACCTGAAGGACCAACAGATGGAGAGAATATAATTTGGTTTGCAGTAGAAGGAACTCCAGCAATTGATGTTGATACAGTAATCGCACCAGCGTTAACAGTAACTGCGCTTACATTGGTACCTGATATTGAAGTTGCTAAACCTGCAGCAGGATTATCAGCAGGTAACGTACCTTGCGATTGATAATATTCTGACACTGCCGTCTTGGCTTGGCTAGCAAAAGTCAACGCTTCCGACACTTTAGCACGGATAATGTAATTTTGATAAGCAGGGATAGCAATCGCTGCTAAAACCCCGATGATCGCAACCGCGATCATTAATTCGATAATGGTGAAACCTTTGTTTTTCATGATAAGCCCCTAAAAAAATAAAACTTAAGTTTAAAATCTTATTCAGATTTTCTACTCTTCCTAGCTCTATTTTACTCCAATGTAGTTAAATATGTGGAATAAATATAAATAGGTAATAATTATTCATGAATTATATTGTGTTGACGGAGTGTTTTTTTGTAACCATATGATTAAGTTAGGTTTTTATTGTGTGATTAAACGCTACATAGCCATGGTGCTAATACTGTATGATGGCTGGCTAATTAAAAAAGCTAACCTTTTGAGGTTAGCTTTGCTGATTGAAATAATTCAATTAAGTTTTACAATTAGAAGGGCGGAATTGATTATTTAAAGTTCCACCACCAGTACAAGACCAGTTAATTCCTGATGCTGAAGTAGATGGAGAAAACATTATATTACCAGATATGGTAGCAATAGACGTAGTAACAGTGATTGCACCATTAGTATCAATTGAGACAGAGCTTACATTAGTACCTGAGATAGAACTTGCGGCTGCTAAACCAGCTTGTGAGTTACTTGTTGGTAAAGCACCTTGAGATTGATAGTATTCAGATACTGCTGTTTTGGCTTGGCTAGCAAAAGTCAATGCTTCAGACACTTTAGCACGGATAATGTAATTTTGATAAGCAGGGATAGCAATTGCTGCCAAAACCCCGATGATCGCAACCGCGATCATTAATTCGATAATGGTGAAACCTTTGTTTTTCATGATATTTTCCTCAATAAATAAAAATAAGACTACAACATCCTTCTATGCGGTGGGATGTTTTTACTCTTCCTGAGGTAATACCCCCTAAAAAAAGTGCTATTGATAAGTAGAGAGATTTACAATATCGACTAACACCAAGAAGGGTATTAAAAATGAAGAACTCAAAGTTTACTGAATCACAAATAATCAATATTCTAAAATTGGCAGAAAGTGGTATGCCA
>SSGY01000228.1 GCA_008017145.1 Neisseriales bacterium
CGTTTAAATCCTAATTCTTTTTTATCATCTGGTTTGGGTGAGTTGTTTATTGTGCGTAATGTTGGTAATGTTGTGCCAGTATATGAACCAAACTCACAACACAGTGAAGTTGCGGCTATTGAATTCGCATTAGGTAGTCTTGGAATTAGAAATATTGTAATTTGTGCACATACTGATTGCGGTGCAATCAAATCAGTCCTAAGCGGTGCATGCAGTGATGATAGCGGTTTATCCAACTGGCTAAAACGCATTCGCATTGGTTATGGTGATGAATTGCCCGATAATGTGAGTGATGGTGTACGTCTTAATTTATTAAATCAAATAAATAATCTAAAAACTTATCCAGTAGTAAATAAATTATTGGAGGAGGCAAGCCTCGGTCTTTCTGCATGGATTTATGATGTAAGTACCGCAGATATGATGGAGTGGAGTTTTGAGAGTGGCAAGCTGGTTTCGCTGATTAAAGAGTAAAATTAAGTGATCATACATAAAAATGTCCATAACTTTAATCATTAAAAGCAAGGCAGTTAATAAATACTGCCTTGCTTTTAAATTATTGTTGAACACACATGATATGTATTTGTGGACATGTCCAATATGAAGAGGCAAACCAGCCAGTCTGTTGACTACTCGACACTAACCAACGTGATAATGAATCAAATAGAGTCGCATTTTTAGTCGCATAGCCAAAACCAGATTTAACCATTTTATGAGCATCACCAAACTGTGTGTCTTGGTAAAATCCATTGTCACCGATTCCTGCAGAAGAAATACTGCTTGGGAATGTCCAATTGCTTGCGGTTAGATCAGCATATCTGCTCCATGCTCCACTTATGGTTGAAGTTGATTTCCCATTAACGACTTTAGTCCAATTAGTATCCTGATTTGCATATGACCAACCAACTAGAGTAGAGCTTTCGCCAACTAAAACACCATTAATCCCAGACCAAAAAAAGCGATTTTGTGGGTAACCAAATTCATCACGAATCAAGCCAGCTGGATAATTTTGAAATACACCATTAACATTACTGCTAATTTTGCCATTATTTCCCACGGTTGTGTAGCTAGTATCTGGTTGTACCGGCCAATCATTAAAACTACCAACTCCACAACTACCATTAGCATTACAGGGAAAACGATTACTTGCTACCAGTAAAGCTTTGAAAATAGCTTTTTTATCAATCAGGCTACCAATTTTTTTGGCTTCTGTATTACAGATTGCATCCGCAGCAGGTAACCCACTGAAATTGCTATAACCGCTTTGAGTAATAAATATTACTTTATCGACCAAAGCTGGCTTGCTTTTTGTGGCAGGTTTAATAGTTTGACCACCAGAGACCAATAGAGCATTGCGTAAATCGCGATTTTTCATGATCCCTTGATCGCCATTTTGTCCAACATCACCAGTTAGATTAGCATTTAACTGCAAGTCCCACGCTGAAATTCCAGCATTACTTAAATTAGTTGAGCGCGAACCTTTATAAGCAAATGGCGTTGAAGTAAGATACCATGATCCGGTGTCAATAGCGCTATCAATATGAAAACCAACTGCATTCAAATGGCTCGCATTTGAAGTTACGTTATAGTTGTACAATGAACGCGCCTCACGAATAGTCGGTAAGCGCCAATTGTTTTTACCGCAAACCTTCTTTTGATTTGCCGCAGGCACCCCATACTGATTCATGTTATCCCAAGTAATTCCATTTGCTTTTACACCATTACCTAGTGCATCATAAGCACCCTGAAGTATCGGTGATTGGCGGCTACCATCGGTCGTCCATACTAAACCAGTTAAATTATCTTTGATACATTCACCATTTGATAGGCTAGCAAAACGATTTTGCGGAATTTTTTTGCCTTGTTGTAAATCACCATCGGATCCAGTTGGTGAAGTATAATTAATCCCACCATCGCATTTAGCAGAGATTTGTTGAATTATTTTAGTTTGTCCCGTGGCAGGTACCTGAAAGGGTGCATTTTTATCGGCAGTACGCACTGGAATTGCATATTGGAAATAATTTGCAGCCATTGGCTCCCCAACTTTAGACTTATTCCGTCCACCAGTTACCCCTGAATCAAGGCTAGTAGCAAAGGCCATGTCATGAGCACAAAAGCCATCTAAATTATATGAAGTTGAACTCCAATACATGTCTTTACGTTCAACATTTTGGAACCCTTGGGCTTCTAACCACGCCGCGTTACTTGATTCGGCATAATTAACCAACGTTTCTAACTCGTTGGCATTTGGCATCCGCCAGTCTTTATGTCCACATAGGTCATACGCTGTATTAGCAGAATCACTATCCATAGCATTGATTTTATTTAGATTCTCTTCCCACGAGGTTTTAGCAAATAGTTTGCCATTTTTTGGCCACATGAAACCAGTTGTTTTATCAATGATACAATCAACTTCAGCTCCAGTTCCGCTAACGAAACGTACACCATCTATTTCACCGCCAGGTTGTAATTCACCATCATCACGTGGTGCATAGGTGGTTTTTTGCCCAGTAGTCATTACTTTAATGCTAGCTTTAGTTTCTGTAGCCGTAGTATTATATGGTGTGCTGGTGCTGTTACTGGCTGTAGGGCTATTGCTAGTTCCACTGTTACAAGCAGCAAGTGAACTTAATGATATGATTAGATAGATTTTCTTTAATTTATGGTGCATAAATAATTCCTTAATAATTAATGATAGTTAACATGAGTCAGAGTAAATAATTTGTACTTGACAAGGTTGTGAGCTCTCCATAGGACGGAATTATTACATATTGATTACTGCGAAATTAATCTTGATTTGGATAATATTTATTATTTAAATGATAAATATTGATGGATGAAACGTGGCAGGTATTTACTGGATAGGGTATTATATTTTACGAAGTTTAGCGAAGCAATTTTCGATGAATTCTGCAACACAACGAATGGCTGCATTATCATGTTGTGGCACGCGGATAAGATAATAGGAAATTTCACCTCCAGATATTTCGGGGGATAAGTTTTATAAAAGTTCCATTATTAATTTCATCAGCAAAGACTAGATCAGTACCACCAGCAATAGCATGACCACTCATGGCAAGTTGTTTTGCGCTTAGCATTGAGGTTACTTTTATACGAGTAGCATTTTCTACGCTCAAGTCTCCATGGTTTTGTGAAATAAAGTCAACAGGTTTTTTAGCATTATAACTATGATTGATCGGACCTGTGTATAAATGATTTGCTAAGTCTTTTAAGTCCGTTAGCAAGCCATAGCGGCTAATATATTCTTTAGTGCAATATAAGAAGAGTTGTTGTTTGCCCAGATATTTTAGCTTGATAGTCTGTTGCTTTGGCATGTGATTAACTACGGCAAGATCAAATTTTTCTTTAAATAGGTTTAACTCAGTATGTTGATAATAGATTTCAAGCTCAAGATCCGGATGCTCTTGCAAAAATTCACCAATATATGGCGTAACAAGATTATAAGAAACTACTTCTGGCAAGACTAATTTAACTTTACCATGGATAGTTTCTTTCTTGGTTTGTTGTAGCTGAATATATTCGTTAAAGAGTTTTTGTTGATTGGTTACAAAATCATAAAGCTTAAGACCCAATGCCGTAATCTTAATACTTCTCGTACTGCGCGTCATCAATGCATAACCTAGATACGTTTCTAATGCTTGAACTTTGTTACTAACAGTTGATTGAGCAATCCCAAGTTTTATCGATGCTTTTGTAAAGCTTCCACATTCGACAACCGCACAAAATACGCTGGCTTCGACATATAAATTAGCTAAATCAAATTGTTGCATACTCGCATCTCCATCACTCTTTGAAACTATATTTTAGCATGGCAACAGCAAGGAAAAGCTTTTAAATTATGATAGCCTCCAAAACTAGATTGTAGGTGTTATTTATGAATTTGACCAGTGTAGTACCAGCGCTGATTTATTAGCTCAAATTGACTAATTTCATGCAGTTGGTGCTTTTTATTTTGATAGCGGTAATAAGCAATAAATTCAACTATACCTTTATCTTTAGATGCCACTCCTGAGTGAATGACTTCCAATTTAAGCCATTTCACACTTTGTGCCCAGTTTCTGGCTTCCTCAGCATCAAAATTCTGCAAAGCATCGCCGCGCATTGTCTCTTGAATGTAGTTAATATTTGCCTGTGAATAAGCAGTATAGCGTGAACGCATCAACTGCTCTGGTGTTGGTGGGAGAAGTTTACTTTCAATAAATGATTGACAACAGTTGCTATATTCCAGCTTACTGCCACAGGGGCATAGGTTTTGTTTTGCCATAAAGTTTTACTGACTCCAGAGTATCAAAAATTTACAGATTAAATAATCTCACCAAGTATGAATCATATCATTGCGGACAAATATTTACCAGATTATTCAACACCAAAGCGCTGATATTGACATTATGGATATTTGTTTATTGTTTGTGCAAAAATGGGAATTAGCTATGCAAAAGTGGGAAACCATGTGATTCAAAAAGTTGTTATTATAACGGTATCAAAAAACAAACTTTGTCAGGAGACATCACCATGAAAAAATTTCTAATTGCACTATTTTTAGCTACAGTAGTTTCATTTGCTAATGCAAAAACAGGACATGGCTCTGCTGGACATAACGACAGCGCTAAAGCTACTGGGCAAGACGTAGTATCTGCGGCTCATTCAACGACAAAACTTGGTCTGGAATTACCTATTGCTCCAATTGGAAGTGTACATAAACAATAATATTTTTGTGTGATTCATAGAACATCATTTCACTTTTTCCGAGCTTTTTTAGCTCTTGGATTGCCATTTCAGCATGGTAATTCTGGAGCTGAATATGCTCTTTTGTGATATCGTATTTACCATAAACTTCCATCAGAAAATGGTGCTATCTTACTTAATTATCACACAGTTAATTGAACAGTTTATATGATAAAAAAAGCCGACTATCTTGTCGACTTTTCTTATTGATTATTTTAATTTTGTATTATTGTGTTACAAAACTTGTGAATGGTGTAGAGGAAACATTATTAACCGTACGTCCAGTAAATCCAAGATAAACATTTTTACCTAAGAAAAATGGAAGTCCCCAAATGAATATTCCACTTGCAACGCTATCATTTCCAGGCATATAATAGCCAAGATTTGGATAAACGTGAGCCGTTGGAAAGTCATTAATCCAAGTTAATGCATTAGTTATCATGAATTGATTTGTAGTAGAATTACCTGTAAAATCATAGCTCATGATATTTGCACTTAGGCTTAGTGGCTGTATGGGACATAACAATCCTGCATATGGACCAGTTGGATTAGTTTCAGTATCTGGTGCACAGAGTAATTCGCCATAGTTGGTAATTAAATATCCTTGTGTACCACTATCAAACAAAGCTGACCAATTAGAACCATTATAATTAGTTCCAATAGTAACGATTGGATTACCAGACTCCATTGTTCCATTAAAGATTGGTGCACTTGTTGCCAATACATTATTCGTTTGAGTATTAATACCAAAAGTCAACGACCCAGTAACCTGACTTGCGGCAGCTCCACCAGCACTTGGTAGACTTAATATCAGTCCATTATTATTTAGTGCGTTTCCATTTGCATCTGACATAAAGGCAATTGGATTAACGACTTGTTGGCTTTCTGGTAACCGATAATAGCTGCATGAAGAAGTTCCTGACTCATCATTTGGGTTACAAGAGTAATACCCACCGCCGCTATCAAGACTTGATTCGGCATACATATTACCAGTATCAAATATACTTGGATTTACCCCAACAATTGCATTTGAGCCAAATGTTTCAACTGTGTATTCATAAGGCGGCATTGCATATTGAGAGCACTGATCTGGTACTGAAATGGACGAACCACCAAGTAGATTAATTGGTATATTATATGCTGTTTGACCACCCATTCTAACATCAGCACGAGCGATTGGTCCCCAAGTATAGCCAGTTCCAAATGTAATACATTCATTGATCTGATTGCCATTTACGGTAAATGGTTGTAAATTCAAGTTATTTACCAAAGAAGATATGACACGTAAACCAGTCGAACCAGTATCAAGTAATACGTGGTCTAATGTTACACAATTATTTGTATTTGGCTGGCAAATTGATAGCGTAACGAATGGAACATTGATTGCATTTCCATTGTCATTATAACCCGTATTAATTAATGGTGATTCGACACTGACAGACATAACATTTGTAGGTGAGCTAGGTGATGATGAGCTTCCACCGCTGCCATTATTGCAGCTAACTACAGCGAAAGATACTAATACTGGAGCTAAAATGCCAAGAGTTTTCTTCATTTCAAATCTCCAATTTTAAGACCTTGTGGAAGATATTTAGTTAAAATTACTTGACCAAAGAAATGCCCCGGTACTCCACCGTAATTAGAGATTAAATCAGTATTTGCACTACTGCCAGAAGTAAGACCATGAGATGAGCCTTTGGTATTCATAAATTCATCAAAATAGTTACCAAGTAATACTTTCATATTTGGAATTCTTTTACCTGCCCATCTGATAGCAAAAACAGTATCTGAAGCTGGATTAATGTATTCTTTAATTTGAGTATTTTCAGTATTGATTGATTTGATAACGTAATTGTCTGTAGTTTCAATATTACTTACCCAAGAGGATAGATTTTTAGCATCATTGTTGACCTCTTCTGATGACTCTCCAAGACTAGCATATGCCGAAAGAGAAATTGTTGCCAATAAGCAAAAGCATAATTTTTTCATGATTGATAACTTATAAAAAAATTTAACATGTGATTTTATCTTATTATAAAAAATTTAGTATGTAATTTTATCCTATAAACCTGAGTCCTCACTTTTTTATGCTTAATATAGATTAAGCAATCCATAGATTTGTAACAAATTGGTAGTTATAATTAAAATTATATAAAGTTCCAGATGGTTAGCTTGGTTGACTAATAAAAATGTTAAAATAACTTGTTAAGTCTTATCAAATCAATTTGCGAATAGAGGGGAGTTTTTATTATGTTAATTAAGAAATCAGTTTTGTTAGTGATAGCAGTTTTAACTAATAGTGCTTTTGCAGTTTCATCTGCTAGCATAACTTTAAATTTATTGCCAGCTAATGATTTGGATTTAAATCAAATATCTTGTCAAAATAATCAGTGTAACTGGAATAATAGCGCCAGCAGTAATATCAAAAGTGGCGAAAGTGATAATGATTTCTGTCGTGGAAACAATCAAAAAGTGGGCGGTAATAGCATTCGTCTTGGAAATAATGCTTATGGAATGTCTTTGCCTTCTGGTATTGCTGTAAGTGAGGCAAATCTTAAAAATCGCGATGCTATTCTACAATTATTTAATACACCATATAACAAAATAACACCTCAGATGCTAAGAGAGTATGTCAAACTAGGTTATTCTGCAATCTGGATTTCACCGCCGCAAAAAAATGCTTATGTTCCGTATTGGAAGAAAAATATTCCCGCATGGTATGGAGCATATCAACCTGTAGATTTTGGTCAGATTGGTGATGAGCATAATATAATGTCTTTTGGTTCTGCTCGGGAATTAGCAAATCTGGTTAATGAAGCACATAAAGCAGGGTTACAAATAATAGTTGATTTGGCAATTCATCAGTTTGCTCAGCCTGGTGTGAACAATACTCCTTACTACACTGAATACCCAGGGCAGAAATACAACTTTGAATCTGGTAATATGACAGCAATTCAAACTTTCTGGTGGCCTCAAACTCGAGTTAAAAATTATCTACCATTGCCTACACTTAAATGCTCGGATAGCAATAATTATGATACGCCAGCAAGTATTGCATTAGTTGGCAATAATCCTAACGGTAAAGTCTTTGCTAATAAAGTAGTTGAGAGTACACTATGGCAAAATGATTTTTCTGGTTTGAATGGATGGTTTGACGGTGTTCTGCCTGCAGGAAGCAATTCATCTGTCGGTGTTAAGCAAATTTCATGTCGTACGGAGGCTGTTTTTGCTGGATTTTCTGCATGGTTATTGGGTGCTGATTACGAGCATGGCAGTATGAAAACAGCTGCAGATCCGCTGCGTGGTTTTAATGTTGATGGCTTTAGAATTGATGATATCAGCGGACAAAGCGTCGAATTTTATAATCGTTTATTTAAAGATGTAGCAAAATATAATAAATCTGGTAATCTATTTTTTGGCGAATATCCAACTGAATCAGCAACAGATTATTACCAATATATGGCAATAAGCACTGGTACAGGGGATCAGAATGCCATGCATACGATGAAAATGTTAAATTTCCCATTATTGGTTGCATTGAAACACGCTTTTAATGATGATCAATTTCAGCAAACATTGCAGGCTAGTTTTAACTCGCAATATGCTTACCAAGGAATCGGTAAAATAAGAGCAAGTAATGCAATTAACTTGGTAATTGATCAAGATACTGCACCAGACAGCATCAGTTCACGAGCAATGTGTCCATGGAATGGCAAAGCACAGTTTCCGGATTATGTGATGAATTACTATTCTGCACCATTAGCCTATGGTATTATCTTAGCGATGGAAGCTGGTACTCCATATATCTTCGCAGATATTCAGGCACAAAATCAACTAGGATTAACCGAGTCAGGTCTGTGGTCTTCTGATGTGGCAAATGGTAGTGTCTCATATTGGAATGAGAATGAGGTAATCGCAGGTGTTTATTTCCACAACCATACGCTTGGTAAAAC
>SSGY01000093.1 GCA_008017145.1 Neisseriales bacterium
CTATATCCCACAAAGTTTATTAACTAAAGTTGAATTAACCATTCCTGAGCTAATTACCTACTAATCAGCGCAACTTAAAACGCTGGTGGAGCCATGCGGAATCGAACCGCAGACCTCTACAATGCCATTGTAGCGCTCTACCAACTGAGCTATGACCCCAGCATCCTCATTATTTTAGCATGACAATTTGTTAAAGTAAAGATTTCTAGCGTAATTATTAACCATTGTACAATAATAGAGTCGCCTTTTACCCACGCGCGAGATCGTAATTTTAACAAAACTAAGCTAAAGCAGCAAAAGCTCGTTTAGCACTCGCCAGCGTTTGTTCTAATGCCTGCGCATCATGTTTAATACACACAAACCCAGCTTCAAACATACTTGGTGCTAAAAACACACCATCCGCCAACATCAAATGAAAGAAGTGTTTAAAACGTTCTTGATTAGCTGCTTTAACCTCTTCAAAGCTTTTTGGCACCTCAGCACTGAAATAAAACCCAAACATTCCACCAATATTATCACTACAAAATTCAATCCCAGCCTCATGTGCTAAAAGATTCAAATTGCTTACTAATTCACGAGTATTTGTACTTAATTCATCATAAAAGCCCACGCGTTGAATAATCTCTAAGTTTGCCAAACCTGCAGTTACCGCAATTGGATTACCGGATAAAGTACCAGCTTGATAAACGCTACCAAGAGGGGCTAAAGCATCCATTATTTCACGTTTCCCACCAAAACCAGCTAGAGGCATTCCTCCACCAATAACTTTGCCTAGCGTAGTTAAATCTGGTTTAATTCCTAAAACTTCCTGCGCACAACCCAAACCAACTCTAAACCCCGTCATAACTTCATCAAAGATTAACACGCTACCATGAGCGCTACATAAACTACGCATAGTAGTCATAAATTCAGCGCTTGGTCGTACCAAATTCATATTTCCCGCAAAAGGCTCAACGATAACCGCAGCTATTTCATTAGGATATAATTTAAAAGCTTCATTTAATGCAGCTACGTCATTGTACTCCAAAACTAAAGTATGGCGTACCGCCTCTTCTGGGATTCCGGCACTACTTGGATTGCCAAAGGTTTGTAAGCCTGATCCAGCTTTAATCAACAAGCAATCACTGTGCCCATGATAACAGCCGTTAAATTTGATAATGTATTTTTTATTAGTATAGCCACGTGCCAGACGAATTGCTGACATTACCGCTTCCGTACCAGAGCTTACTAAACGAAATTTTTCAATACTTGGTAGTAACTGCGTGATTTGTTTAGCAAATTCGACCTCAAGCTCAGTTGGTGTACCATACGAAAAACCATTATGCAACGCAGCGGTCACACGATCAATTACTTCTTCATTAGCGTGCCCAACAATATTAGCACCCCATGAGCAAACATAATCAACATATTGCTTGCCATCGCTATCAAAGAGATAGCAATCTTTGGCACGTGCGGTGAAAAAGGGTGTGCCACCAACTGAGTTAAATGAACGTACGGGTGAATTAACGCCACCAGGAATATATTGTAATGCTTGATTAAAAATTTGTTGTTGATTCATATTTACCTTTATGCCTTATCAATGTTTGCAATATTAAGATCTAATGTTTTTTTACCAATACCAATAAAGAAAATCTCGGCGGTCATCTTTTTACCATCGGCGTTTAAGCGCAAAATCTTTCCATTTCCAAATTTAGCATGGCGAATCATATCGCCTATTTTTACTGTCATATCTTTATCTTTTAATGCAATCCGTGAAGTTTTACTTTCAGGATTATCAATTTGATTGTCTAAATTACGCATAGAATTAAAACTATAATCGCTTGGAGCTACATACTCGCTTAACTGACTATAACCAATCTTGCTAACTCCCGAAATATTTAAAATCAACTCCTCAGGAATTTCATTGACAAAACGCGAAATTGGCGCAGACAAACGTTTACCCCATAGCAAGCGACTACACGCTCTGAGCAGATATAATTTCTCACGCGCACGCGTCACTGCTACATACATTAAACGGCGCTCTTCTTCAATATCTCGTGCATTTTGTAAGGAATTATCATGCGGAAATAAACCATCTTCTAACCCAACCACAAATACGACTTTAAATTCCAAACCTTTTGCAGAATGCACTGTCATTAATTGCACCGCTGATTCAAAATTTTGCGCCTGATTATCTATTGATTCAAGCACCGCATGAGCTAAAAACTCAACTAACGGATTAGTATTGTCTTCAGCAACAAAACCAGATACCGCGGTAACTAATTCATTCAGATTTTCAAGACGCTCTTCACCTTCTTTACGGTCATTTTCAAAGTGCTCGCGAATCCCACTTACTTCAATCACATAACTAATTGTTTCTGCCAAATTTAGTACTTTACTTTCAATTTGCATTAAGCGAATTAAATCAGTAAATTTACTCGCGGTAATCCTGCCCTTACCACCTAATAACTCAATTGCATCAAATAAAGAAATTTGATTCAAGGTAGCTAATTCTTGAATATTCTCAATCGCTTTTGGACCGATTCCACGCGCTGGAAAATTAACTACTCGTAAAAAAGCCTCGTTATCATGAGGATTAATAATTAGTCGCAAATAGGCTAAAATTCGTTTAATTTCCTGACGATCAAAAAAGCGTAATCCACCATAAACTTTATAGGCTAATCCACGATTATAAAGATGTTGTTCAAATACCCTCGATTGAGCATTGGAACGATATAAAATTGCCATATCATGCAGCTCAACTCCATTATTATGCAAATTTTTAATTTCGTCAATTACAAAATAAGCTTCATCTTCTTCAGTATAACCTTCGTAGAGCCTGATTTTGTCAACATGAGTATTTTGCGTCCATAAGTTTTTACCCATCCGCTCACCGTTATTACCAATAATCGTATTTGCAGCCTGCAAAATAATTGGTGTAGAGCGGTAGTTTTGCTCTAACTTCAATGGCTCTGGAGCATTAAAGTCACGAATAAATGCTTGCATATTACTGACTTTGGCACCACGAAATGAATAAATCGACTGATCATCATCACCAACAGCAAAAATAGAACCTTGCCGACCAACTAGTAGTTGCAACCATTTATATTGTAATTGATTGGTATCTTGAAATTCATCAACCAGAATATGCTTAAATTGATGTTGATAACGCTGCAAAATAGCATCGTGAGTAGCAAGCAATTCATAGCTTCGGAGTAATAGCTCGGTAAAATCGACTAAACCATCGCGATTACAAACTTCTTCATAAAGTTGATAGAGCTCGATCCAGTGTTTAGTTCGCAAGCCTTCTGGATTTAATTGTGATGCCCGTAACCCAAGCTCTTTTTGATGATTGATATAGTTTTGAATCTCACGCGGCGGGTAACGATCTTCATCTAAGCCCTTAAGTTTAATCAAGCGCTTAATCAGGCTTTGCTGTTCACCAGCATCAATTATTTGGAAACTAGCACTTAAACCTGCTTCCTGATAATGCAAACGCAAGATCCTTAATGCGATTGAATGGAATGTTCCAATCCACATATATTTCGTATCAATTTCAAGTAATTTACCGACTCGCCCTAGCATCTCACGAGCGGCTTTGTTAGTAAATGTTACTGCCAAAATTTCACTGACACCCAAAAAACCATTGCGTACCAGCCACGCAATTCTAGTGGTTAAAACCTTAGTTTTACCACTCCCAGCACCCGCTAAGACTAATAGTGAACCGTCAGTATAGGTTACTGCCGTGTATTGCTCGGTATTCAATCCATCTAACAACGTAAGCGATTTATTCATATGTTTGTCTTTAATAGCCATAAAATTTATCCATATTTTAACACAAGAACAAACAAAGCATGAAATCAAGTCCGTTTATTGCACTGCATATATCTATTTTTAACAAATCTTGTTAAAATCTCCGACTATAGAGATAAACTGTAAACATAAAATATTAGAGGAGATTGTATTTTGGAGAATTTTAAAAAATTACTGTTATCATCATTTATGGTAGCAGGTGCTGCAATTGGCTCAGGTGTGCTGGCATTACCAATTTTGGCAGCTGGTCCCGGTCTAATCAATACTTTTATTTTCATTGTTTTAACGTTTATCATGGCATACTTAATGGCAGTTGCAAGTATTGACGTTTATGCACGATATGATGATCACAACGTTAATGCAGCAACTCTTGCGGTAGATTTCTTTGGTCTAAAGGGCTATTGGATCACCACTATCTTAAATGTGCTATCAATGGGTTCTCTTGCCGCTGCTTATGTTAATGCTGGCGGTGATTTATTAGTAAAAACAGTATTACCACTGGTACACATTGATCTTTCACCACAAATTGGTATGATAGTCTTCTTTGTGGTATTTATGCCAGCGTTTACAGTCGGATTAGGTTTAATTAGTCGCTTAAACGGTGTAATATTTACAACCAAATTTATTTGCCTGATCTCTGGAATTATTTTAGGTTTAAAATTAATTAATGGCAGTATCTTTGAATTTATTCCATCAGGGGTAAAATACTTAGGTGCTGGTGCTTCAACCATGTTTTGTATTTGGATGATGCACATGGTTTTACCTCTGGTTTTGAAAATAAATGATTGGAATCCTGCAAAAGCTAAAAAAGCTGTATTGGTTGGAATGATAATCCCTGCATTAGCATATGTTGGTTGGATGATGTTGATATTTTCGCTAGTTTCTCGTCAAGAATTCTTACATCTTGAAACTATTGGAGACATCATGCACTATGCGCTAAATCGTCCAGGAGTTCCAACTACGATTTCAACCCTAGTAGGAATCTTTGCTGCAATTACAGTATTAACCGCATTTCTGTCAATTGGCTTTGCTCTCGTTGCATTTGTAATTGATGCACTAAAATGGCAAGAAACAGCTAAAACTCGTTTCATAGCTACTTTAATTTCGTTTGTTCTACCTGTAATAGTTGCATTACTATTTCCTAAAGCATTTGTTATTATTTATCAACAGTCAAATATGTTTCAAATTGCTGCGGCATTAATCCCTGTCGCTGCTGCATATGTTTACAACAAACGACATAACCTTAGTTCTAAGCTGCCACTTATTATGCTAATACTTGGATCTTTGATAATTTTATCGCAAATTTTAGACGATTTATCAATATTTCCAACCTTCCATTAAAAAATTAAAAGAGACTCTATATAAGAGTCTCTTTTAATTTTCCACATACGAAATAAACACTACCAAAGAAATTAATTCACCGAAGAATAATCTACATATTTTACCTGACCATTTTTGGCAATAGTCATTACTGCTGCAGGTTGCCAATAACGATTATATGCATTAAAAACCAGATTAGGATAATCAGGTTTACCTCGACTACCATTATAGCGCCCTAACGCATAAAATGTATCGCCATGCTCTAATTGCATATAATGGCGCAAAATAGTACAACCAAAACGAATATTGGTTTGCACATTTAATAGATCTTGATCATAAGCACCAATTTGCCTAACCCAGAACGGCATGACCTGCATTATGCCTTGCGCACCAGCACTAGAAATTGCATATTTATTAAAACGACTCTCAACAGTAATTACACTTAAAACTAATTGCGGGTCTAGTCCAGCACGAATGGACTCATACTGAATAGTAACCAATAAACGGTTACGCATAAAATCATCTTGCACCAAAGGATTTTTAGGCGCAACTTTCTTTAAGCGATTGGACATATCACTAAGCCACGCATCGGCCTTTTCTTGATTAGAAAAAACCAAATGTGGCTGAATAGGATTAATTATGGAAGAATGTAATGATGCTTGTACATCAGCAGAGAGCTTTTCCTCTTGCTGATTACCTGCATAAACTACAGTGCTAAATAATACAGCACTGCACCCAAGCAACACTCTAAATTCTAACATTATCATTAAACAGCTACTTTACTTAAATCTTCATTGGTAAAATAACCATTTGCATGCCACGCAAATGAAGTTGGCGCTGAATCAGATTTACCGTATTATTATGCAACAATCGAGTCCACCAACTTTCATCAACGAAAACTAGTTTACCGCCAAAAAATACGCAGTCAGGATAATCAATTTGAATTTGCTCAGATAATTTAATTAGCTCATCTAAGCCATTTACTCCATAACTGAAATAGCCAGAAGAAGGTAAATCATGCATAGTACAGAAGTAACGGTAACCTTCAATAATTCGATTGAGATCCTGACGATATTTTTTCTTGAAAACCTCCTCATTAGCAAATGCTTCAGAATCAATTTCACCAGAAGTAATAAATACAAAGTTTTTGAAGACACCAGGGAACATCCTCTGAACCCATAATAAGGTATGCAAACCAGCTCCATAATGTTTGGTTACAAAAAAGACAGCTGTTTTTAGCTCATTATTTTCAACTGGTATTAAGTTTGCACTATCCAAATCAGTGTATTTAAAATGTGAAGCAAAAAGGTGGTCAGCATCTTTAAGCTGTGCACCAACTTCACGATAATGCTTACGAATAAGAAAGCATACACCAATAGTACAAGCTGTAATAACAACCGTTAACCAGCCACCTTCGGTAAATTTTTCAACTGTAGTAACAACTAAAATCGATGCACAAACCACGAAACCGACTACTGCAACAATAAATTTACGCCACCAAATAGGTTTCTCTTTACGTACACGTAGCCAATAAACACATAAACCAAGTAGTGAGAGCGAAAAAGTCAGAAATACATTGATACTATAAAGAACTACTAGAGTTGAAACCCTGCCTCGCGCCCAAAGTAAAATAATGATTGCAGCGATACCCGAGATTAAAAC
>SSGY01000189.1 GCA_008017145.1 Neisseriales bacterium
ACCAACGACATCCGTGGACTAGACAGCAAGCCCTGGCAATTTTCCGCTCACCTAAATAATAAAGGGCGCACTCTCGCCACTTTCATCATTACTCAATATCAAGAAAATAGCTATTATTTAATCACTAGCAAAAGTGTAATTGATAAAATTTTACCGCGCCTTAAAATGTATATTTTACGTAGTAAAGTTACTCTAGCTATTAGTACTAAATCAATTTATCTAAGTGATACTCAGATTGATGGCGGTTACAATCTGCAATTAAGCGTCGATAAATACCTTAATATCAGTGAGAGCTCACAAGATAGCACCACAGATAGCAATGTATGGCATAAACTTCTAGTTGATAATGCTCTGCCAATGATTTATCTCGAATCAATTGAAAAGATTATTCCCCAGCAGATCAATTATGATTTAATTGGTGGAATTAATTTTAAAAAAGGCTGCTATACTGGTCAGGAAATTGTTGCCCGTACCCATTATCTGGGTAAAGTTAAACGGCGCATGGCAAAATTTACCATCAACACCCAGCCACAGATTGGACAAGGCGTAGTCAGCCCGCTAATGGATAATCAAGAAGTTGGCACTATCATTGACTATTATCAGGATGGGCAAAACTATCATGGCTTGGTTTCATTACAAAATAACTGCCTAGACAGTGCATACTTGGATGCAGACAATCAACAAAAACTTACTTGTACTACATTAATCGACGAATCAACAGGAGCATAATCGTGACAAAAGTTCATACTATTACCCACCCTTTAGTTCAACACAAATTAACCATAATGCGCGATAAAAATACCGGGACTAAAGAGTTTCGCGAGCTGACCCATGAATTATCTCAACTAATTGGTTATGAAGCAATGCGCAATATCAAAACTGAACTAGTTGAAATTGAAACACCGTTGGTTAAAACTAAGGCACCCGTGTTGGCTGGGCGTAAATTAGCATTGATTCCGATTCTGCGTGCTGGTTTGGCAATGGCGGATGCTATCGCTGATTTTGTCCCAAATGCCAAAATCGGGCATATCGGAATGTATCGCGACCCAAACACTCATCTACCAGTAGAATATTATTGCAAATTACCCTGTGATATTGAAAACCGTGATGTTTTCCTGTTAGATCCGATGCTAGCAACTGGTGGTTCGGCGATTGCAGCAATTGATTTACTCAAACAACATGGTGCGAGCAATATTAAATTTGTCTGTATTCTCTCTGCTCCTGAAGGAGTTGATAAAATTCGTCAAGCACATCCAGATGTTGAAATTTACACAGGTTCAATTGATGAAGGGTTAAATGATCACGATTATATCGTTCCTGGGCTAGGTGATGCTGGCGACCGTATTTTTGGCACCAAATAACCATGGCTAAATTATTTTTTCGTTACTCGGCAATGGATGCTGGTAAAACTCTTGATTTGTTAAAAGTTGCCTATAATTATGAAGACCGTGGGCAACATACCTTAGTAATCACTTCTGCAATTGACCGTCGTGCTGGTGACAATAAAGTCAAATCACGCATAGGCTTTGATAAAGAAGCAATCTCAACCACCGTGAACGATAATTTATTCGAGCTGATTAAAGTACAAAACGAACAAAAAAAAATTGCCTGTGTTCTCATTGATGAAATTCACTTTTTTAGCTCCGAGCAAATTATTCAGCTCTCAGATGTGGTTGATTATCTCAATATCCCGGTAATTTGCTATGGCTTACGCAGCGATTACCGTGGTGAACCATTTCCTGCTGCGACTACTTTACTTGCAATCGCAGATACCTTGGAAGAAGTCAAAACAATTTGCCATTGCGGACGTAAAGCTAATTTTAATATGTTGGTACGCGATGGCGTAGCAGTTAAGCAAGGTGCGTCAGTAGTGGTTGATGATGAAAACCTCAAAAAAATTGACACTAAATATGTTTCGGTGTGCAGAAGGCATTGGAAAGATGGAATTTGGAAATAAGCTGTAAATGTTATTTGTAAAGTACAGCCAATAAAACGCACACTACTCACTTAGATTGATTATTAGTATAAACATCACAGACTCTCATTCTGTGTTCAGCTTTTAAACGATGCGCCAATTTTATATGTATTGAAAGAAAATAAAAAATGACAAAAAAGAATTTGAATAAGTTAGCTATGTTTATTTTATTGGGTAACGCATTTCTTTCTAGCTGTGCGACAACACCTTCTGGTGAAACCCTTAACTCAACTGTTTCAATCAAGCAAATACAACCATTTGATAAGCAAATTAAGAATAATGCTTTGACAATAAACTCAAACGAAACTTTGGCAATTGCAAGCAATAGTGATGAATCTCAAGTTCGAGTTTATGACCTAACAAACAAGAAACTTATTCATAAACTAACCTATGTAACTCCGCGCCACCTACAATTTGCTGCTGATGGCAATAGTTTCTATATCAGCGACAGTTCGTTGGGCATAATTCAACAAGTTTCCACTATTGATTTTTCAATAATCCATCAAGCTTATGTCGGTCAGGGTGCCTTTGGTTTTACACTGAATAAAGACTATTTACTAATAAATAACGAAGCTCAAAATACTGTAACTGTTATCAATCTAGCTAACTGGAAAATTGAACGAGTTTTAAATGGTTTTCAGGAACCTCGGCAAGGAATCAAATTTGGTCCTGATAATCGTTATGTCTATGTCACTAATTTTAAAAGTGACGATGTTCGAGTGATTGACACGCGAATTTGGCAGATAGTTAAAACACTAACTGGGATTCTCGGAGTTCGTGCAATCGCGATTTCTCCGGATGAATCTCTGCTTTATGGTGCTTCTTCTGCAACTAACTCGCTTAGAGTGATAAAAATATCCAATAACCAATTATTAAAAACTCTTCCTACCGGCAATGATCCCTATGGTGCATCATTATCAAAAGATGGTGATACTCTAATAACTGGTAATAAAATTGATGGAACAGTAGAAATATTTTCCACTAAAAATTATCAATTGCTTAAAGTTATCTCAGGATTTAATGAGCCACGCCAAGCAATCCTTTACAGCAAAAGCCTAGGCAAAATTTATGTTTTACAAAAGGACATGTCAATTGGAGTGGTAAATTATTTACAAAAACAACCTCAAATCGAAGTAATTAATTGAAGCTTAAGTTTTAATAAATATATGAAATACTAGGATGACAAAAATAATTCTTGCTGCAGCTGAGTAAATTCTTCTTCGTACTTAAAATTAACTCCCAGCCCCAATAAGCGAATAGGTTTATGCGAATTTAACTGATTGTTTTTAATAAATAAATCAAGAAAAATAGTCAAGGAAAAACCAGAAACACTTATTTCCGAAGTGCTCTGTGTAAAATCAGCAAACTTAATTTTAATAAATGCCGAACGAACTACAGCACTGGGTTTAACATCTGCTAAGCGCACGGTAAAAGAATCATATAATTTACTCAGCTCAATTTTGGCGAGCTCAACATCCGTTATATTTTCTACAAAAGTTGTCTCGACGCTTAACGATTTACGTGGGCGATTAGGTTTCACTTCACGATTATCTATACCGCGTGCTTGGTAATAAAGAGCCTGCCCGAGTTTGCCAAAACGCTTACTTAATTCCAATAAAGAGAATCGCTGTAAATCCGTACAAGTTGTAATCTGTAACTGCTTTAATTTATCTGCCGTTACTTTTCCCACGCCAAAAAGTTTATTAACTGGCAAAGTAGCAACAAATTGCTCAATTTGCTCAGGGCGAATGACACACAGGGCATTGGGCTTATTCCACGCACTGGCAACCTTGGCTAAAAATTTATTTACCGAAACACCTGCAGAAGCTGTTAGCTGGTGTTCGTCCCAAATTCGTTGGCGAATCTCTTCCGCAATCAATGTAGCACTGCCATGATGATGTGCTGAATTAGTGACATCCAAGAAAGCTTCATCCAAAGATAAAGGCTCAACCAAATCGGTATATTCACAAAAAATAGCTTGAATTTGTCGCGAAACGGATTTGTATTTAGCCATGTTTACAGGTAATACCACCAGCTCCGGACACAAGCGCAATGCTGTAGCTGTTGCCATTGCGGAGCGCACTCCATACTTGCGTGCCAGATAATTACAAGTACACAAAACACCACGACGTTGTTCGCTACCACCAACAGCAACTGCACGATGTGCTAATTCTGGATTATCACGTATTTCTACTGCTGCATAAAAACAATCCATGTCGATATGAATTATTTTACGCTTTTGCTGAAGAATTGTATTTGCATTCATAGCCCTAATTTTAACATGTTAAAATCATGCTTATACTTTTCAATAAAAAGGACAAGCAATGCAAACAATTTCAACTGTCTTCTGGGATTTAGATGGTACTCTTATTGATAGCGAACATCTGCATATGCAATCAGGAGATTATGCCACTCAAATTTTGGAGCAAGAACTTCAGCTCAAAGCTACACCACTTAACAGAGACATGACGGGAATGGAAAATCGTGCTGTCTTTGATTTGTTATTTGGTAACGCCAAACTCACCAATAGTCAGGAAGCATTTGAGCGCTGGCAACGGCTTGCAATTGATTTTTTTCTTGATCGTGTTGATAGTTCTCAACAAATCAAGCAATCAATTGAGTTAGTTAAGCACTTCTCCGCACAAGGGATCATGCAATCAGTAGTTTCTAACTCAACTAAGGAAGTCATTGCCCATAGCCTAGCACAATTAGGAATTTTAGACCACTACAGCCAGATTTTTAGCCGTGACCAAGTAGAACGAGGCAAGCCTCATCCTGAGATCTACCTTAGTGCACTTACTTACCATAGGCAAGCGCCAGAGAATTGTTTGGTGTTTGAAGATAGTGCCACTGGAATTACTGCAGCCAAAGCTGCCGGACTTAATGTTGTAGGAATTGGTGATGCAACACTTAACCACAACCCAACACATACACTTAGTTTAGATAAAAATAACTGGCTGGAATTATTAAGCGTTCACTACACTTTCTAATATGCAGGATCAATTCATGCCCACAAAACTTAAACTTTTCAATAATATTCTCCCCAGTAGCCGTATTATTCATGACGAATTATTACGTTATGCTTATGCCACTGATGCGAGCTTATACCGAATGCTCCCGTGGCTAGTGTTATTGGTTGAAACCGAAGCAGAAGTTATCCAAATTGTTCAAATTGCCAGCCAAAACAAAATTCAGCTAACCTTTCGTGCCGCAGGAACTAGTCTTTCTGGACAAGCGGTTACCGATCAGGTATTAGTCGTCCTATCTTCATCCAGTTGGCAAAAATATCAAATTAGCCCCGATGGTAGCAGTATAAAACTGGAAGCAGGAATCATTGGAGCACAAGCTAATCGCTGGTTAGCAAAGTTTAAGCGCCAGATTGGTCCTGATCCTGGTTCAATCGAAGCTGCCAAAATTGGTGGGATTATTGCCAATAACTCCAGTGGAATGTGTTGCGGCACGACTAAAAATAGTTATGCAACACTAGAGAATTTACGTGCAGTTTTTAGTGATGGTAGTTTGTTTGATAGTTCTAATCCAGATGAAGTTACTCAGTTCAAGCAAACTCACGCCGAATTAATTACCAAAATTAGCCAAATTCGTGATCAAATTCGCGCCGATGCAGCGCTAAGCCAATTTATCCGCAAAAAATTTGCCATCAAAAATACCAGTGGTTATAGTTTGAATGCTTTCATTGATTATGACGACCCAATTAAAATTATCGAACGTTTATTGATTGGCTCAGAAGGAACACTAGCTTTTATTAGCGAAGTAACGCTGCAAACTATCCCGATTGAAGAACATCGTGCCTTAAATCTAATTTATGGTAAATTGACTGATTTAATCAATCTCACAGTGCAGATATCTGGTTATGATATATCTTCAATCGAGCTATTAGATTCGCTATCACTACAGTCTGTTTCCCATATTCAAGAATTACAGCCTTATTTAATTCAGGTTAATGGTGACAGTGCCGCTATCATGGTTGAATTGACCGCTCCGAGTAAAGAATTACTAGATACCAAGTTAGCTCAAGTTAATGTGGTTATTAACCAAACTCCAATTATTCAGCAGAGTGGTTTCGTGCAGGATACCAAGACTGCTAGCATTTTGTGGAAAGCACGTAAAGGAGTGTTACCAACTATTGCCGGACAACGACCACTTGGCTCAACAGTAATTATTGAAGATGTGGCAGTACAGATTGAACATTTGCCAGCATTGATTAGTGATTTACGTTTGATGTTTGAAGAGTTTTCTTATCAAAATGCCGCAATTTTCGGACACGTATTGGCAGGAAATATTCATTTTGTAATTACGCCTAACTTTACCAATCCAGAAGAATTACAACGCTACGATAAATTTATGCATGCATTCACCGATTTAGTTGCCAATAAATACCAAGGTTCACTAAAAGCCGAACACGGCAGCGGACGAAATATTGCCCCGTTTGCCTTAGTTGAATGGGGACAACAATGTTGGGATATAATGTGGCAAATCAAAGGATTATTTGATCCACAAAATATTTTGAACCCTGATGTCAAACTTACTCGTGACAACACCCTGCATATGCATTCATTAAAAGAATCACCAACGGTTGATCCTTTAATTGATAAATGTATGGAATGTGGCTTCTGTGAGTCAGTCTGCCCATCGCGCAAGCTCAGCCTTACGCCACGCCAACGTAATGCAGTTGCTCGAGGAATGGCACAGCTATCGCCAGAAAAACGTGCTAGCTGGCAAGAAACCTATCAGTATTATGCGATTGATAGTTGTGCAACTACTGGGATGTGCCAAGTTTCTTGTCCGGTTGATATAAATACTGGAGCATATATTCAGAGCTTAAAACCAATTTCTAATACTGTTCTCGACCATAGTAAACTGATTAATAGTAATCGCAACAAAGTTAAAGCAGGTAATTTAGCAGCAAGTATTATTGGTAAAGCTAATTTACACCAATTAACGGCTAAAATTCACCAACATTTTCCACAAGTTCCAGTCTATCTAGAAACTATGCCACAAGCACGATACGCCAAATTTGAAGCAAGTTCAAAAATTACAGAGAAAGTTGTAACTTTAATTCCCGCTTGTCCAAATCGAGTTTTTGCCGCTAATCAAAACTCAGACAGCTATCCCAGCCAAGAAATATTAGAGAAATTAGGTTTTACTGTCAAATATTTAACTCAAACCAAAGATACTTGTTGTGGACAAATGTATCACTCACAATGTAACTCAACGATGCAGCAGCAAACTACCAATGGGTTGAAACAATTGTTAACCCCAAATGAAATTTACATTATGGATAATAGTTCCTGCAGTGGTTTTGCACAAGATAGTGGAATCAAAGTTTGGGAAATCAGCAGCTTTATTGCCGATAAATTAACAGGAGTAGAACTAAATAAGAAATATCGTAAAATTGCCGTCCATATTGATTGTAGTTCAGCCAAGCACGGTTTAGTAAATGAAGCGGTTCTGAATGTATTAAAAAAATGTGCTGATGAATTGGTCTTTCCCGAAGGAATAAAATGTTGTGGATTTGCTGGGGATAAGGGATTTACCATTCCAGAACTAAATCAAAGCAGTTTATCAAATTTGGCTACTCAGATTAATGACTGCGAAATTGGAGTAACTTTTAATCGTAATTGTCAGATTGGACTTAGTTATCACGGGCAAGTTGAATATATTTCATTTATTGAATTGATTTTAAATTGCATAATAAAAATGTGATTCTAGGATGCAAAAATTACCAGCATAAGAAGGGGTTCTATTGAATAAAAAATTTCTTTAAGCTAACAATATAAGTATATTCGCAAATAAAAAAGGACAATCACTAGATTGTCCTTTTTCGTATTATTCTGAGAATAACTCTTAGAATAAGTAACCAACTTTAGCAGTAAGAGCGTTAGTACCATTACCACCACCTGCTGAATTGCTACTATTGAAAGCATTAGAGTAGCTATATGCCAATGCTAACATAACAGTTTTGTTAATGTCATATTGGACTTCCGGAGAAATATTATAACCAAAATCTTGACCATCATTAACATAACTACCAGTAGCAGTACTAGCAC
>SSGY01000067.1 GCA_008017145.1 Neisseriales bacterium
TATAAAACAATGGGTTTGGTCTGATTAAACTTATTTCATCATCTGTTATTTCATAATCATCACTATAGTCAATATCTTCATCTTTTAAATTTCTTAAATACGTTAATTGCTCTTCTCTATTTTTTGTTTTCATGATATAACCTCCGTTCTATTTTACTTGCACACCTAGCTGAAATTATTCTATATTTCTTTCCTCTTCTTGTATAAATTACAGATAAAATAACATCATCTAACGAACCAACATACTTTATACGAATCTCATTGTCAACAATTCGAGGCACTTCATAACCATCTTTATCTGTGAAAACCTCAACTGCAACCTCAAACGTAATTCCATGTTTTTCAAAATTTTTTTGATTTTTGATTTTATCCCATTCAAACATAAGCCCCCTTTTTTATCATACCAAATTATACTCCGATAATAATCATGTGTCAATTTGGTATTATTTTTTCTGCTCCAAAATAGTTGTAGGAGAAGACCAATTTTGATCACAATTAATGGTCTGCCCAACAAATTTAGCATAGTTCTGCTTTATTTTACAATCTGAATTAACATACGTACTCATTGCATTTGTTTGGCTAATTGCGTATTGATATTTATCAATTCTAGAATATTGCCATCCCCACATTAAACCAGCACCCAAAACAAACATAACAGCTCCAACAATAATACCTGTATGCCATGTAGAAATTGATTTAACTTCTTTTTCATAGTCGCTAAATGCTCGATTAGCGTCATTAACTGCTTCTTTTATTTCTCTGGCAGTATTTAGAATTTTAGTATAGTTACCAGATTCTATTGCATTATCAATAGTCGTTTGCACTTTTTCTTTAAGGCGCTGAACATCTATCCCCGTTTGAATTTTACCGATTATTTGTTTAATATCTTTTTTTAACTGTGGGACTTTCTCATCTGATACATGAACCAATAATCCCAATAACTCTTCAATATTATTTAGCTGTTGTTGCAATTCTTGTAAATCAGCCATTTTGTTCCCTTTCATTCAAAAACGTACTTCCAAAATTTTCTAACTGATGTAATTTTTCTTGATTATTTTCAGCTACAATTTTATTGTAACTAACTATTAGACCAACTAATTGGCGATAGGTTTTATTTTCCTGCTCGCCATATGGATTAGTTTTAGTATTTTTTGAAAGCAACAGATTTGGATTAACCATATCAAATATTGCACCAGTGTTAAATATTTTTTCATTTCTTTGTTTGCGCAGTTTTTCATTTTCTGCGTATTCAAGTGCACGCATTTTCTTTTTTAACAGCTCCATTTGTTGCTGTAATTTTTGTTTCTTATCGTCCATAATATATCCCCAATAAAATTATTAATGCTCAATTATATCATGGCTCATTATTTTAATTAATGCACAGTGACTATTATAATCGTGTAGCTTGCGGAATGTTATAATAGCGCACTTATGGGTTGACGTTGTCAACCCGCGCGGTCTGCGACGCTAAGACCAAATTAAATCTATATATTATAAAATTCTAAGGCTTAATTTATGTATCATGCTACTACGTCCTCAGTATCTCGTGGATCTGGCGGTTCATCTTGTGCAAAAGGCGCATATATTGGTGGCGAAGAAATCACCAATGAAATTACAGGTGAGATACATAACTATACAAAAAAACAAGGTGTTGAACATACAGAGATTATTTTACCAACTGGTATTGAAAAAACCATCTCATCATCTGAGCTATGGAATAAAGCAGAACTAGCAGAAAATCGCAAAGATGCAAGAGTAGGGCGTGAGTGGGTTATAGGTTTACCTAGCGAACTGGACAAGGAACAACGCAAAGAGTTAGCGCAAAACTTAGCTAAGGACTTAGCAGAGCGTTATCAGGTTGCTACACAAATAGCAGTACACGAACCAAATAAGCATGGCGACCAACGAAATTACCACGTCCATATTTTAACCACAACCAGAAAAATAGACCAAGATTTAAATTTAACCGATAAATCAGACATTGAGCGAGACCGCAAACAATGCGCCAAGCTTGGTATTTCAACGAGTCAAGACCAAATAATCGAATGCCGTGAACGGATAGCAAACCGACTAAACCAAAGTCTTGAGCGTGCTAACGTACAAAAAGAGGTCTCACACCTTAGCTACAAAGACCAGGGAATAGACAAAATCCCAACTAAACACCTGGGGAAATCGGCTACTTTTTTGGAAAGAAAGGGCATAAAAACCGAAATCGGGGATTATAACCGCTCGGCAATGCGGTTTAACGAGCTAAAAACAGCACTAGAATCAATTTACACCATTAAAACCATAGAATCACCCCAACCAACCATTAAAAACGCCCCAGAGGCGTTAAAACCAACCTTAGAAATCGAACTAAGTGCCACAGAGCGTGCAAAAATGTATCTACAGAAAAGAGCAGAAGAAAAAACCAAACCAGAAATTAGCAATAAACAAGAGCAAAAATCGCTTGCAGAAGATCGCAAAGCACAACTTTTGAGCGAAATTCTATCAAAACGTAGCTATGACCAGATAATTGACCGGCAAAAACAGGAACAAGAGAAAAAGCTACAGCAAGAGCAATCCCAAAAACAAGAATATCAAAAAACCTTAAGTAAGGGTCGAGGTGGTTTTGAGCGCTAAATTAGGTTTAGTTAGCTTTAATTTCGTGGTTCAGTTTTACTCCAACCGCTACTGGCTCGCGTCTTAGACCCAAAACCTAGGTAAGTCAAAATCTTTATTTGCGGGTCAGTCTAAACAAAGCCGACTGATTACCGCGTTCTAAAAACTACCGCCCTACGGTTGGTGGATGCTTTCATTTCTTGGCTAAAGCCTCGAAAGCAAATCACCTGTTTTGGGGTTGGTAAGGGCGTAGCTCGCTACCCCTTACATTTTAATACCGTAGGTTATTTTTTGTCCTAGTGGGAGGCTCACGGAGTGAGGGGCAGCGCCCCATTTGTACCGTCGTTTTTGCAAAAAAATGTTATCCACAGGAGTTACTCTTTTAGTAACTATATTTGTTAAATATATTTGTTAATATATACACTATGACTTTTTGGCGGTGTTTTTGCCCTTAAATATGACTTTTTGGCGGTGTTTCTATGACTTTTTGGCGGTTCAATTTTGCTATTTATCCACCATTAATATGACTTTTTGGCGGTGTTGGCTGTTGATCTCTTATATGACTTTTGATATAATATCATATTAATTTAACTATGACAAATTGGCTGACTGATTTTATTGAGAATTTATGCAAAAAATACACAAAAGTAAAACTCCAAAAGTTTACAAGAACAAGAAGCTAAATAATGCTAATTTTGGCACTTACAATTTAAACGATTATCAGGTGTTTTTACAACTTATAAGCAAAATTGGTAAAATTGATGTGAATGGCACATATAGTCAAATTAAAGATCTTGAGCGTGAACACACACTAACCGCTAAAGAATTTAATCAGCAATTTGGGGTTGATTTAGATAGTTGCTACAGGGTATTGAAAAACGCAGGTAAAAAACTTATTAAAACCAGCATAACGTTAGAGAAACCCGAGCTATTTGTTACTCAAGAAATAAATGTTTGCGCTCAAGTTGAATATCAATATAAAGAAGGCGCTATAAAAGTACGGTTCACTGAGGAAATAATGCCTTACTTGTCACAGGTTAAAGAAAAATTTGTACTATACAACCTCAAAGAAATTGCCAACTTTGGTAGCCTTTACAGTACTCGACTATATGAATTAATCCAAGAGTTTAAAGATACTGGATGGCTTATAAAATCAGTAACCCAACTACGTGAAATCTTTGCTGTTGGTAAAAAATTTCCTTTATATGCTGACTTAAAACGTAAAACGTTTGGGCACGCAGTTGAAGAAATTAACTCACAGTATGAATTAAATCTACGATTTGAAGAAATCAAAGAAGGCCGCAAAGTAGTTGCGATCCGCTTTGAGTTTATTCCAACTTTTACTAGCAACGGCTACAATCCAGCAACTAAAGAAATGGTAAACGTAACGGTAAAACCACGACGAATTAACCAAGAACAGCCAGAATTACCAAATTTAGAGCCTACGCTAGTAGCAAAAAGAGCTAAAGAAAAAGAATACAGAGATCGCCATAAGGCTAAAAAGATCTCCAAATTAGAGCATGATCCAGTAACATGTGGTTGCCGTGGTGGATATTGTGAAATAGCACAAGGTATCAAAATGGATAAAGAGTTGGCGGAACATGTACAAGAACAAGAAACACAACTACCTGTTGAATTTTTAGAAACTCAAAAAGAAGAATTAATTGATGAAGCATACAACATTATGGCGGAACGTATTGCTATAGAAAATGAAACTCTAATACCACATCCATCGATAGAAGAGTTTAATAAAGATAAAGCCATAGCGGAATTAAAAAAATTACTTGAAGAAAAAGAAAAGAAAATTGAAGAGTTGATTATTGAAATTCCAAAACGCAAAAAATTCTTTGGAATATTTTAGCTTACTCTTCTACCTTTTGGCGCTCTTCTTAGTGACTAAGACCTTGCGCCATTCGTTTACTTTTTCTTCAGCGGTTTCATTATTACAAATTAGTTTGCCAACCGTTATTAGTTTTAATCAATCCTGTTGTTGTGGTTTTATCTGGTTTATTTAATGATTTATCAATCTCAGGAAAAGCTGCTTTAATTTCAGTTTTATTAACCCAATCTGCTATATCTACATACTTATAGCTATATTTAACTTGAACAATGTGTTGTCCTCCTAACTCTTGTTCCGTAAAGTTTAAGATACTATCGACTTGAGGATGAGTATAACAGAATGTATATTTTTGATCTCCAGAACCAAATAATCCACTAAAGTGCTTTTCTTTAACTGTTTGTTTTCCTGAATCAGTTAAGTTATAAAAGTTTATAATAAACATTGTACCTTTAATGGGTTTTCTATCCCAAGAACCAATAGCCTGCTCAGTTTTAGTGGTTTTAGTTAGCAGTCCTGCTTTAACTAATGCATTAGCTTTATTAGAATTATCAGTATCATAACTGCTTGATTGATCTATCTTTCCATTTTTCTCAACATCAACAAGAACAAATGAATTTTCTTTTTTGTATTGTTCAAGCTCTTTGTTATCCATCCAAGGCACAAAACCAGAAGAACTTAGGTTTAAACAATTATAGTCGGTTTCAATACTTTTATTAATTGCTGACTTAAACTCACTTTCCTTACCACAGGCAGACAACAAAGTTGCAGCTCCTATTAATGTTATCAATAAATTTTTCTTCATATTCAACCTTTCTAAAAATTAAGCATGTTTTAAAATTTCTTTTTTTAGTAATTCATTTAAAAAACCACTAACATTCTTATGTCTATGTAACCATGAAATAATATCCATATCCAATGTAAAACTAACCTTTTTCTTTACTGGTTTATAAAACAATGGGTTTGGTCTGATTAAACTTATTTCATCATCTGTTATTTCATAATCATCACTATAGTCAATATCTTCATCTTTTAAATTTCTTAAATACGTTAATTGCTCTTCTCTATTTTTTGTTTTCATGATATAACCTCCGTTCTATTTTACTTGCACACCTAGCTGAAATTATTCTATATTTCTTTCCTCTTCTTGTATAAATTACAGATAAAATAACATCATCTAACGAACCAACATACTTTATACGA
>SSGY01000153.1 GCA_008017145.1 Neisseriales bacterium
CACTGGCCAAACCCTCTGATCAGCTTCGCACTGGTCAGCTATAAAGCCCCTCATTTGAGGGGCTTTATCTTTTTAATGCGGTTGATTAGAGGTGGCGTTTTTGACCGTCTCAGGTTTGAGATTGTCGCGCCTCGACTGGTTGCGTTTTTGGCAACGGGTCTTAGGTTAATCGCGCCACTGGGTAAGGTGGTTGATCTACCTGAGACGATGATTAAATCTGTGAAATTATTAATTTAAATATGTTTTTTATTTGAAATATAGATTATAATATAATCATGTTTTAATATGGATGAATATGATTATGGGAAATAATTTAATGGATTTTTTTAATGATTATCTTAAAAGACCTATCCGATTTTTAATGTTTCTTTTTTTTGGAACATTTCTATTTACAACAATACTTTATATTAGCCATTGTTTCTTTTCACTTTTCACAGATTTAAGCGTTAATAATAATAATTCTGATTTTTTGAAGTTCAAAGATTCTCCGTTTGTTTTTGGTTTTTTCTTCTCACCATTAATTACCAGTTACTATATCATTTTTTTAAATCCTAAACCTCGTCTAGTATTCGACAAAATCATTGATTTTCTTTTTGAAATAGCTGTCAAAATTTTAGGAAAACTATTAAGGAATTAATCATGGCCTTCGACTTTGATGTCTTCACTCATGCCAATGGTGCTTTTTTGTATGATGTTTTCAATGGTGTAGCATCAATTTTCGGTCATGGCAGTTACATGACTGCAATGGCGACTTGTATGACAGCCGCCAGTATTGGAATCATGATTAGTGCCGTATTACAAGGCAGAATGGTCAATTTGTTATGGATGATACAGGCTATATTTTTGTACATGGTGCTGCTATTACCAAAAGTGTCAGTCAATATCATTGACCAAACGGAAATTGATGTCGCATATGCAAGTAATACAGGTATTCCAACAGTCAGACGTGTTGATAATGTACCTATAGGGATGGCTGTTGTAGCAAGTAGTGTTTCTACATTGAGTGCTTGGTCGGTTAAGACTTTTGAGACGGTCTTTTCATTACCAAACGAGATGAAATATAGCTCTAACGGTCCATTATTTGGACAAAACCTTGTCAAAAAGATGCTGCACTATCAACCAAACGACGCTGCTTTGAACAATGATCTTCAAGAATTTTGGAAAAATTGTGTTTTTTATGACATCGGTTTAGGTTTTTACAACTTTAACGATTTATCAGCACAAGAAGATCTTATTTCTTTTTTCAAAGCGAACACTGCTATGACGAGAGGATTTTATCAAGAGTCAGGCGGCTCAAAAACCTTTGTTGATTGCAGAACAGGTATAACCAACATTGAACAAAATTTGATTAAAAATCAAAAAGACTTTGAAAAAAATAGTGGGCCTAGAGCAAATATCACGATGGCTCCAGTAAGTTCTACCGTGAAAGCAGGATGGACTGCTATGCCTGTTAGTTTTACATATTTGTCTAGTGTCTCCAAAACGTCATCTCAATTACTACTTCAAAGTGCAATGATGAACTCTATGGATAGCGGCTTGCAAGCGTTAGCTGGAAGTGCGGATGCCAATGCAGCGATACAAGGATATGCACTTGCTAGAGCTGAAAGAGAAAGAGAAACGACTTTTGGAGTGATTGGTAAAATAGCCGCCGAGATGCTGCCCATTTTGAAAAATTCAATGGAAGGCTTGATGTATGCCGTGTTTCCTTTTGTGGGATTAGCAATCTTATTTCCCAATGGTTGGAGAGCTTTTGGTTACTACGCAAGAATGCTCATTTGGATTGGGTTGTGGCCTGTCGCATTTGCATTAATTCACTATTCCATGACCTATTTTGGTAGTTTTGCCGTTCAAAAAGTCGTTGCTTACTACGATTTTAGTGGGAATTTAGTGCCAGCAAGATATGACATGTATAGTCAAATGGGTATCAAACAAGTCATGGAGAAGTATGAAGCGATTGCTGGGTATATGTTGGGAATGATCCCTATGATGACCTATGTCATGGTGTCTCAGGGTGGGGCTATGATGGCTGGAATGCTTGGGCGTGTTCTTGATGGTTATGCGGCTCCTGCTGCTAGTGCTAGCATGGAAGCCTCCGCTGGTAATTTCAATATTGGAAACACCAACTTTCAAAATCAATCTGCCTTTCAACACATGAGCGCACCCACTCAAACGGCTGGTTACTATCAAAATCAAGATGGCGGTTTCACGACGACGACCTCTCAATATGGCTCTGTTTACAATCAAAATGTTTCGTCATTGGGCGTGTCTGTCAGCTCTCAAAAAGCCTTTGAACAAGCGACTAGCCAAGCGGTTGAGCAAGCAACATCTCATGTATCTCAAACTTCGGCTAGCTTAGCTGAAGCTCGTGGCAATGCCTTCCGTGATGCCTTTGCGGATGTTCGTGCAGGTGCATCCACAACTAGCACTGGCACAAGCACTCAAGAAACACATCAAAACACACTCAATCAAATGACTGAGATAGTCAAGGGAAGTGCTGAAAAATTTGCCGAGTCTAAGAATTGGAGTAATGAGGAAAAAACATCATTTACCAATGATGTCGTCAAAAATTATACGGCTGGTGCTTCGTTGGGATTCGGTGTTGGCGGTACAGGAGTCAATGTTGGAGGCAGTCATCAGGATAGTTCTAAAAATAGCGAAGGAAACGCTAATACGAATACTCAATCGGCAGCGAAAATGCAGGAGTTCTTGCAATCGGATCAGGCGCGTGAAGGATTGGCAAAAATCAATACTATTGCAACAAGTAGTCAAACTAGCCAAAACAATACCAGTACACATAGCACTGAAAATCAACATAGTCAGTCATTTGAACGTGCTACTCGTGCAGAAAAAGCACACAGTCAAGCATTGCAACAGTTGAACGCGGCTCGCTCTGTGCGTAGTGAGGCTGAGTCAAACGGCTTTAATGTCAGTATCAATGAAACTCCAGCATTAATAGATCATCTCCAAAAGGCAGATTCAGAAAATTGGAAACAAGGTGTGATTGATTATGGCAGGAATATTGATACCAATGCCAAAGCCACAACCAAACAAGGCATAGAGGATTTTGTCAACCAACGTATCGAACAACAGATCAACCTTGCTCAAGAGCAAGCTAACATCAAGCAAGCAGGCCAACAAGCAGTGGACACGTTAGGTGCATCGTCTATCGCCAATCCAAGCAATCAAACCAATAGTTTAGCGAATCAAGCGGAGCGTTTAGCAGGTCAAACGGCAACCACACATAGCGAACAACAAAGCACTCTTGAGCAAAAGAGAACAGGTCAACAAGACTTTGTTGAACAGGATGTCAACAGTGGAACCGCTAGAGTTGGCAATGCCTCCGCTAACAATGGCAACGAGGGTTCATATCCAATACCACCTCAGAAGAACAAGGATTAACCATGAAGAAGTTAATTGTTTCTTTGTTGGCAACTGTGAGCTTCCAAGCCGTCGCGTATGAAAAAATCTTGGCGTATGAGTGCCAAAGTACAGCGAGAGTAGGATTTGTCTATGATGCGGCTCAAGGTTGGATACCTAACATCACAAAATTCAAGCCTGTGATTTACAAAATTTTTGCAACGCCAACTCGTAAAAATAATAAATATGAGCTGCAACTGGGTGACAAAGCCACCTTGTCAGATATTGATTGTGATGATTTTTCGCCTAATGGCTTGTTGTATTGTGATATAGGCTTAGGTGGACACTTTAAGCTTAACAAAGCAAATTTACGCTTTATTCATAGTTTTGATCATGGCTATTTTAATGTAGGAGTGCCCAATCAGAAACTTGCTTTGCATCCAACAACGGACGCAGAGTCTTTGAGTCCAACTCAACAAATAGGATTATGTGTTAAAAAATAAAGCCCTTCATTTGAAGGGCTTTGATGGCCGATTTCGCTAATAATGGAATCGGCAAGCCACGATATAAATTGCATTATCTTCTGGAAGATAAACTAAACGGTCTACTTGATTTATTCTACGCGACCAATAACCAGTTAAATTATCTTTTAGTGGTTCTGGTTTACCAGTACCTTTAAATGGATTATTTTTACACTCGTTAATTAATTCATTAATTCTATTAAATATTTTTTGGTCTGTTTGTAACCAATACTGGTAGTCATCCCATGCATTATCAGTAAAAGAAACAGCTAGTTCCTTAGCTGCTTGTTTGTTGCGGTCTTTTTGTTTCATTGTCAGTCAGCTCCAAAGTTCGGATCCGACCAGCTTTTAATTGGGCAATAGATTCCATTAAATGCTGAGCATTTTTAGGCGAGCTGAGCAAATAAATTGTTTCTTGCCAGCTATCAAAATCTGCTAATGACATCATAACAACGTGTTCTCCTCGTTGCCGAGTTATGACCGTAGGTTGATGATCGTCGCATACCTTATCCATTGCTTGCTTTAAGCTGGCTCGGGCTTCGCTAAAAGTAAGTACGTTCATTTCTGTATTTTCCAATCGAGTCGGAAAGCCCATTTTTTGGGCTAATTACAACCAAAACTTTACAGTTGGTTAATTTTATATACGGGCTATCGCCACTAAATGAGATTTATATATTCTCACTAAACATAGTACAATATTTTGTACCACAAGGTCAATAAAAAACTTCATCGAACATGTCTAGAAAATTAAGCATATCCACTTAAACAGAAAAGGCCTCAAAAATCGCGCATAACGCGCGATTCTCAAAAAAGCAGTACCTTTGCACAAAAAAACAATTAAACGCGCTTAAAACGCAAAATAGAGGCCATAGCATTGATATTTTGTGTTGGTGGTTGCTTGTATTTTCATTTTTAACCTAAAAACACCTAAAAATTATGTTTTTAGTCGTGTTTCGTTTCTTGAAACTGTCCTACTCAGTTTTAATCATCGTCTCAAGCAGATAAACCCCCTTACGCAGTGGCGAGATTTAGCTATGAACAGTTGCAAAAAACGCAACCAGTCGAGGCGTGATGACGTTCGCTAGAACAAACCAAGGGATTCGCCCCCCCTATCAACCCTAAAAATTTTTGTTTGGCGATAGTCGTAGGCCACATTAGCGATGATATGTCCCCCCAC
>SSGY01000172.1 GCA_008017145.1 Neisseriales bacterium
AAGTCGAAGAAAACAATATGAAATAATATCTAACAAAATCCATCTGTTAAACCAATATGCAGAAACTGGAAGATTAAGGTTGAAGAATCGAAATCAGACAGAAGAAGCAACAAGAATTGCTTGGTGACAATAGAGACTTGGTCCCACTCCTTCCCATCTCGAACAGGACAGTGAAACGAGTCATCGCCGATGATAGTGTGGTTCGCCCATGCGAAAGTAGGACATTGCCAGGCTCCAAATACTAAGCCCAGATTATCTCTGGGCTTTTTACATGTATATACAAATGTAAAGAAAAGTCATAAAGCTTATTTTTACGCTAAAGCATAACAATTCTATTCAAATTATCATATCCCTCTTAATTATATAAATCATCTTATAGCGATTGCAGTATAATATTGCTTCCAAGTGAATTACTACTAAGAAAGATTTATTATGCCACACCTTATTTTAGAAGCATCATCTAATATTGTCGAGACAAATGATAAAATTAAGCAGACCTTGCAAAAGTGTCAAAATTTATTAGTTGAAAAACTACCAACGCAGCTAACTAGCTGTAAAAGCAGGCTTATTTTACATGATGTGTTTATTTTAGGTGATAATCAGGAGCGTAATGCTTTTGTTCATCTGACAGTAAAATTATTAAAAGGGCGTAGTGCAGAATTACTTCATGAAACTTCTGCTAATTTACAATCATTGCTTTATAGCGAATTTAACAAAAGTGCTACACAATTGGAGTTGGGGATTAGCGTTGAAATTACCGAATTAAATGATAGCTATGCAAAATAGTCAACTTTATTTAGGCTAAAGCAAAATTTATCTATACTCAATAACATGTTACAAGATGACTATTGTTTTTTTTATGAACTATAATTATATATGCAAAAAATTAAAATTTTATTAGTATTACTTGCTTGTGGTAGCATGGTTGTGCTTTTGGATTCATGCAATGGTGGGACTGGTACATCGGCTGTGATTCCTGAACCAACTATAGAGCCTTCTCCTCAACCTACGCCATCCCCTTCGCCAAGCCCGACAAATTTATTGGAGAATTATGTCAATCTGCTTACCTATCAGCCATTAAAATATCCACAATTACAAGATGAAAATTTGACTCAGCTTCAACTAAGCATGACATTAACTCATGTGTTGGCAATTAATAGTATTTTGGTCAATTATTACTCAGATAGTTCTTGTACAAATTTAATGTCGGGAGAAAATATTAGTGGTAGTGCCAGTTTGCAACCTGGAAGCTATATTACGAATAGCGCATCTAATTTATCGTTATGTACTGCTTACAGCTATAATGGAATGAATGGTTGTGTTTATGCTTATAATAATACTCATAGCATGAAATTTATAATAACAGATTCTCTTGGGCAAATAATTTCTAGTACTTGTTTGACTAATCCACAATGGTTTGGAGAACGTTTAGGGTATTATAATCTTAGCTCTAATTGGTCTCGTAATTGCACGACAAATTATAATTGTGGTTTTTCTCAGAACTACACTATGCAATTAAACTAGTTTATTTACACGAAGTTATTTCGGTACTACCTGCTTTTAATGTAATGATCTTATCAGCCTGGGCGATCGTGCTTAGGCGATGGGCAATAACAAATACTGTGAGCTTACCTTTAAGCTGTTCTAATGCGTGTTGGATTAATCGCTCGTTTTGTTCATCTAGAGCACTGGTTGCTTCATCTAGTATTAATAACTGTGGTTTGCGTAATAAAGCGCGAGCTAAGACCAGACGCTGACGCTCGCCGCCTGAGAGATTTATTCCACGATCACCAACCAAGCTATCTAGTTGATTTGGTAGTTGTTTGATTAATTGGTAAAGCTGTACTATTTTGAGCATTTCCCAAATTTCATCTTCGCTTGCTAGTGGTGCTGACCAGCAAAGGTTTTCGCGAATGCTGGCATTAAATAAAAAAATATCCTGAGGGACATAACTAACTAATTGTTGCCAGCTCTCTTTGATTGCTGTTAATGGTATTTGATTTACCATAATATAACCTTCTGTTGGTGAGAGTAGACCTAGTAATAGATCCGATAAGGTACTCTTTCCGCTTCCAGAGTGCCCGACACACGCGATAAATTCTCCATGTTTAATGTCAAACGATATGTCATGTAATGTTGCTTGTGATTGGCTCGCGAAACGAAAGCTTAAATTCTTAACGGTAACAGTTTCTAAATGTTTAATTCGTTGAGTTACTTGTTGGGTAATTTGCTGCTCATTTAGTGCTTCTTGTTCTAATGTTTGAATAGTATTAAAAGCAGGTAATGCAACAGCAATAGAATGAAGCGAGTTTTGTAGACTGGAAATGCGTGGCCAGATTCGAGCAAAAATGATAATTATTAATAAAAGGCTTTCAATCCCAAGATGAAGAAACTCAATTGCCACATAAAAAACAACACTAATAAATAATGCAGCAACAATTTTGTAAATCATATCAAGCTTGGTCTGTGTTTGATTAAATTTCAAATAATTATTTTCTACTTTATTGCGTAAATTATTTAGTTGTTTCAAATGGAAATTTTCTAAGCCATAAGCCTTAACTTCTTTAATACCATTAAGGTGTTCACTAATACCAAAAAATAGCTCACGACTATATTGCGAAATTGCTGCACCAGCGTAACGTGATTTCTTAACTAAAGAAGATAATATAATAAATAAAATTCCGCCACCTAAAAAAATTAAAAGAGTAAGAAATGGGGCAATACAGATTGATAAAATTAAGTAAATCAAGAGAATAAAAGCAGCACCTACCAATTGAAACAGAAAGTAGCATCCTATAGTTACTCGGGAAATTTCATTGCTGATTACGTGATTTATATCAGATTTAGTTTTACCAAGCCAGTAGCTCCAACTGGTATTTGCTAGTATACGGTATAAATTTGTAGTTAGATGAGTATTAAATTTTTGTTGAATATTAGCAGTTAATAAACTTTGTTGTCTTTGTAGTATTGCAGAAACAGCAATTAACATAATAAAGATTATTAATGCCAAACTCAAGGTTAAATGGTGAGTACCTAAATTATTTAACAGTCTAACTAATGAATTTGAGTTACCATTGCTATAAAGTCCGGTCAAGCTCAAAACAGGTAATATAGCAACAATACTGATACCTTCAAACAGGCTGAGCAAGATGGTTAATACGAAGCTCAAGATTATTTTTCTTGGATTAAAGCGATATAAGCGCAATAAAAAATCCAATGTATTGTTTTGCATCAAGTTTATTTCCTAGTGATGATATATTTGATTATCCATAGCGGGTAAAGAAGATAGTAGCCAAATTCGCAACCTCGTGGCAAATTAAAATAAGGGAAGAGGCGATCAATTTTAAATAAATCACCAAAAATTGCTTGATGGCGCTGTCCTTTTGCTGCAAGTTTAGATAAATAAAAGCGATATTTAAAAAACATCTTGCTAAAAATCCCGTGCCCTCCAGTTAATTCATAATCTGCTACAATAAATTGATATGCAGCTTGTGCCAGCAATATACTTCTTTTATCAATTTTAGACAATAGTTGATTAATTTCTGGTGTCTGATAGTTATATACTTTATCAAGCAGGCTTAGTGTCTGGAGAACAATGTGGCTACAGTCTAATTCTAGGCTTAATTGATAAACATTGGTTAAATTACATTTATCTTGGGTTACATAGAGGTAAATATCATGCAGCCAACGAAGGCGTGACCAAGCATGAATTGCTCCGTGGAGCATTAAATATAAAACATGGTAGTCATGTTGCAGTGTAACGATTTGATCTTTATTACTTATAATTGGTTGAGTTGCTACTTGATTAAATTTAAAAAAATTGATGCCAAAATACTCTAAGCGAAAATGGAGCTCAATTTCTACCTTGCGTTCAGAATGAAAGAATGCTAAATCATGTTTATGACAAAGATAATAATTTTTCTTATAGCCACTCAATTGATAAGAGGGCAAAGTTTGCAGATAACCTGCATTTATTAATAATTTTTGTACTTTTTCCAAGTTGTCGGGAGTAACCCACAAATCAATATCCTTGCATTGTCTTTTGTCAGAACCACCATAAATTTCGATAGCTAATGGGATACCTTTAACAATTATGTATGGTAAATCGTGCTCTTCTAAAATTCGTGTAATTCGTATTGTTTCTGCATGCATATTGAGTAGGTTAAACTTTATTTGGTGGTTAGTTTGCCTAAGTTTTGCTATGAAATTAGCAGGTATTTGAGGAGTGTTTTTTAGTTTGCTATAAACTTGTTCAATTACACGGTGACGTATGATTAAAGTATATAAATAATCCCAACGTATCTGCAATAATAACTGCATAAATTTTGTATTGTTTAGCTGATTTTGCAGGATAAGCAAGATTAGGCTCAATTCCGGTGAATATTTATTATGCATATCAGATAGCTTTTGCATTAAATGTCTTCAAACTGTGAAATTATTTTATAACGTTCAAAACTACTGCTACCTCCGACAATAGTTTCATCTAAACAATTAATCCAAGCATGAGCTGTAAATTTATTTGCTTCATCTTTGCCAACACCCAAGTAAAAAATATTAGCAATTGTGTAATGGCGGAGCAGTAATCGACATGCCAAAGCTTGTACCAGGCATTTGGATTGCCAAGGTGTATACCGAGCTACCAAGGCTGTCATGCGACCAATAATTCGAGCATAAATAGCATGCTTTTCTGGTGCTAACTTAGAACTACAAGATGATGTTTTAGGCTGTAAAAAAAGTTTTGCTAATATTCTGAATGGAATGGTTAAAATTGCGATTCTCATAAAAGCTAAAAGGAAAAATAACAACACAAGAAATAGTCTTAGCTTCCAACTTAATCGACGTAATTTTAAGGCTTGCATAACTGGCTAATTTATGATTTATTAATTAATAAATCAGCACGGAGCAATTCATTTAAAAAATTCAGAACATCGGTCTCACTTTGCTCAACGCTGCAGTCATATTTCTGATGTGGCTGTTTAGCTAAATTTTCTCCAGTAGTCACTTCTTTTAACCAATGCCATAAGTCTGAACTGGTTTCATTAAAGTTATAATATTTGCCATGCTCGATGTGCAATAAAATTACATTATTTTCAAATTCTGTTTCTGCGACATCTTTGTCTTTGCGTTGTACGCTTGAAGTAAGTGTTAAATTAGTAGTCATTTTACTTTTCTAAAAATTTATTTAAGGGTATATTTATTGATTATTTAAAATTGGCGATCAGTATATTGGTTAATTCGTTTAATAGATATTGATTACTTGGACGAACTATTTTATATACTTCTATTTGTTTTGCCAATGAAACTATTTGATGGAAATGTTGTGCGATTTTCCCCATTGGCTTTAACATTTGATAACGGTAAGTATTCTTAATCAAGGTGTTTATTTTATCATTTGCCTGTTGCTGAGTCATTTCAATTTTTCCACATTCTTCTGCGGGGTTTAATTCATAAAATTGGGCAAGTGGCACAGCATCAGGGTGAGACTTAGAGATTGGAAGCTCATATTTGTCTTCTTTATTGATAACTTTTTGTAAACCATTACTAGATTTTCCAACTTGTGTTAGAGCATCCAACCATAATTTAACGCGAGAAGGTCCAGGTTCAATAAGTAACTGTCCATTTTCGCCAGCTCGAATTGCTACTACATCGTCAGTAATTAATTGATAACCATGGTGGACCATACTTGCTGCCAAGGTTGACTTACCTGCTCCTGAATCACCACTAAAAACCACAGCCCTTCCATTAACCAAAACGGCAGAACCGTGTAAGACTAAATAACCACGGTGTTGTAACAAATATGCAAAAACAGTACCATAAAGCCAAGTATTGATTAAATACTCATCTTGTAGCGTAGAAGCTTTTTCAATGTTTATTATATTTTGTGTCGGAATTACCTGATATGTTGCAACGTCTTTTATTTGCAAATAAAATTGCAGATCATCACAATGCCACGACAATACATCGGCTTGTGGTGCCACAATTTTACATTCAGCTATATTTACTTGTGTGCCAAATGCAGTAATTTTATTATTTAGTGTCATATTCTTAACGTTAGCAAAATATTAATTAAATAGATATTAAATGGCAGCTTAGATTTAAACTAAACTGCCAAAGCTTAAACTATAATGTTTCAATTAGTTTAGTTAGTAGTTTCCATGATTTGGCAACTGACTGAATGTTTACTTTTTCATTTGGTGAATGGGGGAAGCGAATAGTTGCGCCAATCGAAATTGCATCAAGTGACGGAAATTTATCCATAATCAGACCACATTCTAACCCACCATGAGTTGCACCTACGTGAATATCGTGATTAAATAATTCGCTATATACTTGCTTAACTACCGCTAGAGCAGGACTTTCAATATTTGGCTGCCAACCTGGATAACTATCAGAATGTTCAATTTCTGCACCAATTTGTCTAAAAGCTGCGGCTACACTGTTAGCTGCTTTTATTTTAGGTGCATGCATTGCGCTGCGTTGCAAAGTTACTACCTCCAAGTGAGTATCAGTGGTGCTAACCACGCCAACATTACTTGAAGTTTCAGCTATTCCCAGTTTATTGTTCATCCGCCATACGCCATTAAATACGCTGGCGAGGGCATTGATGAAATGTAGTGCATTATGCTGAGCAATAATGTGTGTTGCTGATGCAATTTCCTGAATGGTTAATTTCAAATTTGGGTCAGTATCTGCAAATTCTTGTATGAGATCTTTAGCGTAATTATCTATAAAGTTAATCACTTCACTTGGTTCACGATTGGCGATAGTAATGACTGCTTCACAATATGACGGAATTACATTACGTAATTTTCCACCACTGATTGAAACTAGGTCAATGTCAAATTTGTTATGTAGTTGAATTAATAAGTGTGCTACCTCTTTAATTGCATTAGCTCGTCCTAGTGGTATATCAACACCAGAGTGACCACTAAATAAATCTTTCAACTCAATTTTATAGGTTATTGCTTCTGTTTTTGCATTTACTCTTGTATAAGGGTAGCTAATATTAGTGTTGATTCCGCCCGCGCAACCAATACACACCTCAGTATCATCCTCTGAGTCTAAATTTAATAATACCTGAGATTGTAATTCATCACCAACGATTCCAAAGGCACCACTCATCCCAGCTTCTTCGTCGGTGGTAATTAAAACTTCCAAATCATTATGCTTAATGTCTGTAGATGATAATACGGCTAGTGCCATTGCAACACCCATACCATTATCCGCACCAAGAGTAGTTTGATTAGCAGTTACCCATTCCCCGTCAATATAGGCATCAATCGGATCATTTTCAAAATCATGATTAGATTCTTTAGTTTTGGATGGAACCATATCCATATGGGCCTGAAGGGCAATTTTTTTACGCGTAGGGGTAGTATCTGTTGCTTTTTTGCGAATTATAATATTGCCAATTGGCGTTACGGTGTAATCAAGTTCTAAACGTTTAGCTTCTTCAATTAGATACGCCAAAATTTTTGCTTCTTTTTTAGATGGGCGAGGAATTTGCGTAATATTTTTAAAGTATTTCCAGACGATTTGTGGCTCTAGTTTCTCTATATTGCGATCCATAATAGCTCCTTAATGAATATCTGTGAATAGATTTAATTTGGTTAACCGTCAATTATAGAATAAATCATGGGCATTGTTGATTAAATTTACCTAATTCCAGTGGTTCAATAATGGTTATTAGTATATAATAGAGGCAAAATATTTGGAGAAATTTACATGCGGATGAATAAAAAAACTTTAGCATTGATTTTAACTGGCTTAATTAGTAATAATGCGTTTGCTGCATTAGTTGAGAAATCTAGCCTAGTAGTAGACCAGATTCAGATTGGTAAAATGGATGGTGACACTGAGCCAGCACAGTATTCGGTAATGTTTAATTTTCATAATACTGGTGATGACATAAACAAATGGCAAATTGGGTTCTATATGCCACGTAGTTTCTACAGTCTAGCTGCACAAAATATCAATCCAGCATTGGAAATGCAAGTGTGTAATGCTGATGGTGGATGTGCTAATTTGCATTATGTAAAATCACCATTTAATGCGCCAGATTTAAGCCAAGGGTATTTTACAGTGCTAGAGCCAATTAGTAGTTTCCCGCTAAAAGAAAAAGGACGCTACTATATTCGCCTTGCTCATAGTAATCAATGGCCTGCAGGTAATGTTTCGGCACTTCCGCAAAATTTATTTTTAATAAGCAATAATTATACTAAAAATGGAGTTCCACGAATTTATACGATAAGCACGGAGCTTACCCAATATTCTTTGCTTGGCTATGATCATAATCAAGTTGAAACGCAGATTAAGGATAAATTAACCGCAAATTGGCAAAATAGTCAAAGCTTTATCACTGATTCATTGCCTGGAATTGTGCCACAACCAGTTAGTATAAAAGCTGTTGGTAGTGATGGGTTCACACCGCCGAAACAATTAACCATCCATAATCAGTTAAATGACAATAATAGTGTTGCAAGTTTGTGGGCACAAAAAATTAAGAGTGATTGGAAACAGAAAAAACCTGTTCTAATTGATAATGATAGTGGAGCAAACACTGGTATTATCATTACCGAAATTAGTGATCCTAAATCAATTGCCAATAGCCCTGAAGGCTATCGTCTTACGATTAATGCGGATAATATAACTATTGAAACGCTTACCCAGACTGGCGCATACTATGCTTTACAAACGCTACGCCAAATTTGGGCACAAAATAAGCAGACTCTTCCTAGTGTGACTGTTACTGATTATCCACGCTTTAAATATCGTGGAGTATTGTTAGATACTGCACGTCATTATCTTAGCGTTGCTGAAATTAAAACGCTGCTTGATGTTATGGCTAGCCAAAAATTAAATACCTTACATATTCATTTTGCGGATGATGAGGCCTTTCGTTTAGGTTTGGAATCATATCCGAATTTAACTGCTACTGCCGCCAATCGTGGTTTAGGGCAAATGGTGGGTCCTAATATGCTACCGCAAAATAATTTAGACACTACTAATTTGACTCAGCAAGTTTATCCGCTTGCTAATAGCGCTTACAGTGGTTCATACTCAGCAGAGGATATTAAAACATTAATTAGTTATGCTAATGCTAATCAAATTACAATTATTCCAGAAATTGATCTACCGGGGCACGCCCGAGCATTAATTAAGGCGTTACCTGAGGTAATGGTTGATCCAAATGATAATTCGCAATTTGTTTCAGTACAAGGTTATAGCGATGATGTTTTACCGGTATGTACTTACGGAACAGATATTTCAGTTGGAAATCAATTTACACCAACGATGAATACTATTATGCAAAATATTGCCGCACAGTTTAATAATCAAAGCACGGTTTATGCGGTTAATAATGAGGTTAGTGTCGGTGGTGATGAAGTAAGTTCACATGCTTGGACAAATGACACGAGCTGTCGTAATGAGTGGGCTAATCTGTCATCATTGGAAAAATCTCACTTATTTTTCCAGAAATTGGCTGCTTCTAACCGTGATTTAATTTTCTCTGGCTGGCAACAATTTATTCAGAATGAAAGTGCATCTTTAGGCAAAAATATTGTTGCAGCTAATCAAACCGGGCATGTGTGGGTATGGAATCCATCTTCTGAAGGAGTTGGACAAGCAGTTAGCTTAGCAAATAATAATTACCCGACTGTATTGGCTTATGCGGATAAAACTTATTTTGATTTAGCATATACTCCAAGTATGTATGAACCTGGATTTACTTGGGCAACAGGGTATTCTGATACTTATAGCAGCTTGAGTATGGCGGAAACAGCAAGTAAAACTCAATCCAAAGCTAAAAACCCACAAAACATAGTCGGTATTGAAGGTACTTTATGGTCAGAAAATCTACCAAGCTTTGATCATTTGATGTATATGGCATTACCAAAAATGCCGGGGTTAGCTGAAGCTGGCTGGTCGCCAAATTGGGTGACGATAAATAATAAGCAATTAGATTGGCAAAGCTTGGCTACGCGCCTTGGTTGTGGCGAAACTGGCTTTTTAGCTTATTTACATCAATCATTTAGTGTTAATTATCGTGGCTATCCACATGGTATTAGCCGTGAGTTACCAGATGACAATTCATTGTGTAGCTCAACAACCGCGAGTAATTAATTAGTTCCTTATATTTAAAAGAGTGGGTAATCTATAAAAAGGTTACCTATTCTTCTAAATAGCAAAGTTTCAACGGTAAAACTTTGCTATTCGATAACTTTAATATACACAACTGTATTTGGATATTTATAACCATTAATAGTTCCTCCATAACTAAGTGTCATTGGAAAATCTAGATGATCTTGGCATGCTTTGACATTTAATGAAAATGGCAGTCCGGCAACAAATGCACGTGTTTCACCATATCCTGTGCTTCCAACTGTAATAGGGATATCAGATTTAGTTACACCGACTACATATCCACTAAGGTGAGCATTGCCATGAACGATTTGACTTAAAATGCCTGTGGCATTATTTACCATCATATAGATAGACTTATTTAATCCGTTGCTGCAACTATAGGTGATATCACTTAGGTTTGTGACTGACAAGCTACCATATCCTCCAGGAAATGGGACAGCTGGCACCACAGTTAACTCAGAAGATTGCGACCAAAGATAATTGATATTATAAGTATTAGAACTTGCTGTAATTATGGTATTACCGAGATTAATCGGGGTAATCTGACCAGATGAGTTTATACTGGCAACGCTTTCTGCCGTGGAGTTCCACATAGTCTGCTGGGTAATATTGGCAAAGCATACTGGGTAGCTAGTAGGTGATACTGCCGTAGCACTATACTGAATACGACCATTTTGATTAACACTAGCTATTGCTGGGTTTATATATGCATAACAACGGTTCCTATCATTGCAAGATTGTAAATCTGATGATGAACAGGTATGCTCTAAGATGAGCATATACAGATCTTCTGGGTAGGTGAGATTGGTCTCTGTATTTACATCTTTTATTGTTATGCTAATTGAATAAGCTCCTGTGGAACCATCTGAGTCATCAATATTCAAATATGCGGTACTTGTTAGATGTGGACTCACCGAAATTATTGTAGGTGAAATTGAAATTAGAGGATTATTATAATTAGAGCTTTCTTCCAAAGAATTACTAGTCTTGACAGCTTGACTTTGGCGAGTAAGCGTTGCTGAAATCATCAGTGATTCGCCACTAGCAAGATTCCCGCCAACAATTGTAATTGGCACTTGTAGTATTTGATTATGTGGAACATAAAGATTAGTACTTGGAATCGTGATAGTAGTTCCACTGGGTAAGGTTATTGTAGTGGGCTGAAACTGTGAGCTTGACGACGTAGTATTTGAGCCACTATTACATGCCATTAATGCCATTCCACAAACTATAATTAGCCATAAATGTTTAAGTAGTTGCATAAATCCTCCACTTTCAAAAATTAAAATACTCTAAAAGTTATAACCTTAATATTGTTAGTCTATAACTTTAATATATACAGTGGTATATGGGTATTTGTAACCATTGATAGTTGCTCCATATTTAATAGTTGTTGGGTAGCTTTTATTCTTTTGACAATCTGTGATATTTAGTGCGAATGGGAACCCAGCAAAAAATGCCAACTCTTCGCCATAGCCATTTTCTCCAATTCTAATCGGAATGTCGGAATGTTCGACATGGAGTAAATACCCATCAAGGTCGGCATTAGCAGATACAACTTGGCCTAAAATACCTGTAGCATTATTTAGCATCAGATAGATGGGCTTGTTAAATCCATTTCTACAGCTATAGGTAACATCACTTAGATCTGTGATGGACACGTTACCATATCCTTCCGGAAAGGGAACTGATGGCATTACAGTTAATTCTGAAGATTGTGACCATAGATAATTGATATTATAAGTATTAGAACCAGCAGTAATGAGAGTATCACCAAGGTTAATCGGGGTAATTTGGCCAGATTCATTTATAGTCGCGATATTTTCTACCGTAGAATTCCAGGCGGTTTGTTGAGTAATATCCGCAAAACAATTATCATAAGAGTCAGGCTTAATCGCTATAGCACTATATTGAATATGACCATCTTGATTTACACTGCTTCTCGCTGGGTTTACATATGCATAACAGTTTGCTTTATTACAAGATTGTAATTCAGCAGTAGAACAAGTATGCTCTACAATAAAGTATAGAAGCTTTTGTTTGTGAATATAAATTGCATTAGTATTGACATCTTTAACTGTAAGGTTAATATAGTAACTGCCAGTTGCACCAGTTGAGTCATCAATATTCAAATATACAGTATCTGTTACATGTGGACTTACCGAAATTACAGTAGGTGAAATTGATGTAAATGGTGCATTGGTATAATTTGAGCTTTCTTGCAAGGCACGACTAGTTATTACGTCTTGACTTTGACGCTCAGAACTAGCTAAAATCATCAGTGATTCGCCATTAGCAAGATTTCCTCCCACAACCGTAATTGGCACTTGTAGTGTTTGATTATGTGGAACATAAAGATTGGTATTTGGAATCGTGATAGTAGTTCCACTGGGTAGGGTTATTGTAGTGGGTTGAAACTGTGAGTTTGACGACGTAATATTTGAGCCACTATTACATGCCAGTAATGCAACTACACAAACTATCATCAGCCCTAAATGTTTAATTAGTTGCATAAATTCTCCGTATTCAGTGATTAAAAATATCTCAAAATAATATAATGTTAATACGAACGCAATTATCAAGAACAGCTAAATCATTTATATAACATCCATTAGTTGAGTAAATTGTAGCATAACTTGCAAAAATATAGCCATCCATTATGGATAATGTTACAAATCGTTATAAAATACAAATGTATTTTTATTAATAAAACCTCGTATGATAAACGAGGCTCTATTAATAAAATTTGCTAATTTATAACTTAAGTATCATATACTCATTATTTAGACTCTTTTGTATTATCTATCACTGGAATAATGGTATCATCGTAGCTAGTAAATGAATCTTTATTTTTGAATCTAACGTAGTGTGGTAAACCTGAAACTACGCGCCCAAAAAATTCATAACCAAATTTCTCCCAAATACTACCAATTGGCGTACAGCTAAATGTACCAATTTCGCCAAATTTTATGCCTGTACTATAAAAACTATCGTCAAAATCAGGTAAATTACTACTGGTACGCGCATAGATTGCCTGTGCCATATTTTCTAGCTGATATGGATCAAGCTTTAGTACCTCGGCATAAATTGCATTGTAAATCTCATGTTCATTGGCATATTTACCAGTTAGTGACCCTGAGATATGATGCAGAATATCATTGGTATATTGCATACTAAATGCTTTGTAAAGCATATATTGTTGTCGATAGTTAGCGGAAGTAGCGCTTAAATAAGATTGAGTTGTGGCATCACAACCATTGGTTGCAAAATCCATCGCATTAATTGTGTAAAGATAAATATAGGTTTCAAACAGTTTTTGATAATTATGCTCAGGGATATCGCGTTCTTTGGTAACAATATAGAGGTGTTGCAATGCATCGGGTAGGGCTGCAAAATGTGGTGTATCTGGATAGTTTTTAATAAAAGCTAGATTAATACTTTCCAAAATTTCAGTTTTATTAATATTGTCAAAGAAAAAATTATGATCTTTACCATAAAGTAATAGTACGCTTCCGTAATACGGGTCGGCATTACTGCTGGTGATGGCAACAAATCGACTAATTGGAATCGAGCAATATTCTGAAGAAAACATTCCACCTTCATTACAACTGATTTGATTCGGGTTTTGTACATCAATGGAGTTATAGTTAATTGAAGGTACCATAGACGGCACCATTGAGGGTAACATAGTGACTATGCTTGGGCAAGCAGTAAGCATCATTCCTAGTGGTGCTAAAACAGCTAGCTGGCGCAATGATTTATTTTTGAGCAATCTTTTAATCATATTAAACACCTTGTTTTAGACTGGCTTCAATAAATGGATCAAGATCACCATCCATTACACCACGGATATTACCAATCTCGACATTAGTGCGTAAATCTTTAATTCGTGATTGATCAAATACATATGAACGAATCTGATGTCCCCAGCCAATATCAGTTTTACTATCTTCAAGCTTTTGTTTTTCAGCTTCTTTTTTGCGCAACTCAAGCTCATAGAGTTTGGCTTTTAGCATCTTCATTGCTTCATCACGGTTTTTATGTTGTGAACGATCATTTTGGCATTGCACCACGGTATTGGTTGGAATATGGGTAATCCTCACCGCCGAATCTGTTTTGTTAATATGTTGTCCACCAGCACCAGATGCGCGGTAGGTATCGGTACGTAAGTCAGCTGGATTGATCTCAATCTGGATATCATCGTCAATTTCTGGATAAATAAACACGCTGGCAAATGAGGTATGGCGTTTATTATTCGAATCAAATGGTGAATTACGTACTAAGCGATGGACACCAGTTTCGGTACGTAAGTAACCAAAGGCATAATCACCTGAGACTTTAATTGTGGCATTTTTAATCCCCGCAACCTCGCCAGATTGTTCCTCCAGAATCTCTGCCTGAAAACCTTTACGATCAGCATAACGTAAATACATTCTAAAGAGCATATCCGCCCAATCTTGCGCCTCGGTACCACCACTGCCAGACTGAATATCAATAAAGCAATTATTTGGATCCATTGGGTGTGAGAACATCCGGCGAAATTCTAGTTTATCCAGCTCTTGTTGTGCTGCTTTTAGATCACTTTCAACCACTAGCATCGTTTCTTCATCATTTTCCATTTGTGCTAGTTCAAATAGTTCGCTGCATGCGCTAAGGCTATTGCCCAAGCGATCTAGTGTCATTACAACTGTTTCCAGCTGTTTTTTCTGTTTGCTTAATTCTTGTGCTCGATCTGGAGTATTCCAGATTTCGGGATTTTCAAGTTCTTTTTCTACATCATCTAATTTGGCTTTTTTGCCTGTGTAGTCAAAGAAACCCCCGTAGTTCGGTGAGTTGTGTAGTTAGGATTGCTGGTAGGTTAGCGATTTCATTAATGTGTTCAATCTCAAGCATTGATTTATTTCCTATATTTGGTATACTCAAGCAGATTGGAAATACTAATAGGCGATTTACGACGAAGCTTACTAACTGTAAGTGAGGAATAAATCAACGACCTAGGATGATGAATCTGATTGAGTATAGATTTTTAAGTAGGTTATTATACCTGATTTAGCAGGTTCTTTGTTTGCAGGTGGCTAATGTGCTTTATTCTAAGGCATTTTAATTTTTGCTACTGTAAACTTTGATACAGTTTATACAAGTTAATTAAATTGCCAAAAATTTTTGTTTCTATTTAAACAAATTTAGAATTTCAATCATATCTTTATGGAGTTGTTTGTTTTTATATTCTATTGTCTGTGTCAAAATAGGTTCAGTCCATGGTCTTATAGTGTTTTTTATTTCGCCAATTATCAAGCCATCTTTTTTAAGTGATATATTTTGATTTTTACTATAAAGCAATAAACCAATAACAAAAAATAATCCATAATAAAATGTATCAACTGAATTTTTAATATCTATAGATGTTAATACATTTGATAATTTGTTTAGTATATTTCCATGTCTATCAGTATTAAAATTATGGTTGGTTCGGTAGTTATTTCTTTTTCTGATGGTATCAAAATATTCATAAAGAAAGAGAAAATTAAATTCATTATCAGAGAAATTAATATCTAATATTTCAATTTCATGTAGTAGTTTTAATACGTTATTGCGGTTGGCTGCAAGCGCGGGGTGATATCGGGAGGTAACTCTTGATAACCCTAAATAAAATAATAACGACGAACTAAAGTGAGGTTGGGTGTTTACATAGGTAGTAAATAAATTAATTATTTTATTAAATTTGTCTGGATCGCTTGGTAGCAGCTTTGCAAGGCAATAAATGACAGAATTAATCGCTGCATCATATAAATTTGCCGAGTGTTCTGTTGTGAACTCAAAGGTTGAAAACTCTCGCTTAAAAAATACAATAAGCCTTTTTTCTAGTTCTAAAATAAATCCCATAAAGGCATCAATATTCGTTTCGTTTAATAATAAGCTCATGCTACCAAGGTGATCTAAATAATAAGGATAGCCAACTTGTTTTGATGTGTAAAATTCACCCAAGTTGGCTTCAATATAGTCAATTAAAGAAGAACCATTATTTACTCGGTAATTGTATTCAGAAAATATGTGTTCTAATCTATTTTCGTAGTCAATATTAAAATCTACTTTGCCATTTTCAACTGTGCTGGGATATACACGTGAAACATCATAATAGCGCAATGAAATATGATCAAGCTCTGAAGTAAATATATTTTTATTTGCTTCAGAGCTTATTTGAGCTTTTAATTCAGAATCACTAAATAAAGAGCAATCATATAATGCTTGAATAATCTTTTCAAAATCAAGCAATAAGTTATAGATTATCTTATTTTGTTGTATTGATTTGTTATCTATACTTAAGTCGTGTAAATTTTTTTGATGTTTATAATCAAGAAATAGTATGATTATAGTAATGTCAACTTTAAATTGCTCATTTAGTTTCACACTGTTAAGGTTAAAATCTGATATTAAAGCATTAGATATACCATATGCGTTAGTCAATAAAAAAGAAATAAACCGTTCCAGGTCTCTAAATGAAAGCAAGTTTTTATTGATTACCATAAGTATTTCTGAGCTTGGGATTTGTTTCTTATCTGCCAATGGGTTTGAAAAAATAGTTGAGTTATTTAGCGCCTCGCCTGTAGTCACTATTTTCTCGCTTCTAATGCTATTATAAATCTTGGAGTGTAGCGCATGCGAGAAATCAGGCTTATATATTTTAAATCCGTTATGGATATATTTTTGAAGGTAAAAATCTACATCTACAATATCAGATCCTCTTAATGTATTGCGAACTGAATTGAGGTTATAAAATAGAAAAAAGCGATGCTGTACTTTTATCGAATCTAAAATTTCATGAAGAATTAGAATTTCATTAAGCAACAGCTGAAGTGATTTTGCATCTATTCGGTCAAGCTCATCCACAAAAATGAATAATGGAGCGTCCTTAAATTCCGAGGTATCTAGATTTTTTAATATTTGTACATGAGATTTTCTTGGTAATAAGCTGGAAAATATTTCAACTAATTCATTTCTAAAGCCAAAAATTAATAAAGCAAAAAGTAGTAAGACAAGCAATATGCAATTTGTATTAAATTTCTCAATAATACTTTCATCCATATAATGCCAGATTAGAGCAATAGTTGCCGATAAAATTCCAATTACACCTAAGTTACCTGTTATATAAGAAGCATTAGGATTCTCTTTTTTTAGAATTGCACAAGCATATAATTTTAATCTATTACAGATTGATAATTTTGTTCCAATTTCAGTATAAAATTGAGACGTTATTTGCCCAGCTTCTTCATATTGGAGTGCATTATATTCAACGCATATGCTCTTATTTATATTGTTTTTTATTCGCTCAATGAGGTATTTTTTTGTTGTAGATTTACCGACTCCAAATTCACCTTGGACAGAAGTGATTGTATTGTTATCCACGTCTTTTACATGCTTTTCATAAATTGACTGAGCATTTAATGATGAAATTATATTGTCTGTAGTCATATGGCAAGAAGCCTAGGTGAAATGTTGAGTATTTTCATGTTTTTAGGAGCAATGGTGAGAGTAAACATCGTTTTGCAAAATAAAATTGCTAATTTTTCAAAATATGTGCCTTTTTCGCGTTGGGTTTCTGGGGTGTCGCGGTAGATTGATAATAGTTGCTGAAATAGTATAGTCATCTTGGGATTTTCAAATAGATAATAATATCTTATTTTACCATATTATACAGTTAGAGCATTAGCTTATCCATATCGTGCAATTACTTGGTTTGATATGCTTTAAGTACTGTTCTAGGCATGTTATCTCTATGGGGCTACTAATCGGAAAGATGCTTATCAGTTCGTGTTAAGATGTAGTCTTGAGAATGTATTATCAGGTAAATATGTGATGAATATTAAGCTGATTTTAAAGCAATTAATAAACTGTAATATAAGTTCGCCACTTGAGCAAGCGCATTTTTTGGCGCAATGTGAACATGAGTCTGCCAATTTTAAGCATTTGAGCGAATCAAGTAACTATCGTTATAAAAGTGCGAAGTTAGTTTTTGCTAAATATAAAGCGCAAATCGAGGCTAAACAAAGCGAAGAGCATGCTGCTGACGATAGTTTTTGTCCGCAACCATGGCTTTTTGATTTAGTCTATGGTGCGCGGATGGGTAACCAGCTCGATGGAATTAATGATCATGATGGTTTTAATTTTCGTGGCGGTGGTTTATTGCAGCTAACTGGCAAAGATAATTATGTTAAATTTCTTGAATTTGCCAATGCTCATGGGCACAATCTAGCAATGAGTGAAATTGCCGAATTTACCCGCAGCGATGAGGGCGCAATTCTCTCAGCAATCTGGTATTGGCAGATTAATAAGGTAGGGGAGTTTGCTCTTTTAGACGATGTAACTGCCGTGAGTAAGTTAATCAATTGTGGTGGTATTCATAAACCAGATAGCAGTATAATTGGTTTAGCTGAGAGAGTTAACGCAACCACTAAATATAAAGAGTTGTTAGGGTTGAGTGCAAGCAAAACTGCAAACAGTTAAATTAACTTGGAAAAATTATGATTTTTATGGAACACCCTAAAACGCAAAAATTCTACTGGTTGACGGTTGAGCAGGATTTATTGGGTACTTGGTGCGTTAAAAAAGTATATGGTAATTTACCAGATAAAATATCAGGCAGTGAGTTATTGCTTTGCGCAAGTGAACATGATGCATGGCTTCAATTATGTGATTTGGAAATAGCTAAACGAAAACATGGTTATGTATATTCTCAACGTGAATGAGCTAAGACTATTTTTGCTAAATCACCCAATATTTAGAGATTTTTTGCTTATACACAGATGCTGTGGATAACTCTGTGTATAAAAAATTTCTTGACAAGAAAAAGTCTGTATTTTCAAGCGATTACAAGGATTTGGTACAAGTGTTTAAAAATTCAATATTTAATTAAAACAGTGTGTTATGATTTGTCAAGTAAAAAATAAATAAAATAAATATTTTGAGCTGAAATTGTGGATAAGTATTAGGTTTTTCAAGCAAAAAGCCTTGAAAATAGGCGGTTTAGGGTTAAGGTGATAATTTTGCACAGAGATAATAAATGAGAGATAATTTACTTTTTTTTCAAAGTACTGAGATTGGTGGTAACCCAGCTAAGTTAGGTTTAGTTGATTTATTAATCACGCATATTAAGGGCGATCAAAGCTCCAATTTATTTACCCGACAACAAATTGTCGTTCCAAATCAAGCAATGGCTACTTGGCTCAAAGATTTGATTGCTACTCGCGATGGTATTTGTGCCAATCTTGATTGCGTGGTGTTGCTTGGCCCTGTACTGCAAAATATCTATCTGGCAAATAATCCACAAGCAGTTCTCTATGATTTCAACCAAGCCAAGTATTTGATTTATGAGTTATTGTGTAGTCAGAAGATTGAATGTGACGATTCGACTGAATTGAATAACTATATTTATGATGCTGATGGTAAATTAAACAAATTACGAACTTATCAGCTTGCTAGCCAACTTCAGCAAATTTTTCATGAATATCTGTATCTACGTACGACTGAACTGCTAAATTTGAAATTGGCACGCTTTAAAAACTGGCAAAAAATAATCTGGCAGCATTTAGTGGCTAAAATTGGAGAACAGGCGACCTTTTTGGATGTTTATTCCTATTTTGCGAAACTTGATCTGGATTCTGCTGGTATCAAGCTACCCGAGAAATTATTTATCTTTGGTTTAACCAGTGTTTATCCCTCACCGTTAGAAATAGTTCAAAAGCTTGCGCGTAAAGTTACCATCTATTGGTATTACCAGCCTTGTTCATATGAATATTATGGTGATTTGTTAAGTAATAAAGCTCGGGCTAAATTAGAACAGCGCTTACTACGTAAACCAGATTTGAGTTTGGATGATCTTTATCTCTTGGATGGTAATCCTCTTTTGGCGAATCTAGGACAACAATCGCGCGAATTTATTGAGCTGTTACAGGCAAGTGATATTGAGGTTTATAATTTCAATACTAATTCAAACCCAGAATTACCTCAGGCAGCCACTATGCTTGAGATTATTCAGCTCGATATTCGTAATCTAAGCTATCGTTTGCGTCCTGAATATCGTCTGGGTAATAATGATAAATTTTATGCCAACCCTCTGCAGCTTAGCGCTAATGATTCTCCAGTAATTTATGATCTTATGGGTAATCAACTTTCGCTTAAGGTTAATGTTTGCCATAATGCGATGCGTGAAGTACAGGTGATGTTCAATGAGCTTGCGCATATTCTAAATAACAATCCGGATACTTCGCTGAGTGATATTTTGGTAACTGCGCCAGATATAGATGATTATGCGCCGTATATTAAAGCAGTTTTTGATAATGAATTAGTTCAGCGTGCTGATGGTGAACAAGTACGACTAGGGTATAGTCTAACTGGTAATCGTCGTCACAAAAATTATAAAATCCTTGAAACTCTGCAACTAATTCTGAATGCACCATATCATTTACCAGTGAGCTATCTATTGGAGATTTTGGCGCAAAATGAAATTCAGCTCAATCTGGAGATTAGCACTAACGATATTGATTTAATCAAGAGCTGGCTAAAAGCCAATGCGGTACATTTTGGCTATGATGCCACGGATTATGCCGAATTAGGTTATCATGATTATCCAGTACATAGTTTTAAACAGTTTCTGAATAATCTGGTGCTTGGTGCGTGTTTAAATCAGACTATTATGAGCTCAGGTGATAAGTTACCACTTTATCATAGCGCTGCTGGTGACTTCGTTCCTTATGATAATTTGGATAATGCGCAGATTAAGTTGGTCAATAAACTAATTAAGTTAATTTCATTGCTGGAGAATTTAAAAACTAAATTTTATTTGGATGCATTGAGCTATCGTGAATTTAGTTTTGCCGAACTACATGAGATTTTAACTAATTTACAAACTGAGCTAGTGAGTGATGATGACTCCTTTAGTATCAGCAATGACTTTTTGTCTAGTATTAGCAATCAAAATAGTGAACTAACTCTTAACTTAGCGATTGTTAATCTGCTCTTTAGCGAATATGTTAGTGATTTTAAGAGCAAACTTACTTTTAGTGGCAAAATAACTTGTGCGTCACTGCAATATATGCGTAATTTGCCGTTTAAACATATTTATGTACTGGGAATGAATTTTGGTGAGTTTCCACGCACATTTCGTCCTAATCAGCTGAGTTTGCTGGCGTACGACTGGTCATTAGCTGATCGTAATTATACTAATGAAGATAAGCAGGTTTTTCTAGATACGATTCTTGCGGCTAAACAACAGATTATTTTTAGCTATATCGGGCGCAAAGAAACTGATAATAGCACAATTAAGCCATCTCCATTGCTTGGTTTATTTTTAGATACGCTAGGGCAGAGCTTTAGTGATTTCTGGAGTGGAGATGATTTGACTCAGCAAAAATTTGATTATAAAAATGTAGTTCAGCAGCATTCGTTGCATCCGTTTTATCATAATTCACAACTTAATTACTCTGGTTTATGGCAACAGTTATCCGCGGTGAGTGCCAATCAATATACTGATTTACGTTGGGATTTTACGAAAATTTCACCGCTGAAATTAACTGCTCAGCAAGAACAAAAATATTATCAGCTAGATACTAAGTCGCTTCTGAATACTTTTAGCTACACGAATAATAATTTATTTCAGATTTTAGGATTAAACAATTATAATCAGGAAATCGAATTATCTGATAATGAGAGTTTTGAGTTAACCGAGCGTTATCTAGCAAATAGTATTTACCAAGCGTTTGAAGCATATCCAAACGCAGCGCAGCATGAATTAGTCAACTACCTGCAATTAAAGGGTGTGCTTGGCTACCAGCATATCGGTGAGTGGCAATTTGCGTACTATCGTAATTTATACCAACACTATAAAGCTCAGCAGCCATCTGAAGTGGAAATGAGTTTGAATTATCGCTTAGAACGCAATCAGAATGTATTTGAACTAAATTTCAAAGATAAGATGCTGTTTGCAGATGGTTATATCATCGTAATGGATGCATTTGCGAGTATTGGTGGTAAAAGCCTTGCTAGTAAGTTAAATGATGTTCCATATGTCTTACGTATGCGTGGATTGATTTATGCTGCGTTAAGTGCTGCTAATCTATTGATTAATGGCGAGACAGTAAATATTGAGGGGGTAATTATTCGTCAACTCAATGCTAGCGGTGAGTATCATGATTTTAAAATTAGTCTGGAAAATCCCGAGGAAGTTTTATCTACACTGATGAGTTATTATATCCGTAGTCTAACCAATCCCGTATTGGTGCATCGTGGGGCAATTAATGAATATGCTCGCGCGCTGACTGAGATTTATTATGGTAAACTACGTAACACTCCTGAACAAGCCAAAGCTAAGGCGGAGGCTAAATATAGTGCATCGTTCAATAATTATGAATTAGAGCAAATTCGTAATGATCCGATTTTTGCCGCAATTGCTGATAATTATTTTGGCTTTATGCGTGAATGTAATGGAGTTAATGATATTGTCCAAATTGGTAAATTATTAGCAAATTTAAAAGGTTAAGAGATGTTGAAAATTAAATTAAGTTCTGTTTGTGCCGTATTAGCAATTGTTGCGGTCAATTCTACCATGCCTGTTATCGCTGCTAGTATAACTGATTATCGCAATGGCAAACCTGATACTTCTATCAGCAGTCGTTATGGCACGCTTAAGATTCAAAAAACCAATGATGGCGATCAGCTACTGTTTAATAAAAAAGTGGTCGCATGGGGTAAAGAAGGTGATAGTTATGCGCTGATGATATTAGCTAAAGCAGAGCTTGAGTCGCAAGATATATTTATTATGTGGGGTGGCAGTGGCGGAACTATGGATGCGGATAGTAATATTCACTGTAAATTTTTAACCATTAGTTCGGCAACTAAATATAGTGTTAGTGGTTTGACTTATTGCCCATTAGATAAAGTTAAGATTGTAGGTGCAACGCTTCAATATAATTTTGCCAATCCATTGCCATACGCGGATCGTGATGATCGGGGCTTACTAAGTTTTGATGGCAGCAAGATTAATTTATCACAGCGAGTAAAACGCGAAAGTTATTATCGCCAAAAATATGCTAAGTCAACACCTAAACAAGTGTATGATTTATTTGCTAGTGATTATTCAAATCCCCAAGAAAGCCCAAATCAGGTACTCCAGCAAGTTATTAAAAATAAAATGTGGAGTCATATTGATGGAATGTATGGTACGCGCTATTGTCAGCCTTTTTTATGGCTCAAAAATCCACCACATGATCAATACTATAATTTGTTAGCTCCTGCGTGTGCTAAAGATGTTTATGGCAGTTAATAAAATTTTTTGAGCAATAATATAGTTACTACCTTGGTAAATCTCGCGACTAATTTCCAAAACTGTATTTATCAAATTTTCTGATTTTTAGTTGTAATGAGAGTTATTCATAAACCAGCAATCAGGGTATATTTGATGTTGAGATATTCATCAATTCCGTATTTAGAACCCTCACGTCCAATACCTGATTCTTTTACTCCACCAAAGGGTGCAACTTCGTTAGATATTATTCCATCATTGATACCAATCATTCCGACTTCTAATCTCTCCGCAACTTGAAATGCTAAAGCTAGATCTTTAGTATAAAAATAAGCTGAAAGTCCGGTTTCACTACTGTTTGCCAATTTGAGAGCTTCTTCTGTGGTCTTAAAACGTATGCAAGCGGCAAGCGGTCCAAAGGTTTCTTCCATATTAAACAGCATATTGGTATTGGCATTTGAAATCAAGGTTGGTTCATAAAAAAGACCACCTAAGGAATGTGGCTTACCACCACATATTATCGTAGCACCTTTAAGTTTGGCATCCGCAACATGTGTAGCAACTTTATCAAATGCCATTTGATTAATCAAAGGTCCTTGAGTGGCTCCAGACATAAATCCATCACCAATCTTTAGTTCTGCAATTTTTGCTGCAAATTTGGCGATAAATTCATCATAAACTGCATCATGTACGAAAAAACGATTGACACAGACACAAGTTTGTCCAGTATTTCTAAATTTGGACTGTAATGCTCCTTCAACTGCAGCATCTAGATCAGCATCAGCAAAAACAATAAATGGTGCATTACCACCTAGCTCAAGAGATACTTTTTTAACGGTATCGGCAGCTTGCCGCATCAGTAGTTTTCCAGTTCTGGTTGAGCCTGTAAAGGTAATTTTGCGGACTTTACTGGATTTCATTAATGCATTACCAATTTCTATTGCATCACCTGATACGATATTCAAACATCCCTGTGGCACTTTAGCAAGCGTACAAATCACTGCTAATGCATTGGCTGATAATGGTGTTTCTTCTGATGGTTTCCACACTACCGGGCATCCTGCGGCAAATGCTGCGGCAAATTTACGAGCGAACATTGCTAATGGAAAATTCCAGGGCGTAATTGCACCGACTACTCCAACGGCTTCTTTTGTTACCATAATCTTGGTATTTGGTTTGGTGGCGGGTATTATATCGCCATAGATTCGCTTAGCTTCTTCTGCGAACCACTCAAAAAATCCAGCTGAATATATAATTTCACCTTGTGCTTCAGCATAATTTTTGCCTTGCTCTGTAGTAAGTATTGTAGCCAAATCATCTTTATTTTCAAGCATCAGCATTGCGATATTACGTAAGATTGCAGCACGATCTTTGGCTAACATTTTTTTTAGCGGTGTTAAGGCGGTTTGTGCTGCATCAATTGCGGCATTGCACTCATTCGTGCCACATTTGCTTACCTGAGCAATTTCAACTAGTGATGCAGGATTTAATACCGCATAATTATCAGCAGTTTGAACCCAAGAACCGTTAATAAATGCTTTGGTTTGTAATAAATTGGCGTTGTTTAATTTCATTAATCTATTTCCTGTTATAGTCTTTGATTAGCGCATATATGAAAGCATAGATGCTGACTCGCGTCGTCATTATACATTTGCTTGATAAAAAAATCAGCATTATTTCTAGAAAAAGTAGTTAAGAATATTTCTCATAAAGGGAGTAGACAAAATTATCTATTGAATAAAATCACATTAAACTATATAATCTGTAAATAAAGCGTGAGTAAAGTAAATTGTTTTTGCTTTTGAGAAAATAATTTGAGAAAGTGTTATAAAAAAGCCACATGTAAAATTTAGCTAAACTTATTGAGGTGTAAGAAATTTAAATTTTGTTGGGATATTGTTTATGTTGTAACTTAGGTAAATAATCCTAAATTTTCTATTGTTGTACCTTTTACTGGTTACAATTGCTATTGCAAAATAATAAAAGTGAAATGTAATTTTAAGTATAAAACGTTATATGTTATTTTAAAGGACATTTATGATGAAGAAAAAATCAAATTTATTAAAAGTTCAAACTATTTTCATTGCCAGTATGGCTTTGTTTGGGTGTGGAAGTGGTGGCACTGTAGTTAACTCATCTTCTGCAACATCACCTGTTTATACGATAATTTTTGATGCTGGTAGCAGCGGAACTCGTTTATCGTTTTATAAAGTTATTCCTGGGAGTGGTGGATATCCACAGATTACAAAACTAAGTGAAAAAGAGTATAATGATAATGGTATCAATGATTTCCTAAATGGTAATGGAACTATTGAATTAGTTGATAAAGCTGGAGTAAATACACTTCCAGGTGGTGTCAGACCCATTAATTGTACTGGTGGCACTGAACAAACAACAGGTAAACAAGTTCAAATTGTTGGTTTAGGAGAGTCTGATGTTAGCCCATGTGTACTGGCTCCACTATTAAATTCTCAAGATACTACTTTAGCAGCAAATGAACTAACTCGTTCCCAAGTGAAAACAGAGCTTTTTGCTACTGCGGGTATGCGTACTGAAGATACTCGTAATGGTGGTAGTTATTCAACCGAATCAATAGCAGCTTATTACCAAATAATGAAAACCTATGTTGCAGGAATGGGCTTTGCAACTGGCGAATTTAAAACAATTAATGGTAATAGTGAAGAAGGTGTCTGGACATGGACGAATTTAAATGATTATTACTATAATGCTTTTAATGGTAATCCTACCGTTAGCTCAACCGCACAAACTCCAGTTGGTGACTTTGAAGTTGGTGGTTCATCAATGCAAATTGCATTTCCTGTTAATGCAGCACCAAATAATGAAAGTAATGTTTACCGTGTATCAATTAATGGTAAAACATTCAACGTTTATAGCAAGACCTTACTTGGACTAGGTGGTGATGATGCTCGTAAGTACGTCCGTGCGTATAATTACAGTAATCAAAATGGGGGTCTAGACTGTTTTGCAACTGGCGCAACTGTTTCTAACACAACCGAGGACAGTGGTATTGCGCTTTACCCATCAACGCTGCTAATCCCAAATATTTTTCCTGCTAATCTCGTAACTACAGCACCTTGGTTTACATTGAGTGCCGAATCGCTTAACCTAACTGGAAACCCTAGCTTTAGCTTAAATAGTTGTAGTGCTAAGTATAATGTCGTTGAAAGCCAAGTTGTGGCTTTGGCACGTAATAATAATGGTACTTATAATGAAGGGAATACTGCGACAGTATCTTCTTTAAAAGAAGTTTTACAAACTAGTACCAGTCCTTTTGTTGGGATTGATAATTTTTACTATACAGCTAGCGATCTTAATCTTGCTGAGTCAACAGGATTTAATTCGGTAGCATTTGAAAATTCATTAACTACAAAATGTGCATCACCAATAGTTCCTGGTATAAAATTACAACAGCAGGCGATTTGTCCAAATGGAACATTTATGGACTCATTTTTGTTTGGAACTAATGGACTATTCAACGGAAGCACAGCAAGCTTTGCCGGAGTTTTATCTCCTAGACAAAATGGAACAACAGTTCTTACTTGGACTCGTGGTTATCTACTATTGAAATATGCTAATTAATGCAGTAAAGATTTATTGATGGCATGAAAGTTGTAATTCCAGCCATGCCTCATTAATCATTATTCGTATTTTAGGTGCATAGTTTTTAAAACTATGCATTTTTTGCATATTAGGCGGGTAAATCCATGGTGTATTTTTAATTACTGGATCAATTTTTGCGAGCGCAACCTTATTCATTATACTAGCACCAGTCATATTAGCCAGCTCAATTGAGCTTTTGGTACTTAACAAATTATTGATTAATTGGTAGGCAAGCTTTGTATCACTAACATAAAATGGTATTACCAGATTATCCAGCTCATACATATTACCTTCTTTTTGCAATCTCGCATCAATAGTTACTTCTTGGTGGCTGTCTTTGAGGTCTTGAATTGTTTTGAAAATGTCTACTGAATAACTCATCGCCAACCAGATATTGCCACGCATCAGACTGCGGTAATAGGTATCGCTATCAAACTTTGCCCAATAGGGCATCGCACGTTCAATAACCGCTCTGGCTTGCTTTAAGTCGTCAATATTACTTGAGTTAGGATCTTTGCCTAGATAGAGTAGCGCAGCAGCGAATACATTGCGCTGAGAGTTAAAGACAGTAACTTTTCCCTTTAGTTTTTTGAGATATTTTGGATCAAAGATAACTGCCCAACTATCTGCTACGATTCCCAAGCGCTGTAATTCTTTTTTATTGTAAGCGAGCATTACGTTATCATAGGCATAGGGTACTGAGTGGCGATTGTGCGGATCATATGCCTGATTTAGAAACTGTGGATCAATATTTTTTAAATTTGGCAGACGGGCTAAGTTTAATGGTTGGAGTTTATGCATGGAGACTAGTTGTTCGGCGGCATAAGCTGTTGGCACTACAACATCATAACCACTTGCACCTGCTGCAAATTTTGCCAGCATTTCGTCATTCTCATTGAAATAATTTTGCGCGAGCTGGCAATTACATTCTGATTCAAATTGCTGTGCGGTACTATCAGCAAGATAATTAGCAGCAATATAAATATTCACCACGTTGCGAGCATAAGCAAACGAACTAGCCAATAGGGTAATACATAAAAAAACTATCTTCACAGTAGGTATTGATTTCTTTTAATGATTTTATAAATAATATAAGCACAAATAGCAGTTGAAATTAATGATAAAACGCTACCAATAGTAAATAATCCGCTATAACCTAATAATTTGGCTAAATAGCCACTTAGCATCATCCCTGAACTATAGATAATAATTTCGGCACAGAGTAAGATAGATATATCAGTCGCTGATTGTTTTAATTCGCAGTTTTGCATAAAGAAAGTATATAACACTACCATTTCCATCGAACGGCAAGCCATATTGCTTACAACTACTCCAAAAATTAAAACTTGTGAGCTTATTGCAAAATAGGCTAAAGCTGCCAAAGCTAAATAGCAAATACTCCGCATTATGCCTAAAATGAGGAGCCAAATATTTTCACGGTTATTACTTAAACAAATGCTTACGAGCAATGAGGCAATGAGACTTAAACTAAGCCCACTAATTCCTAAAACTTTACCAATCAAACTAATTTCAATTTGCTTATCAACCAGAAATGGTTGCTGCATTCCCATCACTAAGCCTTCACAGCCACGATAAATTAGACATAAGTATAATAAATTACGTGTATTTTTACGCTTTAGAAAGCTAATTAATGACGGCTTTTCATCTTTATTTGCTTCAATCTGTGCTGTACGTTCTTGAACCAGACTTTGTACGACTAACAAAATTAAGTTAACAATGACTAATGTTAGAATTGAATTTTGCCAACCAAGCTGTGGATAAGCAATTAAAAATAATCCGCCACCAGTAAAGCTACCCAGTGCGGTACCAACTACTTGTGCGTAATTGCCAAAGCGTAGCTGACCTGAATCAACTTGTTCCAAAATAAACGCACTGCTTGCCAGATAATGAGTAGCAGCACAAATTAATAAAGCAATTATTATACCAAAGAGTAACTCAGCATGCTGATTTGGTGGAAGATTATAAATAATTATCAGGCAAATTAGCATTAATGTTTGCAATGGAATTAACCAGCTTTTGCGTTTACCAAATTTTAGGCTATAGTAGCGATCAAGTAATGGAGCCCATAAAAACTTGAACGCCCAAGGGAGCATAAGACTGCCAAATAATCCAATGACGGTGAGCGAGACACCGTTGCTGCGCATAATCGTTGGCAGCGCTACTGTTGCAAAATACAGCGGAGTGGTATTCGCAATTGCCAAAGCAGTAATACTCGCTAGGGTTTTATAATTACGCATTTGAATTGATTTCACTTTTGAGGATTAATTTTGCTTGTTGTACTGCCAGCTCCAAAGTTTGAACTGGAATACAGCGAAAAGGCATTCCTTTTTCCATTGCCGGAGAACTTAATTTAGCGATCATTTCTGCATCGTTAGTAACCCGAAGCATTGCGCAACAATACTTAGCTAGCAATGGCTTATGTCGTTTAAACCATGCCATTTCTATTTTTCTGGCTTGTTGTGAAAACTGATACTCACGATCAAAGGTACTTATAACTATGTATGGCTCATGGCGTAATAAGATCTCATCTAGTTCTCTAATCCAGCAATCAACCGCCTCATCACTGGGGAAGCTTGGAAAATGCAGTCTGACAATTGGCCAATTACTTAAATTGCAAGCAATTTCACTTGGATTATACCGATAAAAATCATGGTGGGTAATTGCATAAAGTGTAGCTATTTTTTCGGGTAACTCTAAATTTCCCAAATTGTTAAAACCAAGCTTACGCTCTAACATACTGAGTGCGCTAACTTCTATGTTTGGTTCAAGTAAAATGCGCTCTGCCATCTGTTGTGTAAATAAGTAATCACTTAGTCCACGCACTATCAGTGAGCTATAGCCTTTACCAATTGCATCTAGTTCTCCAATTAATAAGTGAATACCAAAATCACCTGTTTGGAGCTGACAGAATTGAGCCAATCGATCATCTGGTGCATAATAGGTTTCCGCATAGCCAATTATCTGTCCATTGATTTGCAAGATAAATAATTCCTGATGCTGCATTTCTAATGCAGATTTAAAATGCGCTAAAAGTTGATCACGGGGTAAATTAAGCTGCCAAAATTTAGCTACGTGGGGCTGATGCATCCATGTAAATAGTTTCTCGAAATCACGATTCAAATCAACACAATAAATATTTAGATGATTTTTAGTCTGTCTATCGTTATAGCTGTAATGGGCTTGCTTAAACATTAATCTTAGCTCCATTGCTAGCTTTTAATGAGGCATATTTACTCCATATTTCATAGCTTAGCGGATTATCCATCATTACTCGCGATTCAACTTTAGGACGTTGATTATAATCGGCATAACCAACTTCGATTAAACGCAAGCGGTTTAAATTCAGCTTTTTAAATTGAGGTTTAAATAAATTTATCTCTTGGATTTGCGTACTTAATTCAGGGTGGCTTTGATGGTATTTTTCAATTTCTGTATGAACTTGTTGCCAAAATTGTGTTTCAGGATAGTCTGCATAACTAAGTAAAATATCAGATAAGTAGCGATATAAAACCACGAATAATCCGGTTTGGATAAATTGTGCCATATCCTCATTAGATAAGCGATACAGTGTGTTTTGTAATTTAGTGGGTAGAGTATTTAGAAGCTCTACATTCTGCTCACTAAGATTAACATCATCAATAAAATCTTTTAGAACTAAAGCTTTCGGTTGATAGTTTTCATCCATCACGAGCATAGTGTTTTCACCATGAGGTGAGAAAGCTACACCATATTTATATAACCAATGCAATAATGGCGGTAAGCAAACTGCAAATAATTGCTCCAGCCATTCAGCAATAGTTAGACTAGAGCGTTTGATTAATTCAATAACCAGCGGTTCATTATTTTTATCAAGGTGAATTAACGCTGCCATGCTCATAACAAACTCTGATTCTTCGAGATAGTTATTGACATTCTCGCGCCAAATTACACCCAATAACTCTTGATATTGGTATGGAACCCCATCAATCTGATTGTAAATAGGGTGGGCATAGCTAATGCTGGCAATTTCACCAAGCATAATTAATCTTGTTTCTTGATGGAAAAAACTGTCTTGTTCATGGATATCTTTTAGCCATTGGGTGAGTAGTGGCGCTAATTCAGTACGTTCATGCGGCAAGCCACGATAAACTGCAGTATTAAAAATACTCAATGGTAGTTTGACCTGAAATTTTCTATAGTCACTTTGATTGTTAAAACTTCTGATTGACTGAGTTGCTAGATAATCATCTGAACTATGACCTAAATAAACTATATTATTACGGGCAATATCTTCAGGGAAGAGCTGGATAATTTGTCTTTGCCATTGCCAGTCATGAACCGGCATGAAAAAATATTCCTCGATTATTAAATTATACGAGCTTAATAATTGTTGAAATTTATTTATATCTTCTTGTGCTAATTCTTGAATTATTAATTGCTGGTAATTAAGATCATCAATAGCATTAAATGTAACTTTATTTTTTCTAACGGCAAGCCAAGCTAGCTTTTGGAGGTTTCGCATTTCAGGTGCTGAACTCAGGTATTCTTGATAAGAGAATCCCAAGCGTCCTTTATTAATTACAAACCATGGGTGTCCACGCATATATCCCTCGATTTGCGATGCTTGTCTTATATTTAATAGATGGCTATTAGTATTGTCAGAAGTACTTAATATATGACAATCTGCAATCAGAGTATGGTTTAACTCCCGAAGCAAATGTCCTAGCGTTAATTCATCAATTCCAATTTTTTGGTAACTATTACGAATAAATTCACTAACGAGCAATTCATCTTGCTCTATACCTTGACGGTAGTAGCTAATTGAATTTTTATCTATCTGCCAATTACCAAAAATTCTGCTTTCAGCAGTAAACCTATATTCAATATTATCGTCTAATTCTAGGCTATGTTGGAATAAGCCATTTTGCAATGGTTCTATTTTTGTCACCAGTAAATCTTCGTACATAAACTCAGTAAGAATTTTGGCAACTAAATTTCGATTAACGTTTAACCAATTATTTAATGTAATTGTTTGGTTTATTTGTGCTAGCGTGTTTTTCATCGCTTTAATTTCCTATTCTAGAAGTGTAAAAGGGATTATGTAATTCGGAATATATTGATTGTTGTGCTAATGGTGCGGTTAGTTCATCTAGGTCACATAGACGTGTACTTAGATTATCTTTGTAGGGCAACGTGCTACGCGTGAGTAAAAATCCAAGGTAGTCATATGGTGCGTCATGCCACTTTTGTTGCCACGACTTAAATTTATCTTGGATTTTATTGATTAAGGCTTGCTCATTAATTTCTTTTGACCAGGAAAGTGCATTAATTACACCCAGTAAACTATTGCCGATTAGATAATAGCTAAAATGATGGTTAACAAATTCCGTAGTTCCACTCGCAAAAGTGTTGAAAATTTCAGTATGCTCTGGATAACGGAGCATCGCTTCTTCACTAATATAGTATCCCTGTGAATCGCGGTAGTAGCCGTGTATTGGTAATCCTTCAGCATCTAGTTTAACTAATAAATTTTGTTGATGAGCTTCTAGCGCAATACCGTAGTAGCTAAACATCCATAATAATGGCTCAATACAAGTATACAAAAATTTATCTAACCATAATTCAGCGGATTGTTGCTTGCTAAGAGAGTATTCTTGCGATATACTCACAATTAGTGAATCAAAACGATTACCTTGAGATAAGACATTATCGTGACAGAGTGCTGCCAGACAGCTAACATTATTACCAACTTCCATGAATGGGTTATGTCGAAAAAGTACGGCACTCTCTTCTATAAGTTTACCTTCATCATCACGTAAACATAAAAATGCAGGATCAGTAATAGCGCTAAATTGAGGGTAATGTACTTGGATATTTTTAGCAATATTTGATTGCCAGAATTTATCGACGGCAATAGCACGCTCGAGTTCACGCTCATAATTCATTCGTACTGAATTGGTAATCATTACATTCAATGACATTTTGAGCATAATCGGCGAATTTTGCGCATAGACACTACGAATTGAGGAGCTGGCGCTAAAGTATTCTCCTTGGATACCTAAATCAATCAGCGTATTATTTTTAACCATTTGTTGTATTTGTGGTAATTGATATAAATACTTTGCTTGCCACGGATGAATAGGGATTAGACTTCCAGAATAATCATTATTTGTATTGAGTAAATATTGCTTGATAAGCTCATTGCTTTCTTGATCAAGATTTGTTTTGGTGTATAAATTACTATTTTTTATCATAAAATAGTGGAGCTGAAATTGTTGTTTAAATTCAGGATAATACTGGCAAAATTCTTGATCGTTAAATCCAGCACAACTTTTGGGTGTTGGGTGCATCTGGTGCCCAGCAATTAATGCGCTTTCACTAAGTGCAAAATCAACATTTGTTTGATATAGGAATTTAATTTGCGCCTGAGAAATATTGTTCAAACTTAGCTGTAAATTGTAGTCACTATTATTGATTAATTGTTTAACTCTTTCAATCTTATCATTTGGCGAATTATGGAGCAGAGCCAAATCTTCCAGTAATGTTTCAATTACTTGGTTATTATCAAGGGGTTCTACCGTTTGATCAATTTTGAGTAAAAACACTGGAAACTTAAATTGATAGCGGTAACTTAATGAAATACTCTCTATCTGAATCCTTAATTTTTCATCTTGATTGCTTAGTGGAATATCAATAAATAAAGAGTTATCTTGCAGTATTGGTTTTAATTGTGGTTGACTAATTAGATAACTATTTAAAAAATTTTTTAATGAAATGTGGTGTAGTTTACGCATTCGTGACCCTTTTGAGTGTTGAAGTTAAAATTTTGAAATACCGTGTTTTTTTGCGTAGTATAATGTTCATAACCCAAAATACTATTCAGGATAATTATATTCCGATGACAACCAAGCCCCAGATCTGGCGAACCAACTCCGTGAGAGTTTAGGCTGTTGTTTTGCATGAATATCTTATTTTTATTTGCTAATTTGCTTTGCAGACTAAAATCTGCGTTTAATGCATATGATTTTGTATCGTTCTGCACCAGACCTTGATTTAGTGAATTCAATAACTGAGTGCTTTGCATAGCATACCCAGTTGCCAAAATTACCGCATCACACATAAATGGCTGCCTACTTTTAGTTAATAAATTATTGGTATGTAAAGTTATTTGTTGTGTTGAGCTATTATTATTTACAGTTATTTCGTCCAAATTGGTGTTGGCGAGCAAATTTAGGGCTTGTGGTTTATTACCAATACTTTGTCGATAGAGTTCGTCAAAAATATCACCAATAGTTTGTTTACTGATGCCTTTATACATTAAATCTTGTTTCTCAATTAATGAGCGTTTTGTTGCGCCATCTAATTGGTAAAAATTAGTCATATAATCTGGACTAAAATGTTCAAGAGCTAATTTGGAATATTCCATCGGGAAAAATCCATTGGCTCTAGTTAACCATGTTAATTGACGTGGGTGTTGATCTTGTTGTTTTAGTAATTCGAGAACTATTTCTCCAGCGCTTTGTCCTGAGCCAACTACGCAGACTGATTGCAAATTACGTAGCTTGGCTTCATACTCTAGGAAATTTGCTGAGTGCAGTACATTGGGGTGTTTAATATTAGATAGTCTGGCAGGAATGTGCGGACTTGTCCCCGTACCCAAGGCGATATGTCTGCTGTAAATTTTGCTAACGCTTTGATTGGTTAAATCTTTAATTACTATCTGATATATTTTATCGTCCATGTCACTATCAACAAATTTAATATCAATTACCGCCGTGTTAAATTTTAGGTTATCTAATTGCTGTGCTACCCATCGACAATAGTGATTATATTCTTCACGCAAGATAAAGAAATTTTCATAAAAATAAAATTTATATAGACGGTTATGAGCGTGCAAATAATTAATAAATGAATACGGACTCTGCGGATCAGCAAAAGTTACCAAATCAGCCATAAATGGCACTTGTAAGGTAGTGTTTGCTAGTAATAAGCCAGGGTGCCAGTTAAAACTTTCATTTTGGTCAATAAAAAGACAGTTAAGCTCTTTTATTGGTTGGCTTAAAGCGGCAAGACCAAGATTAAATGGTCCAATGCCGACTCCAACTAAATCATAAATTAGTTGATTGTTCTGAATCGTGTTTTTGTTCATATTATATCCTTTAAATTATTGTTGATTTATATTTAAGTGAGATTACTCCTGTAAATTTACTATCCCATGTCATTTTCATTTAAGTCAAATGTTATAGTTTGTGATACAGTAGAATTAACTGGATTTGTACCATCACTGGCAGGTTTAAAGCTTAACTCGCGAAACCATTTAATTGCGGCTTCATCGAGTACCTTATAACCACTTGAGGCAATTACTTCAATGTTACTTATTTTGCCATACATATCAATTTGTGCTTTAATTGATACCTTGCCAATTGCATTTTGTTTGATTGCTTCTGCAGGATAAACTAGCGGTGGTGGCGCTGAAACTAATTGTGCTTTATGCGCAATCTGCGGACTAGCTCGCCCACTTGCTGCTGGTGTATTTTCTGCTGTAATCGGCTTTGTATTTTGGGAGCTATCCGCTACTTTAGTTGGCGAATTTTCAGTAGCTACTGGTTTAGCTAGTGGCTTGACAACTGGTTTTTTAGTTTCGGTAACGATTTTTTTGCTAATTTTCTCCTCTGGGGTTTTTTGTGCTGGCTTTGTAGTATCTACTTTTGTGGTTTGGCTGACAATATTGATATTCTCAATTACGCCATCAGTATCTGCACCGCTTTGTAGTTCACTCTGATCCAGTTCCCAGCTATTTTGTTTCTGTCCGAGTTGATGAAAAATAGCAAAATTTATCAAAAGCGATAGTGTTATTGCAAAATATGGTTTAAAGCTATTCATTTATATCACCTTAGTATTTATAGGATGCTTGAGCATAGATATTTCTGCCTAATGCTGGAAACATGGTATAGCCATTGTAGTTTTGGTAGTTTTGATTAAATAGATCATCCACTCCAAGCATTGCTTCAATACCTTTGAGATGTTGTTTAGGTTTCCAGCTATAAGCTAATCCTACGATTGCGTAACCAGGAGCTTCAGGCAGTGTTCCGTAAACGGTTGCTGGTGTGCGAGTTTGGGTTAAGCTATAGTTCAAACTGGTTTGAATTAAGCTATCAATTGGTTTAATTGGAAAGCCTAAACCAACATATCCTTTTGCCTGAGGAATCGGTAATGCCGATCCTGCAGGAATCAGATTATTTGATCCATTATAATAGCTGGATTGTGTACTACCATAGGTGCTGGTAAAGTTTGTATCGAGTATTACCCATGGTGAGGTATAGTTAATCGCCAATGAATAACCATATAATTGCGCTTGAGTAACGTTACCCATTTGGGTTACATTAGTTGAGCCACTTTGCCCGACATAGGTCCAAAGTACATAATTAGATACATTGTTTAAAAATGCATTGGCAGAGAGCATAAAGCTTTGTTCGTCATTAATA
>SSGY01000040.1 GCA_008017145.1 Neisseriales bacterium
GTTGATAAATTTGTCCAAGCAATTAAGCGCCGTTTCCCGAATGTTTTATTGCAATGGGAAGATTTTGCGCAAAACAATGCCTTAAAATTACTTAATCGCTACAAGGATCAACTCTGTACCTTCAATGATGATATTCAGGGTACTGCTTCGATTGTGGTTGGTGCACTGTTATCTGCAATTAATGCATCAGGCGTGCCATTGGAACAGCAAAAAATCACCGTGGTTGGCGCTGGGTCTGCGGGTGTTGGAATCAGTAATCTAATTGTCGATGCAATGGTTGATGCTGGTTTGTCACGTGAAGCAGCTTACGCTAATATTTTTCTGGTAGATCGCTTTGGTTTGATTAGCGATAAAGTAAGTAGTCTCGATTTTCAAAAACCTTTTGTTAAGCAATTAGAAGATTATCCAAACTGGCAGTTTGCAGATAGTAGCAATATCAGCTTACTGGAAACAGTGCAGAATGTCAAAGCAACAATGTTAATTGGTGTATGCGCACAAGGCGGAATTTTTACTCGCGATGTGATTAATGCATTAAGCCAAAATTGCCCACGCCCAATTGTATTCCCTTTATCCAACCCGACTGAAAAAGCGGAAGCAAATCCACATGACGTACTTGATTGGACTGATGGTAAAGCGATTGTTGGTACTGGAACGGCTTTTCCGTTATATGATACAGGTTCTGGCTTACGTCGAATTGATCAGGTTAATAATTCCTATATCTTTCCAGGAATTGGTTTGGGTGTTCGTGCAGTAAATGCCCGAAGAGTCACCGATCGAATGTTTCTAATTGCAGCCAAAGCATTAGCAGAAATTTCTCCATCCAAGAATGACCCACAAGCCAATTTACTCCCACCATTAAAAGAAGTGCGGGCGGTTTCTCGCCATATTGCGCAAGCTGTTGCAAAAGAAGCGGTTGCGGCTAAATTAACTAGTTATGAATCTTTGGATGAAAAAACTATTAATTATCTGATTGATGAATATATGTGGGCACCTGTTTATTTACCATATCGTAAAAAAGCGTAGTTACATCATTCATTAGATAAAAAAGAGATGTGTTAATTGATGCATCTCTTTTTTATTGTATAATTTGTTATTCACTAAACTATAACTTGTTTTTGGAGCAACCATCAATGATAAAAAAAAGTGGCGCTTGTATTGCTGCCATATTCGCAACAGCAGTGCTTTCCTTGTCTGCATGTGGAGGAAGCTCAAGTAGCAGTAGCAATTCATCAACTGTAACCTATTCTCTAGTTAGTGTGGATAATCCTGGTAACGCAAGTGATCCAGCCACTGATTTTGGCAGTGTTGCATATACATATCAAATTGGTAAATACGATGTTACCATCGGACAATACACTGTATTTCTTAATGCAGTAGCAAAAACCGACACTTATGAGCTTTATAATCCTAATATGGGAACGGATCTAAATTCCGCTGGAATCACTCGTACAGGCTCTCCTGGTAATTACAGCTATAACGTAATGATAAATAGTGGTAGCAGCGCTAACCGCCCGATCACCTATGTGACTTGGTTAGATGCAGCACGTTTTGCCAACTGGATGGCAAATGGTCAACCTACTGGTGCGCAAAATAGTACCACAACAGAAAATGGTGCATATAATTTAAATGGCGCAATGGATGGTAATGCGGTTGTCAAGAACTCAATAAATCCAAATACAGGCAAAGTTCCAAGTTATTATATCCCCACTTATAATGAGTGGTACAAGGCAGCCTTTTACAGCCCGCAAAAGAACAACGGTGCAGGTGGCTATTATATGTACGCAACTGAGAGCGATACCGCCCCTGGAAATACTATAGGCAGTGCTCCGAATCAAGCTAATTATTTTCTATCAACATTATTTAGCGTGACTCAAAGCCCAGATTATCTTTATGCAGCACAAAACTACCTGACTGATGTTGGTGCATTTAGCGGTAGTGCTAGCTATTATGGTACATTTGACCAAGATGGGAATGTCTACCAATGGAATGATTTGGACGGAGCTCCAGTGCCTTATCGTGGTTTAGCTGGTGGATATTGGTTTTCTGCATCAAGTACTTTGCAGCCTTTAACTTATAATACCAATGCAATCAATGCTACTGACAATGGTACGGGATTCCGTTTGGCAGCCCCAGCAGCAATTAACTAGTATAAAAGAGGTTATTAAATGAAAAAAATATGTAAATTGGCTTTAGCTTCTATCGTGTTAGTAATATCTGCAGCACCTGTTTATGCTACAGCGACTATTAACTATGAATTAGTGACGGTAACAAACCCAAATAATATTAATGACAAAACAGGTTTTGGCGCGGTCGATCATGTTTATCAAATTGGTAAGTATGAGGTTACAATTGGTCAGTATGCTACATTTCTGAATGCAATAGCACACGAATCAGATCCATATATGCTCTGGAATAAATCAATGATGAGTGCAAATGTACAGGGAATTAACCGAACTGGATCAGCGGGTAATTATTCATATAGTGTAATGCAGGCTAGTACAACTGGAACCAGTAGCGAGAGCATGCCAATTACTGGCGTATCTTGGTTTAGTGCGGCACGTTTTGCCAACTGGATGGCAAATGGTCAACCAGCAGGAGTGGAAGACAGCACCACTACTGAAAATGGAACATACAATCTCAATGGTGCTACCAGCGGCACTGCAGTTGCCAAAAACACCATCAATCCAAATACTGGAGCGGCACCAACTTTCTACATCCCTTCGGAAAATGAATGGTATAAAGCAGCTTATTATAATGGTGCCGGAACATATTACTCATTTGCAACACAAAGCAATACTCTGCCTGGCAATAACGTCAACAGCACATCATCCAATCAAGCCAACTATTTAGATGATGCAGGCAATGGCTACTCAGTATCCCAATCACCAGCGCTAAGCCTAACTCAAACCTATCTAACTAATGTCGGCGCATTCGTTAATAGTACAAGTCACTACGGGACTTTTGACCAAACTGGCAATGTTTGGGAGTGGAATGATCTTGATGGCAAATCATCCAAATTACGCGGTCTAAAAGGAGCGGCATGGACATCTACACCGCCATATTTACAATCTTCATATCGGCTTATTACCGTACCAGCTAGTATCAGCGTGAATGTTGGAATGCGTCTTGCGCATACTTATCCATAGGGTTTCTTAGCGTAATAGCTCATCTTTTACTACTCCGGGAAGATTAAAAATCTTCCCTGGGTTGAGTAAATTCAAAGGGTCTAATTGTTGCTTGAACTGTTGCATGAGCTGATAACTAGCCGGATCGCAAAATTGTTGCAACCATTTTTTCTTACTCTGCCCGATACCATGTTCCGCCGAAATACTACCACCACGCGCAATAACATCCTGATAAACTAGCGGATTCACCAGCTGTTCTAACTCGCTAATTTGCTGGTTATCAGCACCAGCAAGACCAAAATTATAATGCAGATTACCATCGCCCAAATGCCCAAATATACTAAAATAGCCATGCGGCTCTATTTCTTTCAGTTTTGCACTATTAATCGTCACAAATTCTTCAATCTGACTTAATGGCAATGAGATATCATGCTTAGCCGCATAACCATGCTGCTTCTCAGCCAGTGGAATTTGCTCCCGTAGCTGCCATAGGAATTGACGTTCATTTTCTGAGCTAGCAATAATACTCTGGTTTAAATCAATTTCATTTTGTTCAAGTAAGATTAATAAGTTTTCAAGAACAAAATCGTTATTAACTTCAATTTCACAAATAATACTCCATGGAGCATTACAAATTTCATGCTTAAAATCAAAATAATTTTGGTAAATTTGCCAGCTATCGTGCTTGATAATTTCAAAGGCACTGACATTATTGGTATAGTAAGTTTTAAGCTGTTTTAGTAACTGCAGTGCTTGGGCAATGCTATTTACTGGAAACATTAAAGTGCAATACGCTGGGGGTATAGGAAAAAGTTTAAGGGTAGCATGAGTAATAATGCCGAGAGTTCCCTCGCTGCCGATCAATAATTGCTTGAGATCCAGATAGGTATTATCTTTACGCAGCGCTGTCAGCCCATCTAAAACCTCACCATTAGCCAATACGGCACGCAAACCAAGTGTTAGATCACGAATCATACCGTATTTAAGTACCTGTACACCACCAGCATTCGTTGCCAAATTACCGCCAATCTGACAACTCCCCTGACTAGCTAAACTTAACGGAAAATATAATCCATGTACACTAGCATAATCCTGAACCTGCTGCAAAGTACACCCAGCCTCGACAGTTAATGAGTAATTATCGCGATCCAAGCTTATAATCTTATTCATCTTCTGTAGATTTACTATCAGTTGCGGTTTGCTGTAGTCACTCAATGGAGTTGCCGCACCACAAGTTGAAGTATTACCACCTTGTGGAATTATGGCAATTTGCTGTACCTGACAGAACTTGACTAATTCTTGAATCTGCGATTGAGCCCGTGGAAATACTACCGCAATAGCAGAACCATGGTAGCGTTTACGCCAATCAGTCGTGTAAGGATTAGTTAACTGCGGATTATCAATAACATTGTCTTGACCGCAAATCTGGTAAAGCTGATTCAGACTAGTCATCCATTTGCTCAACTAAATCAATATAATCCTGTAATGAGTTAGTTTGGGTAATGTGGGTTGTGAGTCGTTGGCGCCAAAATTTTGCGCGTGGTTGCCCATGATAAAGTCCAATCATATGGCGAGTTGCGTGATGTAAGCGCCCGCCACGTGCGGCGATTTGTTCCAAATAAGGGATCATTGCTAATGCAACTTGTTTACGGGAAATGATTTCAGATTCCACACCATTATACAACCGATCAAAATCGGCAAATAAATACGGATTGTAATAAGCTTCACGTCCAAGCATCACTCCATCAACCTGTATCAGATGTTCATCTATTTCCGCTCTAGTCTTAATCCCACCGTTAATCATAATCTCTAAATCGGGAAAATCTCGCTTGAGGCGGTAGACAAAATCATAGCGAAGCGGCGGAACATCACGATTAGCTTTAGGTGTCAAGCCTTTAAGTATAGCGTTACGCGCATGAACCACAAAATGGGTACACCCCACTGCAGCAATTTGCCCGACAAAATCTACCAGATAATCATAATTATAGTCATAATCCAAACCAATGCGGTGCTTAACCGTAATCGGAATCGCTAATGCATCCTGTAAAGCTTTAACACAATCGGCAACCAGTTGTGGCTCCCGCATTAAACACGCCCCAAAACTACCAGATTGGACTTTATCGGATGGACAACCACAGTTAAGATTTATTTCACGGTAACCATAGTCATAACTGATTTTAGCTGCATTTACCAGCTTGGCTGGATCTGAGCCACCCACTTGCAAAACTAGAGGTTGTTCACACTCGCTGAAGCCCAACAACTTATCACGTTCGCCATGAATTGCAGCATCTGCAACCACCATCTCAGTATAAAGCGTGATATGCTTAGTTATCTGCCGCATAAAAAAACGATAATGACGATCACTCCAATCTAACATCGGAGCAATCGCAATTTTTGGAGTTTGAGTAGTCATAGGTTTAATTATTTATCAAAATAATATCATAGCGCTCCAGATTTTCTTGCAGTTTCGCATTACTCCACAAGTTAGGCAAAATCTTATCTGAGGTATTCCCCTGCACTTCTGCCACTATTTGCGCATTAGGGAAGTGTGCTTTTTGTTCTTGCCAAACTTTATCACTGGTTACTAAATAATACTTCTTCAATTCTGGA
>SSGY01000180.1 GCA_008017145.1 Neisseriales bacterium
ACTGCTAATGGACAAACACCTACTGGGAGCGTAGCAAGCAGCATTAGTTGGAATGTGCAGGGTTATGCGCAAAGTATTTCAATAGAAAGTTATACCGTCATTAATGGTAGTGCTTATTCTGGCAATGGCACTGAACAAAACTCGTATATTTTTTCAGGCAGTAGTAATAATGCAGGGATGTCCATAGGGATAACTTATAAAAATACGGGTAATTCAGATTTAAAATTAATGGGAATCCAGGATAATAATAGTCCCTATGCTTGGCAACTTGATATGGATGTTATTTCAGATTGCTACATTGGTTCTACCTTAACGGTTGGTCGTTCTTGTACGCTATATTACTTGAATAAGTTATCAACAAATATTTTGGCAATCGGGTCAGTTGGTGCAGTTTATACTGAAAACTTGACAGTACCAACTCTAATTTACCAAGACGCAACTAATTCTAACATTCAGTTCAATGCACAGGCAAATTTACCTTCCGGCGGTACAGTAATTTATGCACAATCAAACCAAGCTACGCTGGCAAATACAATTACTGTCAATGAAGTAGGCACAGCAAATGAGAGCGTTACAATTAGCCACCTTCTTGCCAATGCTGCTGGCTATAATGATGTTTTTATCAGTACAACAATGGAAAACTATCTGACATCTGGCGTTTACTCACCGACATGTTCCTCAAGTAGTATGAATGAAATTCTTACACAAACCTGTACACTTAGCGAGAATCAATTATCAGGTTCAGGCACTTATATGGTTAATCAAACATTACTCAATCCTGATACCGATCTAACTCTAACGGCATTGTTTGATACCAATTTACCAGGACAAGGCTTAGTTCTTTCAGTAAACCCAATCTATGCAACTGCTAATTTAGGATTAGCGCCATTTCCCAATTATGTATTTGTCGTTGATAGTGGAGTAACTAGTGGAATTACTCAATGCATAGCTGACCCAAATACTGGAGAAATAAGTAATTGTAATCTGGCTCTTAGCTCTGGCTTTGCAAATCCACGCCAAATTACTCTTCATAATAACTTTGCCTATGTAACTAATACCACTGGCTCAGTTAGTAAATGCCCACTTACTTATAATGGAATTGACACGTGTACCAATGCAGGTTCTGGGTTAAGCAATGTTAATGGAATTGTATTTAATGATAATTATGTTTATATCACTAGTCTTACGGACACGGCTAATACTATTCAAAGATGTTTGGTATCAAACTCTGATGGCAGCTTAAGCAATTGCTCTACAGTACAAACCTATACCGCTTTGGATGAGTTATCTGGAATGACTATCAATAATAGCTATTTGTATATTACGAGTAAGATTAATGACCGCTATGGCATCCAAATCTGCACAATTGGATCTCCTAACGGTGAATTATCGAATTGTTCACAGTATTCACCAAAAGATGAAAATGATTATAACCTATTTAATAATCCAACATCAATAGCAATTAATAATAGCCTTGCCTACGTAACTAATTCCTCTCGCGGAGGTGATGACTATCCTAGCTATGTTATACAATGTTCTGTAAACCCAAATGGTAGCCTATCTGATTGCGCTGGCTTAAATACGGAAGAAGGATTTTATGTGCCAAGCGGAATTAGTATTACTAACAACATTGCCTATATAACCAACAGCATTACAAACTTTATCTCTAGTTGCCCTATTACTCCAGTAACAGGGACATTAACCAGCTGTTTAAACGGCGGGGATAACTTGAATGCTCCATTTGGAATTGCAACAAGTTTCCCATAATGTTAATTTATACAAAAAAATATAATTGTGCTTATCTTTTTTAAAGTATTCGCTGAGATTATCTTAAACAAGAGCATAGTACTAAACTAAAGTATAAAATTTATCCGTGAATTAGTTTAATTATTCTTATTAGGTTATTAAAATGAAGAAGTTATTATCTTTCCCCAAAACCGTGCTATTATCTGTATCGACGATGTTAATTATCTCTGCGACTGTTACTGCATGTAGTGGCTCAGGTAGCGTTGTTAGTAATAGTGAGGTAAGTCCTATAATTACCCCCACTCCGATAACAATAGATAACGCTGGAGTAATCCCAGTTTTTGGTGATAGCTCAACTTCAACCGTCGTATATGTTCATAATAACAGTAACCTTACAATAAGTGAGATTACCTATAATGTACTTGAGCAAAATGCTACTAAGGAAACTAATTTAAGTAGCAAGCTACTAGCTCAGTTAAATGCCAATAAAGCTCTACACGGAGTTATTGATGGTAATCAATGCTCAGAGATAGCGGCAGGTCAATATTGTCCACTCACAATTACAACTCCAATTTTAAGCGGTGCAAATATTCAGGGTTCATTTCAAATAACAGCTACGTACAGTCAGAATAATGAGCCAAAAACATTTAGCCAATTAATTAACTATGCCAAAGTACAAAATAACCTCCAACCAGCTGGTGCAAAATTCCAGTCTGGAGTGAGCATCTCAGGATATGGAAATCAGAATGGCTACGCAACAATTTATTTATATGGAAGCGGCCAGGATCAAACCTATGATGTATCGAGTATAACAGTTAGTAATCCATCCGTAACTATAACTAATGGAAATATCAGTGGGCATCAAATTCAATCTAACTATGTCCAAGCAGTTGAAATTAGCTCACCTATCTCAAATTCTTCAATCAGCGCAACTATAACAGTTAATTCGGATATAGCAACTAGACTTAAAAATAAATTAGCTAAAAACAAAGCTAAAGAATTACTGGGTCTAGCTCAGTTTAGTAATAGTGTAGATATTACCGTGATGCCTAGTGATCAAGAAGCAATCTTAACTACTGCTCTGATTCCTTTAATTAATACTGCAACTACAACTAGTGGCAGCATGCTAATCCAAAATGAAGGAAATAAAGCTGCAACAATCGGTAATATTACAGCTGAAAGTGGTATTAGCAATCTGTCTGGCTGTAGCAATACTTCTTTAGCTCCCAATGAAATTTGTCGCGTCAGCTTCAATGTAACTGAATCAGGTGGTAGCGCTGAGATCACCGTACCTTATACTGGCGGGAGTGTAAGCAGCGTAACCGCTAATGTAGTTTGGTACAATGGTGCAGGAACAGCATTAGTTGCAATGTCAAGCTCTGTAGAACCGCTATCTTTTGCTGCAACCGTTGGAGGTAGTACCACCATCACAGTTACTAATATTGGTGGATACGCACTAAGTAACATCAACATTCCTGCACCAGTTGTAATAAGTGGCAGTGCTACAGCCTCCCTAGGCACTAATGATTGTGCAACTATAGACTCACTACCAATTGGTACCTCATGTGAGTATATTATTAATATGAATGACAACCAAACTGATCTCGGCGCTCAAATCAATGCAGGTTTTAATGCTAGCTATGAAACAACTAGCGGAACTAAACCTTATACTCAAACATTACCGATAACATATAACTCGACATCGTATGGAGCAATAATTACCATTACCCCTGCCAATCCTAGCTTAACGATTAGCGGAAATAATTTTGAATCAACGACTCAAATTCTAACAATTAGTAATGGAGGTAATCTACCAGCTAATATCACAAGTGTACTAAGTAATAATCCTTCATATCTGACTGAGAGTGCAACGACTTGTGGTGCAAGTTTAGCGGCAGGAAGTTCGTGTACTAGCACGATTCAATTCGGACCGACTTATAGTGCCGGAGGAGTAAACGGTACAAGTAGCTATACAATTAACTATACTGCCGTAGGTCAAACTCCTTCTGGTAGTGTGACAAGTAATATTGCATGGGCTGTACAAGGCTATGCACAAAGTATTTCCTTGACTGCGGTAGAGTCATCTGGAGCTAGTAGTGGAAACGGTTTATCTGGAACACCATATCTTTTCGAGGGGAACAATTCAGACAGCAAGTTAATTAATTTAACTTATACTAATACCGGAACAAAACGACTCAAAATAACAGGTATTCAAAATAATAACTCAGTTTATGCTTGGACAATGCCCAGTGATGGTAATAGCTGTAAAAATGATGCTGTATTAGAGTCTGGTGATATTTGTAGTATCCAATTTGAAAATGTTTTATTTACAAATATTTTAGCTATCGGAGCATCAGTTGGGACTAGCTATACTGAAAACATAACAGTACCAACGTTAATCTATCAGGATGATATTAATCCTAATATCCAATTTAATGCACAGCCGAATTTACCGACTGGTGGTACAACGATTTATGCACAGTCAAATCAGGCAACGTTGGCAAATACAATCACCATTAACGAAGCCGGTACTGCCAACGAAAGTGTTACAATAAGCCATCTTCTTGCTAATGCTACTGGCTATACCAACAATATTTTAGTCAGTACTAAAATGGAAAGCTATTTAATCTCCGGTGTTTATTCCGGCGACTGTTCATCAAGTAGCAGCAACGGGATTATTACCCAGTCCTGTAATCTTAATGCTAGTCAAGTTTCTGGCTCGGGAACTTATCTAGTTAATCAAACTTTACTTAATCCTAGTACTGATTTAACTTTGAGCGCGTTGTTTAGTACAAATGCATCAGCACAGGGCTTAGTAATTTCAATGAATCCAACTTTCGCAATGTCCAATCTAGGATCTATCGCACTAATTTATTTCGCCTCAAATGGCGTAGCTGGTTATAATGGAAATTTCCTTGCTCAAGCGCAAGCTCGAGCGGCATTACCAAATCAACCAGCATTTACAGGGACAACTGGAGTTGCAGCTGCTGACTATCTATGTAATACCGATGAAAGCAAACCAGTATTACCAAGCAATACATCTTACAAAGCAATAATTGGTGCTGAAAATGAACGCCAAGCTTGCTCTCAAGACTATATTGACACTCCATGCACTACAACCGTTGGCAATAATATTGACTGGGTGATGCGCCCGTTTACTAATTACATTAATACCAGAAACAACATCATTTCTACAACCAATGGTGCAGGAATCTTTACTTTTAATACCAATAACTTCATAGCTTTTCCACAATCTGGATTAGTAGAAGGAAGAGTATGGACTGGTTTTACTACCGGAGCATGGTATATTTCTTATGGCGTTACATGTAATAGCTGGGCATCTAGCTCTGACATTGGAGCTTTTGGTATTATTGGTATTGATGACCTTGGAGGATTTCAAATTGCAGCAGATACTATGTCATGCTCTGTAAAACAAGACTCGAATACCTCGACTAATGGATTATACTGTGTTCAACAATTATAATTTACGATAATATTGTTAGGTTATTAAAAATGAAGAAATTGTTACCTTTGCTATCGCTGATTATCTCTACGGCTATTACCGCATGCAACGGCTCTAGTAGTGCTATTAGCAATGGTGGAGTAAGTCCTACCGTTGCCCCAAACTCGATTATAATAGATAATGCTGGAGTAATTCCTGTATTTGGAACTACTCCCACTTCTACCGTGATCTACGTACATAATAATAGTGCAGTGGCGATTAGTGGAATCAATTATACTTTAGACAATAATAACTCAAACAACACCTCAAGGCAGCAAGATAATCCTGCGAGTATTGACGGTAGCCAGTGTACTGCTATAGCTGCGGGTCAAAGTTGTGCACTTCAAATTACTACACCAAGTTTAAATACACAACAAGCTCAAGGCTCAATGTTACTCAAGGCTAATTATTCATTAGCGAATAAACCTACCTCATTTACCCAGTTGATTAATTATGCACTAGTTAATTCAACATCAATGCACACTAACGATGGAGTAAAGTTTAAATCTGGTGCTAGTATCTCAGGTTATGGAAATACGACTGGATATGCTACTCTATATTTATACGGAAGCGGAGCTAAGCAGAACTATATTATTTCAGATATTAGCGTAAATAAGCCTTCTCTAAAATTTAATATGAGTCTTAAGCAGCACACTATTGCGGCTAACTCAGTACAAGCAATCGAAGTTAGTTCACCAATCATGTCTTCATCAATTGATGCAACTATAACAGTTCAATCAGTTCTAGCTACAAATAATTCTCATCAAATTAATGTAGCAACTCATGATACTGTTAATAAATCTTTATCAGATACTCAATTTAGCAATAGTGCTGAGATAGCAGTTCAACCAGCTTCCACAGGCGCGATTTTAACAACTGGTTCAGTTCCGCTAATTAATACAGCCAATGAAACTAGCGCAAACATGTTAATTCAAAACTCTGGAAATCAAGATGCTGTAATCGGTAATATTAGTGCTGAGACTGGAATTAGTGGTATAAGCGGATGTAGCAATGTAACTTTGGCATCAGGTGATACCTGTACAATTAATTTTAACGTGACAGAGGCTGGTGGCAGCGCTAATATTACTATTCCATATACAGGAGGAAGTGCTAGTAGTGTAGCTGCTAATGTAACCTGGTTTAATGGTATTGGGGCAGCATTGGTTTCCCTCTCTGCAACTAATAATCCGATGTCTTTTTCAGCGACCGTTGGTGCAACAACACAAGTTACCGTGACTAATATTGGTGGTTACACTCTAAGCAATATAACTATCCCAGCACCTATCGTATTACCAGGTGGACATGCAACAGCTGCAATAATTACTACCCAAGGATCTGATACTTGTACAGGACAAGAACTAGAGGTTGGAGCATCTTGTACTTACTCTGTTTCAGTTAACGATAGCTTCACGGACTTAAATCAGCAAATAAATCTTGGTTTTAAAGCTAATTATGCAGGTAGTAATGGCACTAGTAGCTATAACAGAGTTATGCCACTAACTTATAATTCAACCGCCTATGGTGCAATTATTGCCCTGTCATCACTCTCAAACATGTCTATTAGTGGTGATAATATTGAGTCAGAAACTCAAAATTTAACCATTAGCAATAATGGTGCCGCCGATGCTACACTTAGCAGCATTGGCTTAATTGATAACCCAGCCTATTTGCTTGCAAATAGCGGTGACTGTGGTGCTTCATTGGCTGGCGGAAGTAGTTGTACAGCACAGATTAAGTTGGGTCCAATTGATAATAGTAGCTCGACTGAATCCACAGGCATTGCTAATTACATCGTAAATTACGCCGCAGTTGGACAAACGCCAGCTGGTATCGAATCAACCAGCGTTGCTTGGAGTGTCTCGTCTAATATAATTCAGCCACCAATCATAAGCATGGCAACTAGTGTAACTGGCTGTGCAAGTGGCGATGGTATAACAACTACCTGCATGGACAACCCTACCGCCACGGGTGGAACGGCAGGAAATATACAAGTGGTATTAACCTTTACCAATAGCAGTACAGTTACCGCAGCAAGCACGATTAGCTTACCTGAAAGCTCCAGCTCAGTATTTACTGTGCCAGGCTATAGCTTAGCTAGTAACTCATGTGCCACTGGTGCAGCTACTAATAATGGAAGCTGTACTATAGTCTACAGTTTACCAAGTAAAACATCTGAATCTGTTTTTCAGTCGAATCTGAATCAAGCTGATTTTGCGTACAACTATACTTATGGACCTACTGGAAATTTATCAGGATCTGGTAGTAATAATTTGGCTACGTCCATAGATGTTGTTATGCCAACTTTAGCAATTGAGTCAATTAATAACATTGCTCAAGGTGAATCAGGTACTGCAACTATTAATTGGAGTAATTTATATCAAGCGACGGTACCAAACACTACCACTAGCGCGACGAATGCTAATGGAATCAGTGCCACAGGGCTTAGTAGTTCAACTCCTGCCACTTGTGGTTCGATTGTGAACAACTTGGTAAGCTGTACTAGCTCGATTACGACTACAAGCTCTACTCCAGTTGGGACTGGTTATTTGTTAAACGCAACGGCAGATGGTGGATTAAGTGCCACCCCAGAATCATTTACCATATTCTCAAATAATGTAATTTTTGTAACAGCTTCTAGCTCGACTGGAAATTTGGGTGGATTTGCAGGTGCCAATACTAAATGTAATAGCGCAACGAATAAGCCTAAAGATGGTGCTCCTGGTACGGGTAAGACTTACAAAGCATTATTGAATTCGAATAATGCGACGGTATCTGGCACTGCATATTACCGTACGGATGGTTTGACTCTAATTGCAACGGCAACTGGTGGTAATCTGGTTGGCGCGAATAGTTTAACCAATGCAATCAGTACAACTTCTGTTGTAGCTTGGACTGGAGCTAGTTATAATTGTTCAAATTGGACATCCGTTGATCGTACTGTTGCCGGCTCCACTGGTAAGAGTAATGTTAGCACTTCGGAGTGGTGGACTCCAAACTCAACCTTATGTAATAACTCAAGTCGATTGTATTGTGTGGCACAGTAAACATATTAATACCCTTAATTTATTTGCAATTGAAGCTTGAATTAAGGGTATATTTAAAAATTTGTGAATTTATAATGCGGCGCAACAAGCATTGACACCAAGTAAATTGATGCATTTGGCTACATATTTAATACGTTTAGCTCTTTTAATGAATTCTCTTTATGCAACGCTAATTTAGGATCAATACCATCAATCTATTATGCTTAAAATGAGCTACTTGGTTGGATACGATGTAAATCTTATTGCAATATCAGTAAGCAAAAGAACATGAGTCCAGGTAAAATAGAAGATAAATTTCAGCATGAATTAGTCGATATTAAATTGGGGGTTATTTAGCATCGACTACTTATATAACTTATTGATTTTTTAAAGAAGTAACTATGAAATATTTGTATAAAATTTTGTTAATTTGTGCAGGAATTAATTACTTGAGTTCAGCAACAGCTTCGGAATCTGCAGTATTAGCAGATTCAAAACCAACTGATTGCCGCTGCCTGCCAACTTCACCGTGTTGGCCTACCGACAGACAATGGCAAGAACTTAGTAAACAACTTGATGGTAAGTTAGTAAAGCCTGAGCTGCTAACCTTGGCATGTCAGACAGACATCAATAGTCAAGCG
>SSGY01000146.1 GCA_008017145.1 Neisseriales bacterium
CGTCAAGAGGTGCTAAGTTACTTTATAAAAGCTTTTCTTATTCGGTGTAATTGAAATTATATCAATTTTATGCTAAAAAGCATGCTAAAATCTCCCAAAATTATCAATAAAATTAATACAATGCTTTTTGAAGAATATACAGGAATTCTATGAGTGATGATTTAACTAGCAAGCTACTTGAGTTTGCCAATTTTTTAGCGGATGAGGCAGCGCAAATCAGCCGCAAATTTTTCCGCCAACAGATTGTTATTGATAGTAAAGATAATAAATCTCCGGTAACAATAGCTGATCGTGAGATAGAATTACGTTTGCGTGAGCTGATTAAACAACGTTATCCAGATCATGGGATTATTGGTGAAGAGTTTGCTAATCAAGAAACACAAGCCGAATTTTGTTGGGTCTTAGATCCAATTGATGGCACAGTGGCGTTTTCGACGGGTAAACCAACCTTTACTACTTTAGTTGCGTTATTACGCAATGGTGCGCCTTTATTGAGTGTCATTGATCAGGCAATTAGTAGTGAGCGCTTTAGTGGTGTAGCAAATCATGGTGCATGGCTAAATAGTGCAAAGCTGCAAACTAGTCTGCAAATCGAGGTCGCGAATGTGCGCCTGAATGCAACTACACCGCTGATGTTTACAACTACCTATGAGCGAGAAGCTTTTGAACGAGTGCGCTCTAAAGTGCGGTTGACTGCCTTTGGTGGTGATGCTTATGCCTTTGGTTTGCTAGCAGCTGGACATATAGATGTGATCATGGAAGCAGAGTTGCAATACTATGATATTGCCGCTTTAATGCCTGTGATTGAAGGTGCTGGTGGTGCGATTAGTGACTGGCAGGGCAAAGCTTTAAATCGTGAGTTTAATGGACAGGTTTTGGCAACGGCTAATACCGAATTACATAACAAAATTTTACAAATTATTAATAGTTGATTTTAGGAATATAAGATGGAAAAAACTGCAATTACCCCAATTCGAAGCGAAAATTATCCAGAATGGTATCAACAAGTGATTGTTGCTGCTGATTTAGCAGAAAATTCTGCGGTACGTGGTTGCATGGTAATTAAACCGTGGGGTTACGCGATCTGGGAATTGATTCAAAAAGATTTAGATCGACGCTTTAAAAAGACTGGACATGTTAATGCTTATTTTCCATTATTGATTCCATTAAGTTATTTGGAAAAAGAAGCGGCACACGTGGATGGTTTTGCTAAAGAATGTGCGGTAGTTACTCATCATCGTTTAGTTGCAGATGGTGAGGGTGGTTTGAAACCAGATGGTGAATTAGAAGAACCTTTGGTAATTCGTCCAACTAGTGAGACAATTATTGGTGAAAGTTTCTCCAAATGGGTGAAATCTTATCGTGACCTACCATTGCTTATCAATCAATGGGCGAATATTATGCGCTGGGAAATGCGTACTCGTTTATTTTTACGTACTTCTGAATTTTTATGGCAGGAAGGGCATACAGTACATGCGACTGCTGATGAGGCCATAGGGGAAACTAAGCAAATGCTGGACGTTTATGCTGCATTTGCCCAAGACGTGTTGGCAATGCCTGTTATCAAAGGTGAGAAACCATGTTTTGAGCGTTTTCCAGGTGCGGTGAGTACTTATTGTATCGAAGCGATGATGCAAGATTGCAAGGCATTACAAGCTGGTACATCGCATTTCTTAGGGCAGAATTTTGCCAAAGCATCGGGAATTGAATTCCAAAATAAAGCTGGTGAACTTGAGACTGCATGGACAACTTCTTGGGGTGTCTCAACTCGTTTAATTGGTGGTCTGATTATGACTCACAGTGATGACAATGGTCTAGTATTACCACCACGAATTGCTCCGCAACAAGTTGTGATTCAGCCAATTTATCGCAATGACGAACAACGTGCGAGTGTACTGGCGTATTGTCAGCAATTAAAACTTGATTTGGAAGCACAATATTTTGCGGGTGATGAAATTCGAGTTCTGATTGATGATCGTGATATTCAAGGCGGCGCTAAATCGTGGGAATGGATTAAAAAAGGTGTGCCATTAAGAGTCGAAGTTGGTCCGCGTGATATTGAAAAAGATGCAGTTATGCTTTCTCGTCGTGATGACTTAGCTAATAAGCAATCAACGCCACGTGCAGAGCTGATTGCCAATGCGGTGACTCTTTTGACGCAAATGCAGGATAATTTATTTACTAAGGCTCAGTCATTCCGAGATTCACGGATTACTGAAATTAACTCTTTAACCGAATTTAACGCATTTTTTGCTGCGGAACAAAATATCGATAGTGGTTTCGCTTTGGCATACGCAGTTGATGAATTTGCGATTGAAGAATACATCAAACCACTTAAAGTTACTGCACGCTGTATGCCTTTGGCGGATAATGATACTCCGGGAGTGTGTATTTTTACTGGTAAACCAGCTACACGTAAAATGGTTTTTGCTAAGGCTTACTAATTGAACTTGTAAACAGGAGAGGTTACGCTATGAGCATAATCTCTAACTGATGACGTTGCTCTATTTGATGATGAATCTGTAAAAAAGGAACTCTGTATGAAAGCAAAGAAATTATTGGGTTTATTGGCTTTGGCAGTAATTGTCGCTTGTACTTCTGGTAATGCAAGCACTACCAATGCTAAAGCTAGCCCTACTGTCTATGATTATGGCTATGAAAAATACACGGTTAGTCCGTATTCAAATACCATGGCAGTCCTGTCCTATAATACCGAATCAGGAATCAGCCGCCTAAATTCATCGCAGTATAAAGCTTCATTTTATAATTTATCAACACACTACTCACCGCAAACTAATATTCTGAGCTGCGGTGTGGCTTCCGCGGTAATTATGCTCAATACGGTTTATGCCACACTAGGTAAACAACCACCGATTTCTAAACTTGGTTCATTTTATAATGAGCAAGAAAATTATATTGATGGAAATTTCACTTGGACAGAAGCTAATTTCTTTAATGATAAAGTTAGTGGTTACTTGGATCCAGAAATAATTTATGGACGCAAACAGGTAGATGGTAAGTATGTGGTTGGTTTGACTTTAGATCAGCTAACTCAAGCGCTTAATTTACAAGGTCTGCAGGCTAATGCAACTCATGTAAATACCGCCAATGATGCGGATATTGAAGCTTTTAGAACGTTATTAAAAGCAACTCTTGGCAAAACAGAGAGCTATATGGTGGTGAATTATAATCTTAATGTAATGTCAGCGCTTAATGGTGGACATTTTTCACCAATTGCCGCTTATGATCAAGCGAGTGACTCAGTTTTGATTTTAGATACTTGGAATGCATTCGCTCCGTGGGAATGGCTCAAAGTTTATGATTTATATAAAAGTATGAATACCAAGGATGGCGATACTTATCGTGGTTATGTTTTGGTTAATGCTAACAAGGCATCATAAAGTTTTTTAATTTATCGTTAAATGAGCAATATAAATGGGTGATGTTACACATTGGCTTATTCGAGATCACGCGGTTTTAATTGTTATAATTTCATCGATGATATCAATGGTTTCTGGTGTTTTTTTAACCAGAATTAACGCGAAAAAAGATCAGGAAATGCATGATGTTTTCCTGAAGCAAGAGCTTTATATTAATTTTGTTGTTCACCAATTACAGGTGAATCTTATAGATAAGATTGGTGAAATCGAGCCAGATCCAGAGCTGGTTAAAAATTTGCGAGCTCTGCATGCTGAGCTACTAATAAAAGCTGATTTGAAATTGCTTAAAGAAATCACCAAAATCAAAAATTTGGCACAAACAACTACTGATATTGATGTTCTTTTACCGCATATCGTAAGAGTTATAAATCATTTTCGTAAAATGGTTAATAATAAACCATTGACTCTTGCAGAGTACAAGGATTTTATTCAGGCATCCTTTAATACTGAGTTGGGAGTAAGCAAAAGGTTAATTTAGTTTCTAGCTCTAATTATGCTTTATTTTAAAATAAATTACCGATAAAATTAGTGATTCAGATGCCTTTGTATGAGGGCTAATTTATAATATATTTTCTCTTGTCTTTCACTCACCCGCATAACATAACATCAAGCACATTTTATAAGCTTCCATATCTAAGTATAGCTTGGTATAATACCTACTTGTTTGAATAAAATTATTGTTTTTGCTGTTATTAAATTATAGCAAAAAAATTGTGCTTAATCTCAGAGTGTTAGGGAGCTTACGATGTTAGAACCAAGATTACGGGTTGCATTACAAAAATCAGGAAAATTATCCGAAGGTAGTTTGGATTTACTTAATAAATGCAGTTTTAAATTACGCCCAGCCAAGAATCATTATCTGATTCAATCCAAAGAAATGAATACCGATTTTCTGATGATTCGTGATGATGATATTCCGGGTTTTGTGGATAGTGATGCCAGCGACATCGGAATTGTTGGAGAAAATGGTTATTTTGAATACATTTTGGAAAATCCTGAGCACAATTTAACCGTGATTGCCAAGCTGGGTTTTGCGCAATGTCGTTTGAGTATCGCCGCTGCACATGATTCTGGCATCCAAAAGTTATCAGATCTAAATGGTAAAACTATTGCCACTTCATATCCTGAAACTTTGCGTGATTTCTTGGCTAAAAATCAGATCAAAGCCAAAATATTGGTCATGCATGGCTCAGTTGAGCTAGCACCGAAAATTGCGATTGCCGATGCGATTTGTGATTTGGTGTCTACTGGTACTACGCTTAAAGAAAATGGTTTAGTTGAGCTTCACATCATCCTAGAAAGCGAAGCGGTGCTGATCGGGCGTAAAACTGCAACAGCAGATATTTCAGAGCGCACCAATGAACTAGTTTTTCGTCTGCAAAGCGTAATTAATGCCAAAGATAGCAAATATATTATGCTGCATATTGATAAAGATAATATTGATAAACTTAAGGAAATGTTGCCGGGTTGTGAATCGCCAACAGTCTTGCATTTACATGGTACAGACAACAAAGTTGCGGTGCATGTGGTGAGTAAAGAAGGCGTATTCTGGGATACGATTGCCAAGCTGAAAAGCATTGGTGCTTCCTCAATTTTGGTGCTACCGATTGAAAAGATGATGGATTAGAGAGCGTTCAATAGATACCGTATGCTTGTATAATTAAGCCATGTAAATATAAATACTTATTGTTTATGAATAGATTATCGATTGAAGTAGTGACGCATGTAAACGAAAATTAATTTTGTTTACCTTTGCGATAGCTGTGTTATCATATCTTATTAATTTTACTTAGGAATACACCATGAAAGCCGAAAATCCTGTCATTTCTTTTCGCGTACCTAGTGAAATATATGATAAGTTAGAACAATTGGTTAAGGCAACTAAGCGCAATAAAGCTGATTTGTTATTACATTGGCTTGAAGAAGCAATATGTCTAGAAGAATGGCAAATACAAGAAGTTGAAGCCGGAATTAAAGAAGCGGACGCTGGTATATTTGCTTCATCGACTGAAGTTGAGCGAGTTTTAAATAAATGGCTCTAAATATTCTTTGGACTAAGCGCGCGCTAGCTAACTTAGAATCTGAGCTTGACTATTATGGACAAATTAATCCAATCTTGGCAAAAGAGTTAACTCTAATCATTCAAAAATCTATTAATAGTATCTCTCACACGCCCGCCATTGGGCGCGCTGGTAAAAAAATTGGCACGCGGGAATTAATAGTTGATAAATATCCATATATTTTGACATATCGCGTGAGAAATAATGTTTTTGAGGTTTTGGTAATAATTCATCAAAAGCGGAAGAATATTCGTAGTCATTATTGAGTTTTTGTTGTTTTTTGGAAATACATTATGCAGTTTAAAAGTTTAGGTGAGCAGATTGAATTCGAGTTTCTTAAATGGTAGAATCACATATCTAGAAGTTAGTAATGCGTACAGGAGGTCAAGTATATGGTCACTTATATGCGAATCTGGCTATAAAACAGCCGTGATTGTTGGTGGTGTGGTATATCTATTACTTGCTACGTTAATTTTTATTGTAACTAATAAACTAGTTATTGACACTATAGTGGTTTTATGTTTTTCTTTTTATACAATAGCGACGTGTATAAGGACTAAGATGTTAAATAGTAGAGTGTTAAAGCTGATAGGCACTCCGTATAAGCCATTTCTTAATGACAATAAGTTATATTGGGTAGGAGTTAGGAGTTTGCTATTTTGTCGTTATTTACATGAGACAGGTGTAATACATATTTCTGATAATATCGACCATTTAATAACAAATAGGTTTGAACTCAGAAAAATTAACTTATTCGAGTCTAAGATTTTCACAGTATGCTGTAGCATATTATTGTTATTTTTGAGCCGGATAATTGAAATTTTATTCAATGAATGTAATTTAACTGCATTGTATGCATTTGTGATTTTAGGTAGTTTAATGACTTTTATTATTATGCAGTTTACCAGTTTATTCAGAAATGAGCAAAACAAAATGTCAGAATTAAAATTCTTTATTGATGTTTACAATGACTTTGGCAAAGATTTAATGAATGAGTTGAAGAAAAATAATAAAAAGTTTCAACTAAGATGAAAACAAAAGCACTATTTGATGCCAAACACTTAATTGCCCAGATCGTTACCGATGTGGTCAATCTGGAAGATATTAACTATACTGTGCCGGAAGTACAAACACTTCTGGATGGTATAACCGTTGGTGGGCACAAATTACAAGATGAATTGATTACGCTCAATCAAATTAAAGCATGGCGATATTTCTTTGTCACTATTGAGGATGGTACTTTTTCGTTTGATAAAGATTATGTTTTACGCTTGCACAATTTAGTGGCTAATCAAGAGGCTTTAACATGGGGCGAGTTTCGCACTGGGCAAGTCAGCATCTCGGGAACTGATTATCTACCACCCAAGGCAGCCGAATTAAATCTATTATGGGATAATTTAGAGCAAGATATAAATCAAAAATTATTGTGTAGTCAAATGGTAACAATTGAAGTATATCGCACTGCAGTATTGCTTTTTGCCAAAATGGCACGAACTCAATTTTTCTTTGATGGTAATAAGCGTACTGCACGCATGATGATGAGTGGTGTTTTATTATCGTGTGGATTACCGATGATAAATGTTCCTGCCAAACGAAAACTTGAATTTAATCAAATGATGATTGACTATTATAATCCCGAGCAATTTGATCCATTACTTAACTTTATGCTGTCATGTATTCCAGATTATATAAAAGAAGAATATAATTTAAAGGTATAAGGGGCATATATTCAAATAGCGAACAAATTCTGCTAAGCTTTAATGTGTCGAAGAAACACGGGTTTTTCGACATGAGAAACCAAAGCTTGACTAAAATTATCAATAACCATTTTATCTATAATGGTAAAGTAATGTACGCAAACATATCAAGCTGAGATTTAAAACCAGCACTAACGGTAGCAAGAGACATGCCGTGAAATTTAAAGATTAATTTTAAGGGAGTGGATAAAATGCGTGTGGTAACATGGAATAAATTAAACGCAAATGAACAAGAACAGGTATTAAGCCGTAGCAGTAGCAGCGATGATGCTGCGTTAACGACGTTGGTTAAAGGTATTATCTCTGATGTCCGTGCTCGTGGTGATGCAGCATTATACGAGTATGCAGAGAAATTTGATGGAGTGACACTCGATTCTTTAATCGTGAGTGAAGCCGAATACGCGGCAACCGAGAGCTTATCCGCAGCGGATAAACAGGCGATTTTAGATGCAATTGACAATATTCGTCATTATCATACGGTGAGTGCGCCGAAACCTTTTGAATTTGAAAAAAATGGTGCGAAATTAGGTAAAATATTCCGCCCGATTGAAAAAGTTGGTTTATATATTCCTGGCGGAACTGCGCCGTTGGTATCGACGATGCTGATGCTGGCGATTCCAGCAGAAATTGCAGGTTGTCCAACCAAGGTTTTGGTAACACCACCGAGTAAAGACGGTACGATTAATCCAGCAATTTTATTTGCCGCTAAAGCTTGTGGTATTGATGCAGTGTATAAGGTTGGTGGAGCGCAAGCGGTTGCGGCATTGGCTTTTGGCACGGAATCAATCCCGAAAACTTACAAGATTTTTGGACCGGGTAATAAATACGTGACCGAAGCCAAGATTCAAGCAGCGCAACATCATCAAGGTGCGGCAATGGATATGCCAGCTGGACCTTCGGAAGTACTGGTAATTGCTGATGAGAAAGCTAATCCGATTTTTGTGGCAAGCGATTTACTCGCGCAAGCCGAGCATGATGTAGCAGCACAAGTGATTTTAGTTACGACTTCAGCGCAGTTGGCGGAGAAAGTTCA
>SSGY01000184.1 GCA_008017145.1 Neisseriales bacterium
AAATATACACAGATAACGCCAGAAATCATGGCTAAGATGAAACCACTAAACATTTCTTGCATTCGTTCAATGTCACCAGAGTTAATTCTGCTTACTCCATTGGGTAGATGCTGCATGATGGGTAATTTACGGATTTCGTTATCTAATTCACTAAGATTGCGTCCTTGTAAATCGATATTGAAAGTTACAATTCGGCTGCGATCTGTCCGACTGATGTTAATTGGTCCGTTTCCTAACGTTATTTCCGCAATGCTTGCCAGTGGCACTGTTCCATTACTTCCATTTACGCGTAAATTACCTAATGCTCTCAATGTCTGAGTTGCTTTTTCATCTACGCGTACTCTAATTGGTATTTGACGATCATTAAGGTCAATTTTAGCCAAGTTATTACTGTAGTCTCCAGAAGTTGCAACGCGAATGACTTCACCAATATTTTTTGCCGTAACACCTAATTTAGCGGCTTTGTTAAAATCAGGTTTAATCTTAATTTCTGGACGTGATAAGTCAAAGTCAGAGCTAATGTTTCCAATTCCTTTTAGGCTACGGAGTGCCGTTTCAATCTTTTTAGCCGTATCATTGAGTACTTCCTTATCTTCTCCTGTAATGGCTAAAGAGTAGCGTTCTCCATTGCCACTTCCGCCAGAAAATTTTGCCCCTGGAATCATGTTTAACTGGCCTTGGATTAATTTTTCCAGCTGTAATTTAGTTTGATGATGTGGGCGAGAGTTCTTATTAATTAAATTAAAGGTGAGAGAACCGCTCGTAACGCTTCCGTCAGTAGAAATATCCTCACCGCTTTTTACACCATTGCCAATAGTTGCATAAACACTTGCAATCGACTTAATGCTTTTAGTTTGCTGTGTAGCTTGTAACAAGACATTGGACAGAGTTTCAATTTTACTTCCGGGAGGTACTTGAACTGAAAATTGAATTTGATCTCCCTCTTCTGCAGGGAAAAAAGTATTGGGAATAAATGCCAATAATAAAAGTGAGCTGGCAAAAAATCCTCCCGCGATTAATAATGTTCTTCTACGATGTTCCACGCACCATTTAACCATATTTAGATAATGAACCATTATTTTACTCGGTTTATCTGACTCATTATTGTGGCTTGGACGTGGTTTCATAAAATGTGCAGCAAACATCGGGGTTAAAAGCCTTGCAACCAGTAGCGAAATAAAAATCGATATTACGGCTGTCCAACCAAACTGTTTAAATATACGTCCAGGAATACCGCCCATGAAAGCTGTCGGTAAAAACACCGCAATTAAGGTAAATGAAGTTGCAATTACGGCATTACCAATTTCTGCGGCAGCGTTGATCGATGCTTGAATAGGTGAGCTAGAGTATTTGAGATGACGCTCTATATTTTCAACTTCAACAATTGCATCATCCACCAAGACGCCAATGACTAAACTTAATGAGAGCAAGGATATCGTATTTAGACTAAAACCTAACCAATAAATAAACAGAAATGTCGGGATAATTGACAGGGGCAATGCGGTAGCTGAGATAAGCGTAGCCCGCCAATCGCGTAAAAATAGCCAAACCACGATAATCGCCAGAATACATCCCTCATAAAGCGCATTCATGGATGAGTCATAATTGTCTTTTATTTGTTGAACGCTATTACTAATTTCGTTAATCGTGATATTAGGATGACTTTCTCTAAATTTTGCAATTTTAGCACGGACTAAGTTTGCTACCGCCAACTGACTGAAGCCTTTCGATGCATAAACTTGAAAACTGGTAATAGGCTTACCATTCATAAAAGCCATTTGCCGGATTTCCGCTGTACTATCACTAACTTGGGCGATATTTCCCAAGCGAACATTATTTCCATTCCCCAGCGGAATATTTAAATTTGCCAAATCAACAGCACTATGGATATTTTCGACACCCTGAATAGTTTGTTCCTGATTGCCAATATTTGCTCGACCACCTGAGAAATCTTGGCGAACATTGTAAAGTTGATTGGAGATATTGTTAATAGTGGTATTCATTGAGATCAGCTTTGCTGGATCAATTAATACCTGAATTTCTCGATCTACTCCTCCTTGACGAGTGATTTTCCCCACCCCAGGCACTGCTAATAGTTCTTTATTGATTTGATTGTCAACCAACCATGAGAGGTCTGTTGCATCTAAATTAGCGCTTATTTCATAGGCTAAAATTGAGCTGTCTCCAATATTAACTCGTGATACTACTGGGGTAGTCGTACCTGGCGGAAATTGTGATTGGATTTTATTTACTGCATCTTTGACATCGTCAGTTGCTTCTTGTAAATTTTTACCTAGGTCGAATTCAATAGCGGTTGTTGAGTTTCCATCCGTGATTGTAGAATTGATATGTTTTATTGAGTCTATATTGGTAACACTATCTTCAACCTTACGGGTAACTTGAGTTTCCAGTTGCTCGGGAGTTGCGCCAGACAATGAAACGGATACGGTTACCATAGGAAAATCCATATCAGGAAAATTTTTGATTCCAATCTTGGAAAATGCATAAAGACCTGCGATAGTCATCAGAATGAACAGGACTATGAATGGAATTGGGCGTTTAATGGCTACTTCAGAGATATTCATTTGCTTTTGTCCTGTACAACACGCACTAGATCACCATCATTTAAAAAACCACTTCCCAGTGTCACAATTCTATCGCTAAACTTTATTCCTGATTCAACAATTGCTGCATTATTCATGTAATCACTTAGCTGTATTTTAATTTTATTAACTCGGTTATTTTTATTTAAGCGCATGATATAGTTATAACCATCGCGGTTAATTACTGCTGATGATGGTATTGTCATTGACGAAGTTGCTCCAACATTGATTTCCCCCGAAAGATACATTCCTAGTCGTAGCTCTGGATTGGGTGGGATATCGACATAAATTAAACCATTTAAAGTACTCTGGTTTAAATCGGGTGCTATTCTGCTAACGCTTCCATTAATTATATTTCCTGTATTATCTGTAATGCTGGCATGCTGTCCGACTTTAATTTTAGACATATCACTGGAGTTTATTTCTGCTTGCCACTCAAGCCTTCCAGCTTTAATCATCCTAAATAACTCACTCCCGTTTTGAATAATGCTTCCAGTGGTTGCGGTTCTTGAAGAAATTACTCCATCATCGGGTGCTTTGATTTCAGTGTAACTAAGTTTTATTTGTTGTAGTTTGAGCTGTGCCTGCGCGGCTTCAAGTTTAGCTTGCGCTGTTTTTGCTTTTGTTTTGTATGATAATAAATCTTGAGCACTAACCGCGCCTGCTTTCTCTAATAATGTTGATTGTCGCGCTTCGGTTTGGGCTTGCTCTAGATTAGCCTTTGCTTCAGAAAGATTGGCTAGCTGATTCAATAAATCTGCATTTAATTCTGCCGCATTTAATTTTGCTAAAACTTGACCTTTTTTTACCTTGTCGCCAACATCTACATTTACCTCGCTAATATCTAATCCACCGACTTCGGCACTAATGACGGTTTCGCGCCATGCCTTGATTGATCCATTGGCATGAACGACGTTGCTTATATCTTGTAATTTTGGAGTGCTAACCGAGACGGTTAAAACTGGGTTTTCTGCATTGGTTGATTTGGGCTTAGTGCAGCCGCAAATCAATAGCAACATAGCAAATAGAAAAACTTTTTTGGATAAGTTTGTGTGTAAAAAGAGTTGTTTTTTCATTTAGCTACCTATCGTTAATTTTGTTAGCTGTGATTCATTCCAGTTACCGCCAACTGCTTTATAGAGGGCGATCCACGCTTCTGTTTCTTCAAGCTTTGCTGTGGTAAGATTTTGCTCGTAACTCACCAAGTTAATTCGAACTGTTTCTAAATCAAGTAAATTTAACCAGCCAATTTGGTATTTTTTATTCATAGCATTGAAGTAATCACCATAGTTTTTCACTGCATCACTTGCTGCTATTTCACGCTTTTGAGCAGCATTAATTCTAACTAATGCATTTTCAACTTCCTTGATCGCAGTTAGTACTTTAACCTTATAATTTGCAACGGCTTCGTCATATTGTGCATAAGCCAACGACTCTTGAGCTCTTAAATATCCACCATCTGTAATGGGTAATGTTATGGCAGGTCCATATGACCATGAGCTTGGCTGATTTGCGTAAATTGTGCCACCGTTGGCAGCAAGGGAGCCTGTTAGTGAAATTGATGGGTATCGGTTGGCAGTTGCATAGCCGACATTAGCCATTGCTGCAGCAACATTTCTCTCGGCGGAGGATATATCTGGGCGTTGTGATATTACATTTGCAGGTATTGAGGATATATTCAAATAGCTTGGGGTAGGGATTTGTGCATAATTTTTTGCCATTTTTGTTTCAATCTCATCATATTTAAGGCCTGTGAGAGCTACTAATTCATTGTTATACTGTAAGCACGTTCCCTTTTGGTTTTCTATATTGCTAAGTGTTTGGGCTACCAAACCAGCACCTTGTTCCTGATCGGCTCTTGGGGATACTCCGACTGTTACTTGTAGCTCAGTTAGTTTTTGTGTCGCGGTACGTGAATTAAATTGGCTTTCATATATCATAAGTACTGACTGACAAGCTCTGGCACTTACATAAGCATCCGCAACTTGTGAAGCGAGAGAAACTCTGGCATCATTCCAATCAGAAATACTTGCATCTAAGCGTGCTTGATAGATTTGAGTATTACGACGAATTGCACCAAACAAATCCAATTCCCATGATGCATTTAAGCCTCCGGTGTAAGAGCTACCGCCACCTGTAGCAGCGCTGATAAAGTCTTGTGAACTAGTTCCGGTATTACCACCAATACTGGTTCCGCTGTATGCATTATTTTGTGCACTTGCATTTCCTGATGCTGTAATGCTAGGATAAAAAGAAGAATTACTTCCTCTTAAATTAGCCTGCGCTTGAGCAATCTTAGCTAGAGACTGTGCCAAACTTGGATTGCTGGCAATTGTCGACTCAATAAAATAAATCAATGTCGGATCATTAAATTGCTGCCACCAATTTACCAGTTGAGTATTATTTCCATTATGTGGTAGTTTGGCGTGCCATTTAGTGGGAATATTTAAATCTCGCGTAGTCAGTGGCACATAATCAGGTCCAACGGCACAGCCAAACAGAGTAAATGTTAATGTAATCAACATAATACTTGATGTTTTATAGAACTTACGCATTGACAGCCCATATAATGTTATGATTGATATTACGAAACGCCTTGGAACTTAGATGAAGAATAAAAGCAAACCATCAACTGCAAAATGCAATGCAGAAAT
>SSGY01000115.1 GCA_008017145.1 Neisseriales bacterium
ATCAGATTATTTGATCCATTATAATAGCTGGATTGTGTACTACCATAGGTGCTGGTAAAGTTTGTATCGAGTATTACCCATGGTGAGGTATAGTTAATCGCCAATGAATAACCATATAATTGCGCTTGAGTAACGTTACCCATTTGGGTTACATTAGTTGAGCCACTTTGCCCGACATAGGTCCAAAGTACATAATTAGATACATTGTTTAAAAATGCATTGGCAGAGAGCATAAAGCTTTGTTCGTCATTAATATTGGTTTTGTATTTAATTCCGGCGCTGGTATTATGTGCCATTTCGGGTTTTAATTCAGGGTTAGCTTGGTAAATGTAACCATTTCCAGGGCTGTATTCATGATAACCACTCATGTAGAGATTAGAGAGAGTCGGCGCTTGAAACCCTTCTGAGTAGCCAACAAAAGCAAGCCATTCAGGAAGAAATTGGTAATTTAAACCAACTTGGCTGGTAAATAAACCACCGCCACTATTCCCATCGTTAGCGCTTTGATTTTGATAATTGTTATAGCGTGTTCCAGCAGTTAAGTTAATTTTTTTAGTGATATCCCAGCTATCCTGAAGATATACACCATAGAGCTGTTGTTGAGAAGTTGGGAAATTTAATACCGTAGGACTACTATACATATCAGAGCCACTGATATTGGTGGCTTCTACTCCATAGAGCAGTTTTTGTTCTACAACTAGCGTGGTATTATTTAATTTAATGCTGCTAGTATTGAGTGTAATATTTTGTGGTGCTTGATTTAGCCCCGAATTGGTATAAATCGGATTAAGAACATAATTACTGCTTTGGTATGATGCTTGCGCTTTGATATCAACATAAGGATTATTGGGGTTATAGCGATAATCAAGTGTGGTTTGACTTTGATTAAAATCAAAATTTGCCGGTTGATTAGTCGCATTGGTATTATTGACAATAGTTGCGGGATATTGCCCATGATTTTGCATGTTTAAAAAGCTTAATTTTAAACTTTGACTATCACTAATATCGACGGTTATTTTAGCCAAGCCTTGGAAATTAGTATTCGCAGAGTAGGGTAAGGTTGTGCCATTGCCTAACTGCATATTATTGTCATTAGTTCCTACCAGATCAATCAAATAAGCAACCCTTCCGCTACGCGCAGCAAGTGCTGCATTTGAGTTTACTCCCTCAGTCGCTGAGTTTCCTCCCAATGTTGCTTGGGTGCTTAATTTATCACCCTGCAATAAATCCTCTGGATCAAGAGTGGTAAAATTAACCGCACCACCGACGTTACCAGAGCCGATAGTGATATCACTTCCGGTTTGAGTTGCGCTTACCTGTTTAAATAAATAAGTGCTAGGAAGTAAGCGCGTATCATTACCGCCAAAGTTAGTAAAGTAATTATTAACCCCATCAATCCCAACAACGATATTATCGCGGGCAAGACCACCAATACTGATATTTTGCGTTACAGTTTGTGTACCGCCCACGATGGAGATTCCTGCCATATTATTTAGTTCTTGTGCGGTGGTATGGGCAGTATCTCCTGGTGCAGCAACAGTTACAGCAGGAACAAATGTCGCACTTTCATTTTGTGGACTTAAATTTTGATAGCTTTTGGGTAGTGGCTTGTTTTTGGTTGCTACTACTTGAATATCTTCTAATGTAGTTGAGCTGCTTTCATTGGCGATATCGTCAGCAAAAACTGGAGCGCTTAGTGAAAATAGGATGGTCGATAAAATTCGTGGTTTTCTTTGCATCTGGTAATTCTCTTGGTCTTTTTAATTATAAATTAGGTTAAATATTATTGCGGTTCATTGTCAACTTGAATATTAGCTGTAGATATTCCCAATGATTTGCTAATTGCAAAAACTTTCATTAAAACTTCTACTTCAAGCTTTTTATCGGTTGCAATAGTTATTTCGGTTATTTTTGTCGGTTGTGATTTTAAAAATTCCTCTATTTGTGCTAGGCTGGTAAAATTTTGTTCACCAATCCGAAAATTATTTTTATCAATTAAACTAATCAGTACGTTTTTATGATCAATTGCTTTCGAACTACCAGCTTTTACTTCTGGAACTGGAAGTTCAATTGCCTGACGAATTGGACCAGCTAATAGTACAAACATGATTACTAATACCAGCATAAAATCTAATAGTGGAATCAAATTGGGTTCACTAAGTTGTAATTTGGTGTTATTGTTTTTTATCATGCTAATTTTTTGCCATTAATGAGTTATGATATGTTGCAGCCAATAAAATTTTGTTTAGCCACAGTTCACAATTAGCCAAATAGCTTTCTGTTTTTTGGCGAAGAAAATAGAGGCTTAACATACTGATTAAGGCTAGAGTAATTCCAAACGCTGTTGCATACATTGCTTCAGACAAATAAGTTATCATTTGATGCATACCTTCACTAGTCATTGACTTTGAAATTGAAGCAAACGAACGGCTCATGCTCCAAATAGTTCCAAGTAATCCTAGCATTGGTGAAATTATGGCAAATAAATTTAACCATTCTAGCGGACGTTGCAGATGATTTTTGGTTTGTAGCAGGTTTAGGCTTAATTCATCTTCAGCCTGTTTTTGTGTACTATTTAAAATTATCTTTATCCAGCTTTGATAAAGTTGCGGAGTTTTTGCAGCTTCGATATCTGCCTTCTCAAATTCACCATTTTTAATGTTAGCGGTTATAACTTGTAAGGTTTTTAGTGGTAGCTTTGGTTGCAAATAAACCGTAATTAAGCGTTCAATGCTAAGGGCAATAATGACTACACTAGCAATCACAAGTAAGTATGCAATTAGCCCAAATGAGCTAAAAAAATGCGCTAAAACTATCATTTTGGAGTATGACCTTTCATAATCGATTAAATATGCAAATGAGAATCATTCTCATTTATAAGGTGTGAATTGTAAGCGCTAACTATGCCAAATGTCAATCTAGTGCTATGTAAAAATAATAAATGATGTTAGTTTAATCTATTAATGTGAGGGCTACAATGCCGCGGTATCCATTGCAGGGCAATGATTTTAAAGATGCTATTTATTTGGTGGGGTAAATTTTGGGGCGGTAAATATTAGTGTGATGCAGATTGATTAAAATTATACCAAAGATAATGAATACATATTGATTTTACTTGTTTATATACAAGTAGCTTATAATACCGGATATTTTATATATATTCGAGAATTATGCAATGAGTAAAGATAATTTAACCTTGGCTAGCAATTGTATTCAGCAAATTCGTGAATTAATTATTCATGGAGAATTACTACCAGGTGAACAAATTAAAGGTGAATATTTAAAAAATCGCTTACAAGTTGGTCTCAGTCCTATTCGTGAAGCTCTATCGCGTTTGGCTGCTGGTATGCTGGTGGATGCAGTCGATAATGTCGGTTTCAGAGTTGCAAAATTGAGCCGTGATAAGGTACATGATTCATTTCAAACTTATGCCAAAATAGAAGCTTTACTATTGCGTGAATCAATTGAGCATGGCAATGATCAATGGGAGGCACAAATTATGGCGTGTATTTATCGACTAGCCAAGGTTGAGTCACGTGATGTTAAAGTTGCTTATCAGCAGTGGTCTGAGCGCAATGATGAATTTCATAATGCCTTAGTTGCAGGCTGTAAGCTTGATAGTTTAATGCAGATTAGAAACAATTGCTTATTAATCAAAGATTGGTGCTATGGATTGGCGTACCCGAATCTGGCTGAAGAAATGGTTGTAGTTAACCATCATGAGCATGCTAAAATGGCAGAGCTGGCAATAGCGCGTAAAACAGACGCAGCTTGTGCTATGCTTTATAAACATACACTGCATGGTTTGGATGCAATAGTTTCGAGATTGCAACGAGCTGGAGTTGCTATGAAGTGAGCTCAGCAGAAGGCACTTTAAAAATTTGGGCTGCTATGATTCCTAATTCATAAAGAAGGTAGAGAGGTAGTGCTAGCATGGTTTGCGACAAAATATCGGGTGGGGTAACGATTGCTGCAATAATAAAACATCCCACAAACATATAGGAGCGTATCTTACGTGCTTTGTCGATGCTTAAAATTCCAAATCTAATAATTATAAACACAATGACTGGCATTTCAAATGCGAGTCCAAAAACAATAAATAATGACAAAACGAAATTAAGATAATTACTAATATCTGTTAGCATAGTAATTTCGGGAGCTTTAAATTGTCCAACAAAATGAAATATAGCTGGTAAAACCAAAAAATAACAAAATACAACACCTAAAATGAACAAAATAAAAGAGCTAACGATAACAGAAGCAATTAAGCGGCGCTCTCCACGATACAAACCGGGTGCAATAAACTGCCAAATTTGAAATAAAGTATGTGGCAGGCTAATTACAAAAGCAAGTAAAGCGGTTAATTTCATCGGTATAAAGAATGGGGAGGTAATGTCTGTTGCTATTAGTTCGGCATGTCCAGGTAAAAATTTACCTAACGGATTTGCTAAAACTTGGTATATTTGGTTACTAAAAGGTAGCAAACAGAGAAAAATAATCAAAATACCCAAAATTGAGAAAATTAATCGCTTACGTAGTTCTACGAGATGATGAATAAAGTTTGATTCAGTGTCAATCATTGTTTTGTTGTGCTTTGTTCAGGATAGCTATCAAATAATTCGGGTTGTTGTTCAAAATCTAGTTCTGGTTGATATAAAAATTGATACTCGCTATATAGAAAATCACCCTCATCGCTATAATCAGTGATTTTATTTTCTAAGGGGCGAATTTGGTTTTTTAATTGGTTAAAGGTTTGCTGCATTTCTTGACGAATACCATCAATCTGCGACATGCCAGTTTGTTCATAAAGTTGTGATTTCAAATTTATAGTAAATTTACGCACTAATGCTATCATGCGTCCTGTTTTTGCTGCTATCTGGGGAAGCTGTTCAGGTCCAAAAATCAAAAGAGATATTATTATAATCAACAATATCTCACTAAAACTAATTCCAAACACAGTTAATCCGGTTTTTTAGTAGAGTTATCATCTTTGTCTGTTTTATCTTCAACTGCATCCTTGAAGTTTTTTACAGCTTCACCAACGTCTTTACCAATATTCTTAAGCTTTTTTGTGCCAAAGATAACTATTACGATTAATAAGACGATCAACCAGTGCCAAATACTAAAACTACCCATATACATCCGTCCTTGTATCCCAAATTAAAATTATATTATATTAGCGGTTACCAACGAGGTGAACGTGTAAATGAAATACTTCTTGCTCACCTTTAATCCCAGTATTTATTTGAGTTTTATAGCCACCATGTAGACCATGCTCTAGAGCTAATTTATTTGCCAGCACCATGATTTTACCCATTAATGAAAGGTGATCTTCAGTTAACTGCAGCATGCTTTCGATGTGCAACTTAGGAATTATCAATAGATGAACTTCAGCTTTAGGATTAATATCATTAAAGACAAAAACATCATCGTCTTCATAAATTACCTTAGTTGGAATTTCTTTACGAATTAATTTACAAAAAATACAGTCATTCATTTGATTTACACCACCATTAAGTTATAATAATTAAAGACCAAGACTGTTGCAAAATAATCAACCATAATTAACAATATCAACATTCGCAATGTATATTTACAATTCCTTGCTAGGAATTAGGAAGAGTATAGCAATCAATTAAGAATTAATGATATAATTATAGCTTAGTTTGTGCCTTATTCTCAAGTGAATTGGGTGAATAAAAATTTGAATTCAGATTTTACAAAGTGTTTAAGCCTAGGTGGGAAGTGTATTAATGTTGAAAAAAGTGTTGAAGATCAAGCTTAAAGTTGTTACGTCGATTATCGCGATCTTAATTTTGGCGCAAGTAATTACTGCGTATTTTTTTGGAGTAATTGCCGAAAAGCAACTTAATCTCCAATTTAAACATATGACTGACTCATCTATGATAACTGTGGTAAAACACGACTATCACCGAGGGTGGTTTAGTTCTAGTGAAAATGTCACTTTAGCAGTAAATAGTCAGTTTCTCAAAAATATCGCTGATCTTTTGCCTGCATCAGCTAAAGAATCTGCTCCTTCTGTAAATAAAGCAGACTATGTTATCAATTACTCAACTAATATTAC
>SSGY01000213.1 GCA_008017145.1 Neisseriales bacterium
AACTAATTGCGGTTGCGGAAACTATTGATAATGGTAAACCTCTACGCGAAACTATGGCTGCAGATATTCCTTTGGCAATTGATCATTTTCGTTATTTTGCGGGTTGTATTCGTGCTCAAGAGGGTAGTATTGCCGAGATTGATCATGAAACAATGGCTTATCATTTCCACGAACCATTAGGCGTAGTTGGGCAAATTATTCCGTGGAACTTTCCGATTTTAATGGCGGTGTGGAAGCTGGCTCCTGCATTAGCGGCTGGAAACTGCGTTGTGTTAAAACCTGCTGAGCAAACGCCTGCATCGATTTTAGTTTTGCTTGAAATTATTGGTGATTTATTACCTTCCGGAGTGTTAAATGTAGTCAATGGTTTTGGTTTAGAAGCTGGTAAACCATTAGCCTCTAGTAGTCGAATTGCTAAAATTGCCTTTACTGGTGAAACTACCACTGGACGTTTAATTATGCAATATGCCTCACAAAATATCATTCCGGTGACCTTAGAACTTGGTGGCAAATCACCGAATATTTTCTTTGAAGATGTGATGAGTGCTGATGATGCATATTTTGATAAAGCGCTTGAAGGCTTTGCTATGTTTGCTCTAAATCAGGGTGAAGTTTGTACTTGCCCTTCACGCGCGCTTATTCAGGAATCAATCTACGAGCGCTTTATGGAGCGAGCTTTAAAACGGGTGGCTGCAATTAAGCAGGGTAATCCGCTGGATAGCTCAACCATGATTGGTGCGCAGGCTTCTCAGGAACAACTTGAGAAAATTTTGTCCTATATTGATTTGGGTAAACAAGAAGGAGCTCAATGCTTAATCGGTGGTGAACGCAACTTGCTGGGGGGAGATTTGGCTGGTGGTTATTACGTTCGTCCAACGGTATTCAAAGGGCATAATAAAATGCGCATTTTCCAAGAAGAAATTTTTGGACCTGTATTATCAGTAACTACGTTTAAAGATGAAGAAGAGGCATTAGCTATTGCCAATGATACACTTTATGGTTTAGGAGCTGGGGTTTGGACACGTGACGGTAGTCGTGCGTTTAAAGCTGGGAAAGCTATTCAGGCTGGTCGTGTTTGGACTAATTGCTATCACGCTTATCCGGCACATGCTGCCTTTGGTGGCTATAAACAATCTGGAATTGGACGTGAGACACATAAAATGATGCTAGATCACTACCAACAAACCAAAAATCTATTGGTAAGTTATAGTCCGAATGCGCTAGGCTTTTTCTAATGTAATCAATTGATTTTAATGTAGAACAAAGCTGGCTTATTAATTATATAGTCAGCTTTGTGCTTTATTAGCTTAATAAATTTATCAATGAGTAAAATAATTATGACAGTACAACGAGTAATTGCAAGTGATGTAGCACTCGAACTAATTAATAAATTACGTGCGGAACATGGTGAATTAATTTTCCACCAATCCGGAGGATGTTGTGACGGCAGTGCACCAATGTGTTTTGCCGCTGGTGAGTTTATACTAGGTGATGCAGATATCTTGTTGGGTAAGATTGGTGGTGTGCCATTTTATATGAGTAAATCACAATATGAGTATTGGAAACATACCCAGTTAATTATAGATGCAATTCCTGGTAATGGCGGAATGTTTTCTTTGGAGCGCCCGAGCGGATTACGTTTTATAACTCGCTCACGTTTATTTACTGATGAGGAGTTTTCTGGTTTATAAAACTATTAATTTTAGATAACAAGGGGGAAAATGTATCAAATTATACTTAAAAATAAAAAATATAAATTTAACGATTTAAAAGACCTCATGGCAAAGGCTACTCCATTACGTTCTGGTGATATTTTAGCTGGTGTGGCGGCTGAGTCTCTAACTCAGATGGTGGCGGCACAAATGGTTTTGGCTGATTTACCGCTAAGTGTGTTTACCCAGCAATTTGTAATTGATCCAGAAACTGATGAAGTTTCACGACTGATTATTAAGCAGCATGATTTGGTTAAATTTGCACCAATTAGCAGTATGTGTATCGGTGAATTACGTGAGTATCTACTATCTTATGAATGTACACCTCAGGTTTTGGCAGATTTGCGTTATGCACTAACCCCAGAAATGGTTGCTGCAGTGAGTAAAATTATGCGTAATCAAGACTTAATCGCGGTAGCTGCCAAATGTGAAGTAATAACTAAATTTAGAACCACAATTGGTCTCAAAGGTCGTTTATCAACTAGGCTTCAACCGAATCATGCTACGGATGATAAAGCTGGGATAGCGGCAAGTATTATTGAGGGCTTATTGTATGCCAGTGGTGATGCGGTGATCGGAATAAATCCAGCAACTGATGACATTAATCAACTTGGTTCACTGGTGAGTATGCTTGATGGAATTCGTCAATCCATTGATGCGCCGATTCAAAGTTGTGTTTTAACCCACATTAGTAATAGTATCATTCTTGCCAAGCGTAAGTTACCAGTGGATTTATTTTTTCAGTCGATTGGTGGAACAGAGGGTGTAAATAGTAGTTTTGGCGTCTCTTTCGAAGTTTTGCAAGAGGCATTTGAGCTGGGCAAAGAACTTAATCGAGGGCAAAATTATATGTATTTTGAAACTGGACAGGGTAGTGCGCTATCGGCTAATGCTAATCATGGGGTAGATCAGCAGACAATTGAAACTCGTGCTTATGCAGTTGCGCGTGAGTTTAACCCTTTGCTGGTAAATACGGTAGTAGGGTTTATTGGGCCTGAATATCTTTATAATGGCAAACAGATTATTCGTGCTGGGCTAGAAGACCAATTTTGCGGTAAATTACTTGGTATACCGATGGGCTGTGATGTCTGTTATACTAATCATGCTGATGCAGATCAAAATGATATGGATAATTTGTTAACTTTATTAGGCGTTGCCGGATGTAGCTTTATTATGGGGATTCCAGGTTCGGACGATATTATGCTTAATTATCAAAGCACGTCATTTCACGATGCGATCTATTTGCGTAATTTATTGGGACTTCGCCCAGCACCTGAATTTGAAAGCTGGCTTAAAGAGCAGCAAATTTGGGATGGTAAATTGATCAATAAAACTCAATTTGCACAGTTAAATTACTTACTCCAAGCGTAACGAGGTGAGAAAATGACAAAATTATCAGTTCAAGAGCAACTTATTGCTCAGCAAAATGATCGTGTTGCACCTAATTTGAATAAATTTACCAATGCACGCATTGCTATCGGGCATAGTGGTGGACATACCCGTACCAAAAATTGGCTGGATTTCCAGCTGGATTTTGCTGCGGCTAAAGATGCAGTCTATAATGAGCTTGATTTAACGAAACTAGCAGATAATATCCGACAAATCACCGATCGTGAAATTTATCCGGCAAATTCATTAGTTACCTCTTTGGATCAATTTTTAACTCGTCCAGACTTAGGGCGTTCAATAAATCCAGAGTCCCACGAGCAACTAATGCAATTATGTACCGCGCACCCAGAATATAGCGCACAAGATATATTAATTGTGATTTCATCGGGTTTGTCATCGCTAGCAATTGAAAATCATGCTGTAGCATTACTTAAGCAATTATTGCCTCTATTTGCTAAGATGAATTGGTCAGTTGCACCAATTATAATCTCTAAACAGACGAGGGTAGCTTTTGCGGACAAAGTTAATGATGTTTTTAAAGCTAAACTAGTGGTTAATTTAATCGGTGAACGTCCAGGGCTTAGTTCCAATGATAGCATGAGTATTTATTTTACCTATAATTCTAAAATAAATAGCACTGATGAGCAGCGCAATTGTATTTCCAATATTCATCGTAATGGTCTTAGCTATACTCAAGCGGCTGAGAAATTAACTTATCTAATTCATCGTGCTTTTGAATTGGGATATTCTGGGGTTCAGCTAAAAGATGATTTTTCACCAGCTGCATTACAGCAGATTATAAATGGAGCCAATTATGTCTCATAAAACACATTTGAAAAAAACCTTGACTGCCTTGCACATCTGGGCAATGGGCGTTGGATTGGTAATCAGCGGTGATTATTTTGGTTGGAACTACGGATTGATAACAGCTTCTCCCGTAATTATGTTGCTAGTTGTTGCCGCTGTCGGCTTGTTTTATTTGAGCTTTATTTTTTGTTATACTGAATTAGTTGCAATGGTACCAAATAGCGGTGGACCATTCTCATTTGTCTCAGCTGCGTTTGGACATAAATTGGGGGGTATTGCTGGCGCGGTAACTTTAATTGAGTTTTTATTTGCTCCGCCGGCAATTGGTTTGGCAATTGGTTCTTTCGTTCACTATGTCTTTCCGATTTTTAATGCGGTACATGTGACGGTAGCATTTTTTGTCATCTTCGGAGTTTTGAATTGTACTGGAGTTGCTTTTGCTGCGACATTGGAGTTGATTGTAACTTTGATTGCGAGTTTGGTTTTAGTGATTTTCTTTGGTGCAACTTTGCCACATGTTAATATCGCGAATATTTTGTCTAGTCCAGCGCTCGAAAGCAGTGTCTTTAGTCAAATTTACTTAGCATTACCTTTTGCGATTTGGTTCTTTTTGGGCATTGAAGGCGTGGCAATGTGTGTTGAAGAAGTAAAAAATCCAGAAAAAGCGATTCCACGTGGTTTGATAACTGCAATTATTACGTTATTAATTTTTGCGCTAACAGTGATTGTTTGCTCAACTGGTATACTACCTAGCTCTGTTTTAGTTAGTGGTAATGATGCATTACCCAAAGTATTAGCCGCAATTAGTTCGAGTGATAGCTGGCTTACTTTAATGATGATTTATCTGGGAATATTCGGACTGATTGCATCGTTTCATGGCATTATCTTTGGTGCATCGCGTCAGGTGTTTGCGTTATCGCGAGCAAGATTATTACCTCATGGTCTAAGTTATATTGCACCTAAGCTACTAACTCCAGTAAATTCAATTATTCTGTGTTGTGTGATTGGAGTTATTTGTGCATTAAGCAATCAAACTGCCGTATTGGTAAGTATTTCAGGTTTAGGTGCGGTGTTTGTTTATGCTTTGTCATTAGCTGCTTTTATTAAGCTTAAATTAGCTAAAAAAGGTGCACATGAACACTCATTTAAAGCGCCGTTTTTTCCCGTATTGCCTATTGTTACGGTGCTGCTGGCAGTACTTATTTGTGGCTTAATGTTACTTGCGGATATAATGACTAGTTTAATTTTTTTGGCTGCAGTGATTATAATTTGTATTTTCGCGGCAATAATGTATTTTGTGCATAAGGATAAGACCATACATGAAGATTTACACTAAAACTGGTGATCAAGGTGAAACTTGCCTTTTTGATGGCAGTCGTACAAGCAAAGATGATTTGCGTTTGGATTTAATTGGTGATATTGATGAACTTAGTGCTCATTTAGGTCTTGTACATAGCTTGCTAGATGATAGCAAAACTAATGGGTTTATTATAGAGGTTATCCATGATTTATTTCACCTCAATGCTCATTTGGCTGGTGCAGTTAAATACGCTAATCTTGATTTGAGTGCAGAGGTGATTAATCTTGAATTATCTATCGATAAGATAGACTTGACGTTGCCGCCATTGGTTAATTTTATTTATCCGCTAGGTAGTCAGTCTATTGCAACTATTCATATTGCGCGAACGATTTGTCGGCGTGCAGAGCGTAAATTAGTTGCAGCTGGGTTGGAGTTTAAATTTCATCCCAGTTCATTACAATATCTTAATCGTTTATCAGATTGGTTATTTACATTAGCGCGCTACGTGGCGAGTACTCAACAGATAGAGGAATATATTTTAGCAAACTAATTTTCTCTATTATTTACAATTTTACTGACTAACTTAGACTAACTTAAGATAAAACCACCGTTGCTAGTGCATACGGTGGTTTAGGAAAAGAGAAGTTTGTTCAGAATAGAACAAATTCCTTTATTGTTATTTAAGCTGCTCTAGAATTGCCGGATTTTCTAGAGTTGAAATATCCTGAGTTATAGTTTCACCTTTGGCCAAACTACGCAAAATTCTTCGCATAATTTTCCCAGAGCGTGTTTTGGGTAAATTTTCACCAAAGCGAATTTCATCTGGTTTTGCAAGATTACCAATTTCTTTACCAACCCATTCACGTAATTCAGCAATCAAGCGTGCTTTATCTTCGCCTTTTGGTAATTCACCTTTAG
>SSGY01000134.1 GCA_008017145.1 Neisseriales bacterium
CAACCATTGGAGTTAGTCAATGGGAGACTTCAGTTTTTCCAGATAAGAAAAGTGGATCTTATTTACTGCCATTAAAGAAATCGGTGCGTGAGGCTAATTTGCTTGAGGATGGAAGTTCAATAACAATAAAATTGGTCATGATTGGCATATAGTAAATAGTCGGCATAAATTACCTCTAGACAAATCTAAAAGGAAGCAATAAAATGGCAACTAATCAATGGAACGCAGAATTTTATAACGATAAACATAATTTTGTAACTAATTACGGTGATAACGTAGTTGAATTGCTAAACCCACAAGCCAATGAAACAATTTTGGATTTAGGTTGTGGTAGTGGTGGATTAACCGCCAAAATTGCTGAAATTGCAGCTAAATGCTATGGTATTGATTTTTCGGCTGAAATGATTGCCAAAGCGCAACAAGACTACCCTACTATTAATTTCTTACAACATAATGCAGAACAACCTTTCCCATTTACAGAGAAATTTGATGCGGTTTTCTCCAATGCCGCCCTACATTGGATGATGAATGCTGAAGCGGTTATTAAGAATGTTGCTGCAAGCTTAAAACCTAATGGTCGTTTTGTCTTTGAAATGGGTGGTCATGGCAATGTTGCACAGGTTTTAAATGCAATTCAATCTGCGGCTAATGATTTCAAACTTGGGGAATTAGCATTAATCAATTATTATCCAAAAATTAGTGAATACAGCACACTCTTGGAGCAGAATGGCTTTAAAGTAACATTTGCTATTTTATTTGAACGCCCAACTTTACTCGATGGTGAACAAGGATTACAAAACTGGGCTCGGATGTTTCGCAATAATGTAATAGCGTCTATCCCTGAAAAACAGCAACAAGAATTTTTAAAGCTAGTAGATAGTTACGGAAGAGATAAACTCTATCACGATGGTAAATGGTATGCAGATTACGTTCGGCTTAGAATGATTGCGGTTAAGCTATAATTATGCTAAAAAGAATCCTTACCGACCAAAGATTGCAATCTCTTAGTAATAATGGTCATTGGCAAACAATTTGGCCACGTTACCTGACTAATCACTTGTTAAACCTTGATTATCAGCGCCAACGAATCTATACACCAGATGGGGATTTTATTGATTTGGACTGGGTAAACTCTGGAGTTATTGATAAACCTACAGTAATATTATTTCATGGAATGGAAGGTAATTCGCAAAGTCATTATGCCAGACGGATCATGTATCACCTGCAAACCATTGGCTGGAGGGGGTGCGTGGCGCATGCGCGAGGCTGCAGCGGTGAATTAAATGCAACACTAAGTTCATATCATGCTGGACTTACTAGTGATATTCAATTAGTAGTTGAAACAGTTAAAAAAATTACTCCATCGCAACTTTTTATCGTAGGAATATCGCTTGGTGGTAATGCCATGCTTAAGTTTCTAGGTGAGAATAGTCCAGCATCTACAATGGTGAACGCAGCCTGTGCCATCTCCGTACCTTTTGATTTAGAGCTAACTTCTGAACATATGAATAATGGTTTAAGCAAAAGATTATATACACCATACTTCATGAAGAGCCTGTTGCCAAAAATGAAGTCATATGCTGAGAAATTCCCGCAAAATTTTAGCTTGCACCCAGAAGTTAAAACCATGCATGAATTTAATGAACTATATATCACTCAAATGTATAGTTTTAAAAATGCAATGGAATACTATGCCCAGTCAAGTTCTATTAATTTTCTAAAAAATATTACTATCCCAACACTATTAATTCAAGCTATAAATGATCCGATGATTCCAATATCTAGTTTGCCAAAGCAGAAACAATTAAGCCCTACTATTAGATTTGTCAAGTTAAATTCAGGTGGACACGCAGGATTTGTTAGCAATAACCGCAATCTTAAAAAGGCTTTACTTAAACTACCACAAATTATGGTACAATACTACCGTAATTATTCTAATTTGAGAGGAAACATTATGTCTTTAAAATCTGTAGCACAACAAACTTTAGGTCTTATTGATTTAACTACATTAAATGATAATGATACTAATGAAATCGTAGTTGAATTATGCAAAAAAGCCAGCACTGAATTTGGTTCAGTTCCTGCAATTTGCATTTTCCGTCAATTTATTCCTGCAGCAAAAGAATATTTCCAACAAAATAAATTAAACATTAAAATTGCGACTGTGACTAATTTTCCACATGGTGGTACTGATCTGGAATTAGCACTGAAAGAAACGCAAGAAGCTATTAATCTTGGTGCGGACGAAGTTGATATCGTCTTTCCTTATAAAGCATTAATGAATGGTGATACTGCAATCGGCGCAGAAATGATCAAAAAAGCGAAACAAATTTGTGGTAACAAAACGCTAAAAGTAATCATTGAAAGCGGCGTGCTGAATGATCCAAAATTAATTGAGCAAGCAAGTGATATTTCAATTGCAAATGGTGCTGATTTTATTAAAACCTCAACTGGTAAAGTAGCAGTTAATGCGACTTTGGAAGCAACTGAGATTATGTTAAACTCAATTAAAAAAAATAATAAACCATGCGGCTTTAAAGCTGCAGGAGGCATTCGCTCAGTAGCTGAAGCTAAAGAATATTTAGAATTAACTGCGCGGATTATGGGTAAAGATTGGATTAATGCTAATAATTTCCGTTTTGGTGCTTCAAGCATCCTAACCGATGTATTAAATATCCTAAACGATCGTGAAAGTGTTATTAATAACAACTTATATTAAGAGCAGAGGTGCATTATGCAAAAACGTGTAATTGTAATGGTTTTGGACTCTTTTGGAATTGGTAATCTACCCGATGCAGCCAAATTTGGTGATAGTGGTAGTGATACATTAGGTCATATTGATCAATATGCCAAAGAGCATAACCTTAACTTTAAAATTCCTAATTTATTAAAACTTGGTCTAGGTAAAGCTTATCAGTTAGTTAATGGCAAAACACTTCATGCAGATACTGGTGATTACACTGTAAATGGTTTTTACGGTGCAGCACGTGAACTAAGCTCTGGTAAAGATACAACCAGCGGACACTGGGAAATCGGTGGTTGTCCAGTGCAGTTTGACTGGGGATATTTTAGCTCTCATGATAATAGTTTTCCACCAGAATTGCTGGATAAAATTGTTACACGAGCTAAGTTACCTGGTTATTTGGGCAATTGTCATGCTTCAGGCACAACGATTATTGCTGAATTGGGCGAAGAGCATATCAAAAGTGGAAAACCAATTTTCTACACCTCCGCAGATTCTGTATTCCAGATTGCTTGCCACGAAGAAGCATATGGTTTAGACAAGCTTTATGAACTATGTCAAATTGTTCGTGAGGAACTTGAGCCATATAATATTGCGCGGGTAATTGCTCGTCCATTCGATGGCAATTCTTCAGCGAATTTTGCACGGACTAAAAATCGTAAAGATTATTCATTATTACCTAGTGCACCGACTATCCTAGATGTGTGTAAAGAAAATGGTGGTGAGGTTGTCGCGATTGGTAAAATTGGCGATATTTATGCTCACCAAGGTACTACCGTTGAAATTAAAGCCAGTGGATTACCAGAATTAACTGATAAAACACTGGATGCAATTAAAACTTACGCGGCGGATAAACCAACCTATATTATGACCAACTTAGTTGACTTTGATATGAATTTTGGACATCGTCGTGACGTAGTTGGTTATAAAGAAGCATTGGAATATTTTGATACGCGGATTCCTGAACTAATCGCAAGTTTACAGGCAAATGATATTTTGCTCTTTACTGCGGATCATGGTTGCGATCCAACTTGGACTGGCTCAGATCATACTCGTGAACATATTCCGGTTATTGGTTATTATCAAGGCAAGGAATTAAATATCGGTGTCCGTGAAATTTTCTCGGATATTGGGCAAACAATTGCCAGCCATCTGAATTTACCAAAACTGGCTTTCGGTAAATCTTTTATCTAACTTATTAGAAATAAATAATAACGGTCTTTAAACACAAGTTTAAAAGACCGTTAAACATATTACTTACATTTTTTCATACTAATCGACCAATCCGGACCAGAATGCACATCGTATTTGGTAGAAAAGTTAGCCATATTTAGAGCAACTGAGACATTTAGCAAACTATTAATATAAACCAAAGGCTTACCATCAGGAACATCACCAAAACTTGCAACATATGGTGCTTTACCACTGTATTTTAAATCTTGACCATGCTTAATTTTGATACATAAGGTATCGCCATCTTTTACATTCAATTGCGTAAATAAACCGGAATCGATATTACTCCAAACATTTCCGTATTGAATATCTAAAATTGGAATATTACCGTTTAATTCACCATTTTTTAATTCTGGTGCTTGATATGGAATCATTACAACTTTTGGTTCTAACAGCGGACCAACCTGAGCATAATCAATTACTCCAGCAGCAAGACGCGCTCCAGTATAAGCATAAACATCTCGTCCATGAAAGGTGTATGATTTTTCTGAACCTTTAAGACGATTAGTTTTTTCATCAATTTGTCGTACACCATCAATTCCAAACTTCTGTGCAACTAAAGTCAACGTACCATTATCTGGTGAGACAAAATACTGTCCAGTTTTAGTTTTCAAAACTACTGATTTACGATCGGTGCCTACGCCTGGATCTACCACACTTACAAAAACTGTACCTTGTGGCCAGTATTCTGCGGTTTGATATAAACGATATGATGCTTCCCAAATATTATACGCAGGAATTTCATGTGTTAGATCATAAATTTTGAGTTGCTTATCTACGCCAAAAGCAACGCCTTTCATTGCTGAAACCGCACCATCTTTTAAACCGAAATCAGTTTGCAAAACTAACGCTTCTTCAGCAAATACGTTTGCTGTAATACTTAAACACAAACATAAGGTTAAATTCCGTAATTTTCTATGCATTTTATTCTTTCCTAACTAAAAACTAAAATAGGGTTTGAATGCTATAAACTAACGTAAATAGCAAAACCAAACCCCATCGGACAAATTTATTTAATTTGTTTAGTTGACTACCATTTGGTACAATTCATAGTAAACTTTGGCAGCAGCATCCCAGCCAAGTTGTTGCTGCATAGCATACTTTTGCACACGCTTCCATTCAGCTTTGCGCGCATGTAGAGCAAATGCACGGCGCACAGCCGCACCAAACTCAGCAACATTAAAACCATCAAAGACAAAGCCGCTAGCCGTACCATCGGCTAAGTTTTCCAGCGAACTATCAGTTACCGTATCCGCCAAACCGCCTACTTTACGCACCAATGGCAACGTACCATAACTAAGACCGTACAACTGAGTTAAACCACATGGCTCAAAACGAGACGGAACCATAATTACATCACTGCCAGCAATAATTCGATGGGCATGTACCTCATCATAGCCAAGTTGTACCGCCATTAACTCTGGGTTGGCTGCAGCTCGTTCACTAAACGTTGCCTCAAGCCCTGCATCGCCGCTACCTAAGATTACCAATTGACCACCACGGCTCAGTATTTCATCAATTCCAGCCAAAACTAAATTTAATCCTTTTTGCTCAGTTAGACGACTAACAATAGCGAAAATTGGTTTTTCATCTTGTTTAGCTAGACCGCAATATTCCTGTAATGCACTACGGCAGGCTAATTTTCCAGCCACCGAACGAGTACTGTAATTAGCTGCAATCAATGAATCTGTCACTGGACTCCATACCGCAGGATCAACGCCATTTAATACTCCGCTTAAATCATGTGAGCGCGTCTGTAGTAAACCATGCAAACCACAACCTTGCTCTTCACCCTGAATTTCACGGGCATAACTAGGACTTACCGTAGTTATCTTATCCGCAAAAAATAATCCAGCTTTAAGAAATGATACCTGACCATGAAATTCCAGTCCGTGAATATTAAAGAACCAGATTGGTAAATCAATTTCAGCTAAAACTCGGTAAGGAAAAACTCCCTGATAGGCCAAATTATGTACCGTAAAAATTGATGCAGCTAATTTTTGACCGGTTTTAATCTCTTCTGCTTTCAAATAAGCAGGAGCTAAACCAGCATGCCAATCATGACCATGGACTACCTCTGCCGACCATTCTGGGTCAAGACTGCCAGCTAACTGAGCGGCAACCCAGCCAAGCAAGGCAAAACGACGATAATTATCAGCATAGGCTTGATTGTTAGCATCTGCATAAGGATTACCAGGACGGTCAAATAAATCTGGTGCATCGATAACATACAATGTGATCGAACTATCTGGAGTTTTTGCCAGATAAAGGCGCACATCAGCAGCACCAAATTTAGAACCTAATTCAGCAACTAATTCTTTATCAATGACGTTACTCATAAATGCCGGGAAACCCGGCACCAATACTCTACTATCACAACCAAATTCAGCCAATGCAGGGGGCAACGCGCCAGTCACATCAGCCAATCCACCTGTCTTAAGTAGTGGAAATAGCTCACTACAAACATGTAAAACACGCATAACAATATTTACCCTTAAAGCTTAGCCAACATTTGACTTGTTACCAGAACCACGCCACTGTCAGTGCGGAAAAAACGTTCCGCATCGAGGTGTGCATTTTCACCAATTACTGTTCCAGCAGGAATCACACATCCATGGTCAATCACTACTTTACTCAAGCGACAACCTTCACCAATCTCAACATCCGGTAAAATAACCGCCTGATCCAAAATACAGAACGATGCGACTTTAACATTTGAGAACATTACGGCATGAGAAATTGCTGAGCCACAGACAATACAACCACCAGATACCAACGTATTACGTGACACACCATTTACACCATTATTATCTGGTACAAATTTAGCCGAAGGAAGCTGTTGTTGGTATGTCCAAATTGGCCAATCTTTATCGTAAAGATTAAGTTCAGGCATATTTGATGCTAAGTCCATATTCGCAGACCAGAAAGCATCGACAGTTCCAACATCACGCCAGTATGGTTTAACATCTGGTTTATTACGCGGAACACATGACATGCCAAATGGATGCGCGTACGCTCGCCCTTCACTTACTACTCGAGGGATAATGTCTTTACCAAAATCATGACTGGATTCAGGGTTAACAATATCTTCCTCCAACAATTGATACAAGTACTTAGCATTAAAAATATAAATTCCCATACTAGCTAAAGAAACATCTGGATTACCAGGCATAGTCGGTGGATCTTGTGGTTTTTCAACAAAACTAGTAATTTTTCGCTCAGTATCAACACCCATTACGCCAAATGCAAAAGCTTCAGCCTTAGGTACTTCGATACAACCAACTGTACAACCTTGCCCATGATTAACATGATCTTGCAACATAATGGAGTAATCCATTTTATAGATATGATCTCCAGCCAACACAACAATATATTCCGGATCGTAAGAATGCAAAATATCAATATTTTGATAAACTGCATCCGCAGTTCCACGATACCAATGCTCTTCATCTACTCGTTGTTGAGCTGGCAATAAATCAATAAACTCATTCAATTCACCGCGCAAAAAGCTCCAACCGCGTTGTAAATGGCGCAATAAAGAGTGTGATTTATATTGCGTAACTACCCCAATTCGGCTAATTCCAGAATTGAGACAATTTGATAAGGCAAAATCAATAATCCGGTATTTACCACCAAAATAAACGGCTGGCTTGGCGCGTTTATCTGTTAATTGATACAAACGAGAACCACGACCACCAGCAAGAACTAATGCCATGGCACGTTTAGGTAATTGACGGGTTAAATTTAAATCTTCCATAGAATGAGGCATATATTTCTCCACAATAAAAATTAAAATTCACACATATACTCTTCGTCTTTGAAACTTAGACTTTGTCGGATTTCAAAAAAGACTCCTTATGTAGCCTAACTACATCGCGTCGTCTTTTTTATCAATCCTTCGCGCCCAAGCTCAAATACTGTGAGTATAGAAATCAAATCAGTAATAAATTTTTTGAGTATATTTTTAGGTTGCGACAGTCGGCTGGTTCATTCTAGTTCTCGCTGCAATTTCAGCAACCACATTGGCAATTGCAATTAATTCCGCTAATGCCTGCTGAGTTGGCACATTGAAATTAGCAGGATTTGCCTCGTATTTCTCTATATATACGCGCAAAGTAGCACCCTCAGTACCTGTGCCAGATAAACGGAAAACAATTCGTGAGCCATCACTAAAAATTAAACGCACACCTTGATTAGTTGACAATGAACCATCAACAGGATCAGTATAGCTAAAATTATCAGCCGTTGCAATCGTATAACTGTTAAATTGTTGTCCAATCAACTCTGCAAGTTTATCTTGCAAATTAGCCATTAATCCCTTGGCAACAACACTATCAATCGCTTCATAATCATGGCGTGAGTAAAAGTTACGCCCAAAGCGCTGCCAATGTTCGTTAACAATTTGCGGAACTAATTTTCCAGTTGCCGCTTGTAGATTTAGCCAAAATAATACCGCCCAAACTCCATCTTTTTCACGAATATGGTCTGAACCAGTGCCATAGCTTTCTTCACCACAAAGTGTAACCTTACCCGCATCTAATAAATTACCAAAGAATTTCCAACCAGTTGGTGTCTCATATGCTGG
>SSGY01000165.1 GCA_008017145.1 Neisseriales bacterium
ATAGTATTTACGGCGATGTATTGGTTGAGACTAAAGGTTTATTATCAACACATACTCGTCTTGCAGGACTGGATGGTAAAGCTAAAATGAGTAAATCTCTGGGTAATTGTATTTATCTAGCAGATGATGCCGACACCCTCAAGAAAAAAGTGATGGCGATGTTTACTGATCCCGATCATCTGCGCGTTGAAGATCCAGGTAAAATCGAAGGTAATATGGTGTTTTCATACTTGGATGTCTTTGATACCAACAAAGAATATGTTGCAGAGCTTAAAGCACATTATCAACGCGGTGGTTTAGGAGATGTTAAAGTTAAACGCTACCTACTTGAAATACTCGAAGCGAAATTTGCCCCAATTCGCGATCGTCGGGCTGAGTTTGCCAAAGATAAAGCAGAAGTAATGAATATGCTGCGCCTCGGTTCACAACAAGCCAAAGCCGTTGCAGCACAGACACTACTTGAAGTACGCCGCGCAATCGGAGTTGAGTATTTTTAATTTGTTATAACACTGCGCTCATAATCATAGCTAAGATTATGAGCGTGACAAGTTAACCCAACAATCAACTAAATGATCATTAATTACGCCTATCGCCTGTAAATGAGCGTAGATAGTTGTTGAACCAACAAATTTAAAGCCACGAGTTTTTAAATCCTTAGCTACCCGATCTGATAACTCACTAGTTGCTGGAACTTGGCTCAAGCTAGCCCAGCAATTATCGATGACCTGATTATCCGTAAAACCCCAAATATAATTATCAAATGAACCATGCTCTTGTTGAATCTGAATAAATAATTTGGCATTATGTACGGCAGCTTCAATTTTAAGCCGATTACGAATTATTGCAGTATTCAGCATTAGCTCTTCAATTTTACTCTGATCAAATTTAGCCACTTCGACCACATTAAAATTAGCAAAAGCATTCCGGTACCCTTCACGACGTTGCAAAATCGTGTACCAGCTAAGCCCAGCTTGCATCGTTTCCAGCAGCAGAAATTCAAAATGTTTATGCTCATCGTGCAGTGCTCTGCCCCATTCTTCGTCATGGTAGCGCTGATATAAAACCGATTTATTACACCAGCCACAACGGTTTTTACCATCATTTAATAATTCAAGTGTCTTTTTTGCCATTCACATATCCTAATTAATGGTTAACTGTCTATCAATTCATTAACATCAATATAACGCATCCCAGCACTCTCTGCCGCCGCAAACCCAGCAAAATGGTCTTCAAAAACCAGACAATTTTCAGCTAAAACACCCTGATCTTGTGCTGCTTTTAAAAACACATCCGGAGCAGGCTTCCCATGCGTGACATCTTCAATCGCAAACACTTGCTGAAAATATCCAAATACATCATTTAAGTGTAACATTTGCTTAACTGCTTCTTTCGCTCCACCCGAAGCCACAACCATTGGCAATTTACCGTGATATTTCTTAACAATAGCAAAGGTTTTCTGAATCGGAGTAACGCGCATAATGTATTGCTCGAGAAAAATTTTTTTCTTATATTCCTGCAACTCTTTAATATTCAGATTATAGTTCAGCTTGACAGCTACCGCGGCAACCATCCGCCCACCGCTTACACCTGCATACTCACGAATAAACTCATCTTCCTCAATAAAGCTTAAACCTTGGCTGACAAATGCATCACGCCATGCCTGATAATGCAGACTCAAGGTTTCCATCAAAGTTCCATCACAATCAAAAATCAGAAGCTGAATATCATGAGCTTTGATCATATCATCAATAACTTGTTGTGAAATCATATTATAAACCCTACTTACTCCGCGCTTCTAACTCTTCCCAGCGTGCTAATTTTTCAATTAATAAATCATCAATTTCTGCCACTCGCGAGTGATATTTTGCCTATAATTCGCACTCAAGCTGACAGTCATAAGGCTCTTTTTCCACATGGTGCTGACTATATTCCTTGGCTTCTACACAACCCACTGTGTGATAGAAGGCGTGACTTTCTACTGCAGAATGAGACGAAATATATAATTTTGCAGCACCATGCTCTTTTGCCCAAGTTTTTGCCAAATGAAATAATTTCTTTCCAATTCCTTTCCCCCTCATATCCTCGGATACATGAAGACTTGACAGATCAAGGTACTCATTATTTGCTCCCAAAAAATCTGACTCTACGGAGGCAAATCCTTTTAACATTTCATTTGAAAATACTCCAAAGACAATACCACCTGATATTAAAGTGTTCTGAAGACTAGTTACTAGCATTAGATACTCCTCCCTATTCCAGTCATTGGTAAAGGATATTTCTTTTATACACCAAGTGCCGTCTATTTTGCGCCAACAGCGTGTTACAGTTTGATGACGCTGAAAATGCTCAAATAAGCCTAGGTCAATCTCGTCAACTTTTAACTCTTTAAAATACATACACCCCTCATTACTGTGTTTGTTGTGCACATCTAAATGTTAAAAAATAAATACCAATACTACTTACTCCGCGCTTCTAACTCTTCCCAGCGCGCTAATTTTTCAATTAATAAATCATCAATTTCTGCGACACGTGCGTGATATTTAGTTGCCAAATCTGGATCGGTTTTATACAATTCTGGGTCTTGCAGCTGTTGATTTAGTTCGACTTGCTCTGCTTCGAGTTTAGCGAGTAAATCTGGCAATTGCTCAAGCTCGGATTTTTCTTTATAGGATAATTTACTCCGATTTGCGACAGGCGCTGGAGTGATCGTTACAGAGGAAGCACTCGCTGTATTAGTGGCATAAGAAGGTTCAGTCACCACCGCAGAGGCTTTAGCTGCAGAATAAAATTCGGCAAAATAACGGTCTTTATAACTAAACCAATCACTATAACCACCACTAAACTCTAAAATATTACCTTCACCCAAAAACACCCAAGATTGAGTTACGACATTATCCAAAAATTCCCGATCATGGCTCACCAAAAACACCGTGCCAGGGAAATTAGCCAATAACTCCTCAAGTAATTCGAGCGTATCCATATCCAGATCATTGGTTGGTTCATCCATCACCAAGACATTGGCTGGCTGCGAAAATAAACGCGCCAATAATAAACGATTACGCTCACCACCAGATAATGACGATACAGGAGAACGAAAGCGTGCTGGATCAAATAAAAATTCTTCTAAATAGGTCGCAATATGTTTCCGCGCACCATTAATAAAAATGTAATCCTGCCCTTGCCCGATTACTTCCTGAATCGTTTTATCATCATCTAACTGCTGGCGTAACTGATCAAAATAAGCAACTTCCAGTTTACTGCCGAGTTTTATTTTACCAGCAACGGGTGTAATTTCACCTAGAATGGTTTTGAGTAAGGTAGTTTTACCAATCCCATTGCTCCCAATCAAGCCAATTTTATCCCCACGCAAAATTTTAGTTGAGAAATCATTGATAATTACTTTATCGCCAAAAGCCACCTTAATATGCTCGACCTCGGCAACAATTTTACCCGAATTAGCCGCACTATCAATTTGAATCTTAACCGAACCAATATGATCGCGGCGTTCTTTACGAGTATTGCGTAACTGCTCTAAACGTCGCACCCGCCCTTCGTTGCGCGTACGGCGCGCTTCAATTCCCTTACGAATCCAGACTTCCTCTTGTGCGAGTAATTTATCAAATTCAGCATTGGATTTAGCCTCATCAGCAAGTTGCCGCTCTTTTAATTCCTGATACTTGGTAAAATTACCCGGGTAACTACGCAAGCTCCCACGATCTAACTCTAAAATCTTGGTAACGGTATTATCCAAAAAGCGCCGATCATGGGTAATCAGAACAATTGCCCCAGCAAAATTATTGATAATCTGCTCTAACCATTCAATCGCAAAAACATCCAAGTGATTGGTTGGCTCATCTAAAAACATCACATCGGGATTTGAGACCAGCGCTTTAGCCAAAGCAACTTTTTTGCGCATCCCACCCGACAAAGCCCCTACCAATTGATGCCCATCCAAACTCAGCTCGGAGAGTGTCTTATCAATCAGATTCTTAACCACCCAACCATTATGATGTTCTAGGTCATGCTGTAAAGTAGTCATTTGTTCCAACAGTTCATCGCTATAATCAACTGCCATTTGATCTAAAACGGCATAATACCCCTGTAAAGTTTGAGTTAGATTCCCCAACCCACTCATTACTTCCTGAAAAATCGTATTATCCGGATTTAAATCAGGCTCCTGTGCCAGATAGACAATTTTTAACCCATCTTGATAATGTATCCGTCCATCGTCAGCAGCATGCGCACCTGCTAACACTTTAAGTAAGGAGGATTTGCCCGCTCCGTTGCGCCCAATCAAACCATATTTATCGTTTTTTTCCAGCGCCAAACTAACTTTATCTAAAAGTTGATGATGCCCAAAAGCCAAGCTTAATTTATCTACCGTAATTATTGCCAATTTATGTTTACCTTTTTATATCAATAAGTTCCATACAAATCAAAATAAACTCGCAGGAATATTTAACAGATTATATCATATGACTAAATTCTGTACCTACTTGCTAACAAGTAGGCAGGATGATGAATCTGATTAAGTATAGTGCAGTGCATCAATTAATTAGATTAACCTAACGAAGAATCATAGTACAATAGATGGTTATGCTTTTTGAACAACTCAAGTTATAACTTAATACTAATATGATTACACCTTACAAATGGAGCACTACCAATGAGTGATAAATTTAAATTAAATGAACAACTAACTAAAGACGCCTTGGACTATCACCGCCTGCCTACACCTGGAAAAACTCAGGTGGTTTCAACTAAACCCGTAGCAACTCAACGCGATTTATCTCTCGCATATTCGCCAGGTGTCGCTGCACCATGTTTAGAAATCGAAAAAGACCCTAAAACTGCTTATGAATATACTAACCGCGGCAATTTGGTAGCAGTTATCAGCAACGGAACTGCCGTACTTGGCTTGGGTAATATTGGAGCTCTTGCGGGTAAACCAGTGATGGAAGGTAAAGGAATTTTATTTAAAAAATTTGCCGGAATCGATGTTTTTGATATCGAAGTTAATGAAACCGATGTAGATAAATTTGTTGAAGTAGTTGCTGCCTTAGAACCAACTTTTGGCGGTATCAATCTCGAAGATATCAAAGCTCCAGAATGTTTTGAAATCGAACGTAAGCTTAAAGAACGTCTGGCAATTCCAGTCTTTCATGATGATCAACATGGTACTGCAATCGTGGTTGCCGCAGCGACAATCAACGGTCTAAGTATAGTTAACAAAAAAATTGAAGATGTCAAAATTATCGTATCCGGTGCGGGTGCTGCTGCAATTGCCTGCTTAAATCTCTTGGTGAGTCTTGGTGCGCAAAAGAAAAATATTTATGTTTGTGATTCTAAAGGCGTTATTCATTCAGAGCGCGAAGGTAAACTAGACTTCTCTAAACAACAATATTGCCAAACTACTTCTTATCGTACTTTAGATGATGCAATTGAAAATGCAGATATCTTTTTAGGTTTATCAGGTCCTAATACTGTCTCCCAAGATTCAATTCGTAAGATGGCGCCAAATCCATTAGTCTTTGCTTTAGCCAATCCAACACCCGAGATTATGCCGGAATTAGTTATTGAAGCACGCCCAGATGCAATTATGGCAACTGGTCGCAGTGATTACCCAAATCAAGTTAATAATGCCCTATGCTTTCCATACATTTTCCGTGGCGCACTAGATTGTGGCGCAACTGCGATCAATGAAGCGATGAAAGTTGCAGCGGTACATGCAATTGCAAATTTGGCAAAAATGGAACCTAACGAAATGGTAACCAGCGCGTACGGTGGACAAGAGCTATGCTTTGGACGTGAATATTTGATTCCTAAACCACTTGATCCACGTTTGATTGAAGTAATTGCACCAGCAATTGCCAAAGCGGCAATGGAAAGTGGCATTGCTACTCGTCCAATTGATGATTTTAATGCTTATGCTCAAAAACTAAATGAGTATGTTTATCGTTCAAGCATGATTATGCGCCCAATTGTTAATGCGGCTAAATTACGTCCAATGCGCATTGTTATTTGTGAAGGTGAGGATGAGCGTGCACTATTGGCAGTCTCAGAAATTAAAGAATTAAAACTAGCTCGCCCGATAATAATTGGTCGTCCGTTTGTTATTGAAAAACGGATTGAAAAACTAGGATTAAAAATTGAGGCTGGAGTAGATTTTGAATTAGTTAACATTGAAAATGATTACCGCTATAAAGCTTTATGGCAGCGTTATTACCAGCTGACCAAACGCAAAGGGGTTACCGAAGAAACTGCACGCGATCATATGCTAACTCGTCGGACATTAATTGGCGCAATGCTAATTAGCAACGGCGATGCTGATGGGATGGTTTGCGGACTGGATGGCAAATATCATAATCACTTTGAAACGATTAAAACCGTTATTGGCTATGACAACCCGGGTAAAATTGCCGCAGCAATGAATGCACTAATTATTCAAAGTGGTACATTATTTATCGCTGATACTCATGTCAATGAAAATCCGACTGCTGAACAGTTAGCAGAGATCACTCGTATGGCAGCCAAAGTTGTTCATACTTTTGGCGTGATGCCACATATTGCCTTGGTTTCTCATAGTAGCTTTGGTTCTCATGGTGATTCACCTAGCGCAATAAAAATGCGTAGTGTATTGGAAATATTACAAAAAACTGATCCAGAATTAATCATTGATGGTGAAATGCATGCCGATGCAGCGCTTATTCCAGACATCCGTGCTCGTGCGATGCCTGATTCTCCATTGGTAGGACCAGCTAATTTAATGGTAATGCCAAATATCGAAGCCGCGAATATATCGTACAACCTAATGCGCGTGTCTTCATCTGATGGCGTAACGGTAGGACCAATCTTGATG
>SSGY01000090.1 GCA_008017145.1 Neisseriales bacterium
ACGCACCTATTTTTATAAGATTATAGACAAGTACAACATATCCATAAAAAAGGACGGCACAGGAAAATCTTATATAGACCCAAGCGAACTAGTCCGAGCTATGCCTACCGATATCATCAACAATGATTTATTATCTGCATTTATCGGGATAGATACACCAGATAACAACACAACCATACAAAACCCAACAATACAAGACACAACAAAAGACGAAGTAATAGAGCTACTAAAACAACAAGTAAAACACCTAAATGAGCAGTTGGAAATAAGCCAAAAACAAGTATTTAGCTTATTGGATACTATAAATAAACAAACTCTACTACTCGAACACCGCCCAACACCACAAGACAACACAACCATACAAAAAACTACACCAGAATACAAGACATTTTTTGATGAATTACGCAAGAAATCTAAGAAAAAAAAGAAAGATAAATAATAGTTTGATATAATACTGACAAGAAAAAACCGCACCCAAAAGTGCGGCGAAAAAACTACTTAATCAATTTAATTAATTGAATAAGCTGATTTACTAGATTTGTTACTGCAACAATGGCGAAAATTGCAACAGTTAATAAGTCAGTTAGCTTTTTCATGGTATCACCCCCTTACTCGCCTCAGAGTGAGTACCAACTGCTAGAGTGCAATCAAGACAGTTGGCACTCAGGCAGAGCAAGATTATATCATGACCGCAAAAAATGAACGGACCAGGTATAAACCTGATCCGTTCTTTTTTTGGGTCGGACAACCGAAGGGCGTCAGCCTATGAAAATCTATTTTTAAGCGCTTTTAATGGCGTCTGAGGCAATTGATTCAACCCTGCGTGCACTTCTTCACCTCCACAATCAGAACGCTCTATAACGTTATTATTTACATGCACCTGAGTTAATGCTCTTGCTTTATCAACCATTTGCAAAAACTCCTCTGAATCCTTGTTAAATTCGCCAGATAACAGCGGTAAATAACCGTTATAACACAACTCTAGCAACTCACCAGCAACATATAAAAAGTGCTCCCCAGTTCTTAATTTTGTAAGCAATTCTTTTGGATATCGAGCGTGTAACACTTTCTTTAATTTTTTTGTGCCCGTTGATTTATCTGTCAGTAATATTGATGTCTCTGTATCTTTTGTTTCTTCATGTATTATCTTAGTACCAGCATAATGCTCTTCAAATACTTCTAAAATTAAAGGGTCTCTAGTGCCATAAATGTACTCGTATGAATTATTAGACATGATAACAGATAACATTTGCTCAGAACTAAGCCCAATTTGTTTAATCTCAAGCAATGCACTTGTTTGATACGCCGTTATTAGCTTAAAACCTTTTCCCGCCCCCTCTGTAAAGATATCTATAAAATCCTGTGAGGCATATTTCATAAACTCATCACCAATAACAGTAACAATTTTACTAATTCGCTCTTGCGATCTTATAAATCGCAATGAGCTAATTAGTACAGATAATATCGCATTTTCGTCTTTAGTCTTAGCTTGAATGTACAAACAACCACCGCCACGAATTAAATCATCATACTTAAACCCATTTTTAGCATTAATACAAGGTTTATAACTTAATTTAGTTAATGCCGTTTGTAAGCTAGTTTGCTCTTTCTTCTTAGGGTCAAAAAATAAATCCATGTGATTAGTAACAATATCATAAATTGTTACCTCTTCAGGCGCGTTAGCTACAAACATAGCTATCTTTTGAGCTATAGCATCGTCTTGTTGAATATAGTAACTCGTAGCCATATCGTCAGTTTCTTCCAACCTAGCTAACTGCATTAAAATCTTCTTTAAAAAATCGGCATCTTTTAATTGTAAGATATTAAACTGCGGTGGGGCAGTTAATGACAACTCTACATAATTATATGATTTACCATATTCATTAGCATACTTCCAAAGAATCGGAGCCATAACGTCATCGCCACCATCTTTAGAATCACACATAACAACAAATTCATCATAAGCTAATAATTGAACTGCTATATTTTGTATAGCTACGTTTTTACCTGTTTGGCTGCGTCCAGTACTGTTTCCGTGAGATTTTTTAATAAATGAATCATAATCGCAATATATCGGATTTCCGCTCACATCTAAAGACATAAAAATTTTTCTATTTTTAAAATCGTAATAATCTGCGGGATTGTATTTTTTTAATTTAAGATTGTCATGATTTTTATATATTTCTTCTGTACTCGTTAATGTCGTTAGTGGTCTATGTGTTTTACTATCTATCCATTTTGTAATTTTTCCGCTTATGTCTCTAGCTCCATGAAGAAAAAACCACGCTGTAAATCCACCAGAAAAAACCCACCATAAAAACCAATAACGCAAGTCAAAATTAAACTCTTGCCAATGTAAAAAACCAAGTACATCACAACCAAGCCAATACACAGCAATTAGTGCAGGGATGGCGCATATAAAAGCCATTAATGCACCAAATAAACCACGACCAGAAAACAACACGGCTAATACTATTGATGTAGATACGGTAACACCTAAAAAAATCCGTGTAATTCTCCACGAGTAAGGTATTACAGAACTAATAAATAAATGGTTTAGTATAGATAAAATTTTATTTTCGAATATCAACCAACCCAAACTCAGTAGTATAAAAAAGTAAATAAACTTTTTCATAAATTAAATCCCATTAAAAATACAAGTTTATAATACCAACCGAGACAGTCGGGGGCGGGGCTTATTTTAAAGCCCCCGAGCTGTTGCATACCCAAGTATGCAACCCAAAAACAAAACGCCCAAGCGTTGCAGCTTTTTGGGTCGGGTGAATAAACATAAATTTATCGCCCAAGCGATAAAAAGACGCCCAAGCGTCTGCTTTATGTTTAGAGGGGTATCCCCTGCCCGCCCGCCTCTCGCCTTAATCCCCAGATTAAGCGAACGAGGCTACCCCACTCACAAGGTAATAACAAGACGATAGCCCCTCAGGGCGTCATTGTCGCAGTGATTACCGTGCTCCCATTACATAATAAATAGCATAATTTATATGGCTGGGAGTGGGGTAGCCTCGTTCGCTTGGCGAATTGGCGGGCGGGCAATTAAATCAACGCAAACCGCCCCAGTGGTTTAATATTTGTAGGGCGTTCAGCCCGTAGGCAAATATGGCGTTGTATGTGGTGTTTATAGTGGCGCAAATTAATTGCGCTACTATACTAAATACACCACATATTATAACACTATCAACACAACTATAACAAGATAATAAAAAATCCCCCATGTTACAACGGGGGCTATATATTTTTATAATAATTCTGCGGGTTTACTCTCAATTTCAAGCTCTGCTTTTTTATTAATTTGCTTTAATTCAGCAATTAATTTTTTAGCAAAATTATCAAAATCTAAACTAATATTTTGATGATGATTTGCATTAAATGTTTTCAATTCGTGCTCAAATTCATCAGCTAATTTTTTACTAACTGTAATTGATAATTTTGTTTTTTCTTGTGCTTTAATTGTTTTAATAAGTCCCATTTTTTAGCTCACTTTCTAAATTTATTTATTTTGCTTTTATTGATGTATCTGCACCATTACTATTACTATTTGATGTGCTATTATTTAAGTCAATTTTTACAGATTTAGCTTGTTCTAATCCATTACTATACTCTATTTTTGAAGTATATGTTTGTCCAGATAAATTCCCAGAACCAAACCAAGTGTCATTATTTTTATACCAAACTGTTCCAGAATTATTACAAGTAATAGAGCTATCATCAACTTGAAATTGACGACCACTAACACCTGTTAAATTAGCTATATAATGTGCAGAATTAACAATTTTACTATGGCTCTCAATTAATCCAAGTATCTTTTCTGCACTAATACTAAAAAATGCTTGTTGAATAAATTTAATTGCAGAATCTTCATCTTTAAACGTTTTATTAATCATCTGTTCTGCAATAATAGTTTCAATATCATTAGCTAATAACACCACTTGATAATTTGCTGCCATTTCTGCACCCCTATCACCACCATACCAACCTATACAAATAGAATTAGCCTCTTTAATAGCCTTTATTGTAGAATAGAAAATGACAAATTTAGCCATATTGTTAAAATCTTTTTTCTGCATATCATTTAGATAATTAGCATACATATTTGATAAGATTACTGCATCATTTTTATTTAAAGATTCCATTTGATGATAATAATTACTTTCTCCACTTTCATTATGAATAAATGCATTATAATCGCCCATTACTGCACCTCTTATTTGCTCACTTTCAAATATTTTATTTAGAAAAAAATCGCCAGTTTTCGAAGCAATATCTGCCTGACTCGTAAATTTATCTACATTCATTTTTTGAAATGCTGTTGCAATAATAGTAGCTGTTTTTACTTCTTTAATTGTAACATCTTTTCTACCAATAAAAAGACTTTTAACTTTTGATATAGTTGTATTATCTGTATATAAATCTTCATTATTATTTGAAGTACTAGCACCACTACAACCAGATAAAACAACACAACAACCAAGTAACATACACAAAATTTTATTCATCAAATAACCTCCATTTATTTATTAAATTCATCATAAACACTACTATTAGTATTCTGATTAAGCTCATTATTTAATCGTCTTTTTATATTATCTGTAGCGCTCTCACGCTGATTATTTATTCTACTTTGCTCATCATACAATATATTAAGTTTTACCTGTTCGCTTTCAACTATAGCAGAATTATGCGCAATCTCTGTAGCTGATTTATCGCCCCATCTGCGATCAAAATCAGCGTCAAATTTAGCAGTTTCAACTCTCATTTCTTGATGCTTTACATCTATATCCTTATTAACTTTTTCACTTTGATACATGTATAGCAGTGTAGCTATAATCATTAATGGTACTGCAAATAAAAAGGCTTTCACTAATAAACTACCTCACAAGTAAATTAAATAACTTAGTCTTTTGATTTTCATATTTTAGGTTTATTGCAATCAATTTTTGTTGCCCAACATAAGAAAATAGCTCTCGTTTAGTATAACGCAAATTTAAGACTATTATTCTAAATGAATGAAAATTCATACATAACCATCGAGCTATTAACCAAACTGGAAACTTCAAACAAATTTTTAGATTTTTAAGCATTTTTAACAAACTCCTCAAAACTATCAAAATCAATAAATATAAATTTCTCTCTATCTTCAGGCAACAATATCACATCTTCACCACGTGAATTTTTTACCTTATCAACCTTATTAAACATCGTTTTTAACCGCTCTGATGTCAAGTTTTCACAACAAACAAACAAGATAAAATCAAATCGTTCATTGTAGCAATCATCTAAGCATTTACTAATTTTCTTAACTAATCCATCATAACTGTAAATGTTGCGCTGTAACTCAATAGAGTATGATTTTTTAAGCGTTAAAATTGCATCAGGAATACTTTTAAACTCTGATTCTGTCCGCTGTATCTCTATATCAGTACGCCATTTAAGAGTATCACCAAAAAGATTAATAGACAGAATCCTCAACCGTTGCACCAACTCATTATGGTACATAGTTTGATGGCTTAATTTACCAGCCTTATACTTCTCAAAAACATCAACAAACGCCAACCCTCTATCCGTGATAGAGTAATAATTACGCGGCGTTCCTCCGCTGGAGATCGCCCGCTTACTCAAGAGCTCATCATCTATAAGGGTATCCAAGAAACGGCGAACATACGACAAGTGCTTTACAGATAATAAGAGGCGAACATTTTCCGCAGTTGTCCAATACTCACCACTAGCAAGAAAGTTTAAGACAAGATAACGACGTGATTTATTGATATTAAAGCGTTCTAGCTTTGACATTTTAGCAATACTTTCAGATTTAGAAACGTTGTGCATTATTGTACCTCAAAACAACTATAGACGCAACTATAAAAGCCACGTAAGAGAGAATTATTAATACAATAGTATATAACACTGTGGGGACGTGTTGGAATCCGTAGCGGGCGCAACCCTGTGAATTTTCGCTAACGCTCACCGCAGAATAAGCCATTCGGTGATTGTGGACAGCTAACGGCTAAAGCCTACCTGACCACAAAGCACCAAACAGCTTATTTCCGCTAATCCTACAGGTTGCTGGGTTAACACAGAGACACGTAATAATAAAGGTTGGACTAAGACATAGGACAGCGGGCAAGCCCGCAAACAATAACGCCCACCGATGGGCGTAGTATAGCGGTAAAGCCTACTGGGATGCGGGCGGGGCTGCATCCCAGAGGTAAAGCAGTCCCTTACCCATACTATAATAAAGCATGAGTTCGGTATCCAATCCTCCAAGAATAACAGCCTTAATTTGAGTTATCCCGTCGGTACACAACAATTAAATCTAACAGCGTTTTACAGCTCACTGTTACACTGTCCGCCTCTGCTTGTGTCTAACTAGCTATCAGTCTACTTTCACGCTGTAAACGCTATAAAATTCACTCTGATAATTCGCAACCGTGTGCATGGGTAGCTTTCGGACTTTCCTCATTGTAGCTACATTTACAGAGCTTTCCCAATCGGGGATAATATGCAACCCTCAGAACTGCACAAAATCGACGCATAAAAAAAGCCCGTCTGGTTTATCCAACTCTCGACAGGCTTTTTACATATTCGGTCTAGTTGCTATTTTGTATTTTACAAAAAAGCATACTTTTTTTATATATTTCTTCACATACGTTTAGCAAGTATGTGTTAAAATAACTCCTGTATCAGCTAGTTTGAGTAGTTGTTACCAAGGTTATTAGTCTGCAAACTGAATAACCAAAACAGATTATAACATAACCCGCTTTTAATAGGCGGGTTTTGTCATTATTTTAGTTCACTATTATGGGAGTAATAGTGAATTATCCTATTACTTTTCGCTTTATAGGCTATAAAAATGTTGTGGTTCTTATATGGTTTTTTAGCTATTTGGGTTGTTTTATTTTTATCAAAAAACAATAAAAAAAATAACCACCATAAAAACTTTATGCAAAACCCTGAGACTAATACTCATAGCATAGACACGCCAATACCAAACATAAACCCAACAACACTCGCACCAATGTTAGAGAACTCAAACATTGATGTTACTGGTAAAGTTTACGGTCAAATAGATTAAAGATGGTCTAACTAACAGCTTGTTAACAAAAAATGTTAGTATCTCGTTATGAAAAATAAACTCTCCATCACCGAAGCAGCTAAAATTTGCGGATACCAACGCACCTATTTTTATAAGATTATAGACAAGTACAACATATCCATAAAAAAGGACGGCACAGGAAAATCTTATATAGACCCAAGCGAACTAGTCCGAGCTATGCCTACCGATATCATCAACAATGATTTATTATCTGCATTTATCGGGATAGATACACCAGATAACAACACAACCATACAAAACCCAACAATACAAGACACAACAAAAGACGAAGTAATAGAGCTACTAAAACAACAAGTAAAACACCTAAATGA
>SSGY01000192.1 GCA_008017145.1 Neisseriales bacterium
GAATGATCGCTTAGTGATTCAAAATGGTGTTAATAACGGTGTAATCACAGTTCCTCCTGCATTTAAATTTAGAACCGATCTACAATTAGCAGATGGTACAATGATGAAAAATAGTGGATATGTTCAATTTACGGATACTCGAATTAGCTTGCAAAATGGTGTATGGAATATGCGGGCTTATGTTGATAATACTAACCTGAGAAATCAACTTTTGTCAGGGCAATTTGTTCATATTTATTTAAATGGTGTTACGTATAAAGATTCTTTTGCTATTCCACAAGAGTCAGTATTCCGTGATGACAAAGGTGCTTTCGTTTATGTGGTAAAAGATGGCAAAATTGCTAAACAACCAATTGTGACAGGTCCTATGACTGGTGAGTTGTGGATTATTAGATCAGGCTTGAGCGATGGCATGCAAGTTGTAACTGCGGGTGGTGTTAAAGTCATGAATGGTGACAAAGTTGTCGTGGATAGCACAGAGGATCAAAGCAAAACTAATCCAAATAATCCTACGATAGCCTCAGCGCCTAAAGCAGTTACTCCTGCCAAAACAAATGCTTCTGCTTATAAAGGTGACGTTAAGAAACGAGCAGTAGTTATTGAAAGTTCGGCTAATATTTACAATGGTAAGTATTAATAGACTAGAGGTATTAAATATCAATTAGCTTTATAGTCGTACGATAGTAAGATTGAATGTAAGCAGTCTTACTATTGTTGGTGCGAACTTAAAAGCATAGTAGATTAATCTAAAATTATAAGTATTAGTAGTTATCCAGTATAAAGGAATCAGCTAGATGTTTTGTCGCTTTTTTATCTTAAGACCCGTTTTATCAATGGTAATCTCAATTATTATCACGATTGCAGGTCTGATCTCTATGGCGGTTTCTCCTATTGAGCAATACCCCTCTATTGTTCCACCATGTTTGAATATTTCAGTACCTTTCCCTGGTGCTAATTCTGAAACTATTGCCAATGCGGTAGCTGCTCCGATTGAGGATCAAATGTCCGGGGTGGCTGGAATGATTTATATGCAGTCAGCCAGCCAAAATGGTAGTAATAGTTTATCACTAAACGTTTACTTTCAAACTGGGACTAACTTACAATTGGTTGAAGCCGATGCTTTAAATCGGATTAATACTGCAATGCCACAATTGCCAACTCAGGTACAAGCACAGGGTGTAACCATGCGCTTGCAAAACCCGGATTTGTTTATTGTGACACCATTTTACTCAGATACAGGTAAACCAGATCAATTATTCATAAGTAACTATGTGCAGCGTTACGTTTATCCTTTGGTTGAACAAATTCCAGGTGTTGGGGTCGTTTCAATCTTAGGGCAACGCCAGTATGCGATGCGGATTCTGACTGATCCAAATAAGTTAAAGTATTATAACGTAGGTATTGGAGATATAAAGAATGCTGTTAATGACCAAAACTGGCCGTATGCGATTGGTTTAAATGCAATGGCACCAATGTCTGGTCCGCAAAAATATAACTTCTTAATTAATTCAACTGGTTATATGACAGAAGAATCAGAGTTTGAGAATGTTGTAATACGTGCGACAGAGAGTAATGCTCAGGTAGTTAGAATTAAAGATGTTGCTAAGGTTAAACTGGATGCACAGCAATATATCACATACTTTAAGTCTGTCGTTCGTGACCCTAGCACGCATGAGCTTAAGGTAGTTCCTGCAACTGCTTTGGCATTATATTTGGTACCAGGCGCTAATCAACTTCAAGTTAAAAAAGATTATATGAATTTATTGGATGAAATTTCTAAGCATATGCCTGATGGAATTAAGTTTTATAATCACTATGACTCTTCTGAGTTTGTAATTTTATCAGTGGAAGCAGTAGTGTCGACGCTAATTATTGCATTTATTCTAGTGTTTTGTGTAGTAATGCTATTCATCCAAAATATTAAAGGTACAATTATTCCAGTAATCGCGATTCCAGTTGCTATTATTGGAACATTTGCTGGAACATTTGCACTCGGCTTTTCAATTAACACACTAACCTTGTTTGGGATGGTGTTGGCAATTGGGATTGTGGTAGATGATGCGATCGTAGTACTGGAAAACGTTGAGCGCTTAATGGCCGAAGAGGGGTTAAACTCAGTTCAAGCCGCAATTAAAGGAATGGAGCAGGTAGCTGCACCAGTTATCGCCGTTGTTTGTGTGTTAAATGCGGTATTTATTCCTGTCGCTTTCTTAGGTGGATTCAGTGGTATTTTGATGCAACAGTTTGCGGTTACGATTGCAATTTCGGTATTGCTATCGGGAATCGTTGCGCTTACACTTACGCCAACTTTATGTGCAATTTTCTTACGTAATGTAAAGCATGGTGAGAAACACGAATCTAAGTTTAAACCTTTGCAGTGGGTTTATTGGTTTTTTGATAAATTTAATGCTGGGTTTTTGAAGTTCCAAGAGCTTTATATGACCATAGTAGTTAAAATTATTGATAATGCTAAAAAAGCCATGATAGCGTGGTGCATTGTAATTTTAGCCGTGATTGTAATGTTTGTCAAGATTCCTACTGGATTAGTTCCTCTGGAAGATATGAGCTATTATTATGATACGATTCATGTTAATTCTGGTGGATCAATTGACTATAACGTTGATGAAGCCATTTCATTGTCTAAAGATCTAATGAGCCATATTCCAGAATTAGACAGGATTGCAATTTTAGGCGGTAAAGATATTGTTGATAATGGTTCGACCAAAACTAATACTTCAACGTTAAGTATTATTTTAAAAGATTACTCTCTGCGTCCAGATGCAGATCAAGATGTTAATGCAGTAATTAAAAAAACTACCGAACTACAAAGTAAGCATTTGCGAATTACTGGGTTTCCATACAATCAACCACCTATTCGTGGTATGAGTACAACTGGTGGGGTGACATTTTATCTTCAAGCCGCATTACCAGATGTCGGTACTCCACAGCGAATTCATGATGACGGCGTTAAACTAACAGAATATCTACAAAAAGAATATCCTCAAGTAGTTGGCAGTGCATTTCAATTATATGATGTTAAAACACCGGAGATTAATGTTAAGGTTGATCCACGTAAAGCATATCTATATGATGTACCTTATGCGAATATTTTTAACTCATTGCAGTCAACATTTGGTTTATTTTATATTAACTATTTTACCAAGTGGAATGATTTGTGGTGGGTGCTGGTGCAAAGTGAGTATCAATACCGTAACAATCCAGAATTGTTAAATGTCGTTTATGCTAAAACTAGTACAGGGAATAGAATGATTCCAGTTGGTAGTTTGGCAACGTTTGAGTATACTAACGGTGCAGAACTGGTTACGCGGATGAATGACTATATTGGTAGTCAGATAATTGTCAATCCTAATCCAATTACTCATGCTTCATCTGGTGATGTTATGAATGTAATTAGAGATGCTGTGCCAAAAGTATTAGGTAAAGATTATTCTATCCAATGGTTTGGTCCTTCCTATATGCAAAATCTCGCAGGTAATCAATCAGCTATCGCCTTCTCATTAGGTCTGATAATGGTATTCTTGATTTTGGCGGCATTGTACGAAATGTGGGCTTTACCAATGGCAATCATGATGGCATTACCATTTGCGTTGTTAGGTGCTGCATTAACACTCCTGATTTTCCGCATGGAAAATAATATTTACTTCCAGGTTAGTATGCTGACGCTGATCGGGCTTTCGGCTAAAAACGCAATTTTGATTGTTGAGTTTGCAATTGAGGCTGTACGTAATGAGAATATGTCTTATCGGACTGCTGCTATTCATGCTGCAAAAGTCCGATTTAGACCGATCATTATGACCTCAATTGCCTTTATTTTGGGAGCAATACCATTGGCTACGGCAACTGGAGCTGGTGCTAATTCTCAGCATTCGGTGGGTTATGGTATTATTGGTGGAATGCTTGGGTCAACCTTGATTGCAACTTGTTTCGTGCCATTATTCTTCATTGTGGTGATGAATCTCTCTAAAAAAGAGACTACTTAATATGTGTACTCAACCTGATTCATCATCCTAGGTCGTTGATTTATTCCTCTCTTACTGCTAGTAGGCTTCGTCATAAATCGCCTACTAGTATTTTGAATTAGGTTGAGTATGAATTAAATAGGCTCATATGCATTTGATAGCGTAAAGTTGTTTACCGTTATCGGGTGCCCGTGAGCCTGTTTGTCTATATTTTCATGAAGTAACATCAGGAAATTAAAATGAAAAAATTATCACTTTCTTTACTACTTGGCATATGTTCGGTTTCTAGTTTTGCAGCAACTAAGGCGGCAAGTAGTGCAGTGGCGTTTTCAATTGAGTCAAATCAGGCGTTAACGATTCCATTTTTGGATAGTGCGTGGTCAAATCGTGAAAATCTGAATAATCAAAAAATAATTGCTGAGTATCTGAATACTAATCCAGAAGTTAGTAAAGATTATGAAATAGCATGGAAAACTGCTCGCTTGGTTTATTTTATTGGTAATTATGGTTACGGTGAGAAAAAATTTGTTGGCACTTCCAGTGGTGTTAAATTATTTGACTATGGCGTTAGTGCTGCCAAAATAGCTCGTGAAGTTAAAAGTGATGGTGTCGAAGGTTTGTATTGGTTTGCGATTGATTTAGGCAGCTATGGTTTAGCTAAAGGTATTATGTCTTCAGCAAGTAATGCTGGCGCTGGTATGGATGCTCTAAAGCAAGTAAATGCACTTCAAGCAGACTTTCAATGGTATGGTGGTTCGCGGATTTTAGGTAAATATTATCAAGAGTTACCTGGCCTATTTGGTGGTAGTAATAAAAAAGCATTAGAGCTACTAACTACAGCAACTACTAAAGCACCAAACTTTAGGAACAATTGGGTATTTTTAGGTCAGTATTATAACTCGACAGGTGAAGCTGATAAGGCATTAGATGCATGTCAAAAAGCCTTGCAATTGCCAAATCAAGATGGCAAATACGAGGAAATTCGTTACTCACGAGAAGCACAGGAGTGTGTTGATAAAGCTAAGGCTAAACTTGGCAAGGATTAAATGATTTATTTCTATAATAAAGGCTCCGTTATTATATATCGGAGCCATCTGTATTTTTAAGTCCACCAGTTTATTTTTCTACACCATTGCTTAAAGATGCTTTAAATTTCTTCAAGTCAAGACTACGTTCCATTCGCGCTACAATTACTGCTGCCATACTATTGCCTACTAGATTGGTGGTGCTACGTAACTCACTCATGATTTTATCAATTCCAAGCAAGATTGCAATTGTAACTACGGGGATCTTACCGTGCATTGCGGCTAATGTACCTGCCAGTACAATAAATCCAGAACCACTCACTCCTGCAGCACCTTTACTGGTTGCCATTAATACCAGAATCACTGTGATGTACTCTTGTAAGCTCAGATGAATGTTAAATGCTTGGCATAGAAAAGCAATAACTAATGATAGGTAAATATTGGTTCCATCGAGATTGAAACTATAACCCGCAGGTACGACAATTCCGACTACAGATTCATCAACGCCAGAATTTTTTAGTTTTTGCATAATTGGACCTAGAGCACTCTCGCTAGAAGAAGTCGCAAAAACTAAGATGATTTCGTCTTTAATGAAATTAAGAAACTGAAATATACTAAATCCAGCTATTTTTGCTACAGTTCCCAATATTACTAAAATAAAGAAGATACACGCACCAATCATTGTTGCAACTAAACCAAGCATATGCCAGATTACTGATATTCCAAATTGTCCCAGCATAAATGCCATCGCAGCAAAAGCTGCAATAGGTGAGAACCACATGACGAAGCTTAAAATTTTAAATAGCCACCCTTGGATAGCGTGAAGATTATGCATGATTTGTTCACGCCAGCGCTGCGCAAGATAGAAGAGCGCAAATCCCAGACAGATTGCGATGAATAAGATTTGTAAGGTATTACCTGTTAAAAATGGATCCCATAAGTTTGATGGAATAGCTGAGAGCATAATATGAACAAAGCTAGTTGCCTCAGCTTGGTTCTGCGTATATTTTGCTACTAAGCTTGGATCTATACTAGCAACGGATAGATTTAATCCAGTTCCAGGGTGGACAAAATGACCAAAGCTTAAGCCAATTATCAAAGCTAAGCTGGAAATTACTTCGAAATAAATGAATGATTTAGCACCAATTGTACCAAGCTGTTTGAGGCTACCCATGCCGATAACACCGCTTAATACGGTAAAGAAGATGATAGGTCCAACTAGAATTTTAATAACGTGAATAAATGCATCAATAATTGGCTTACTCTGTTTACCAAGCTCTGGGCTAATAATGCCAAAAACAATACCGCCACACATAAAGATTAAAACGAAAAACCATAGGCTGAAATACCATTTTCGTTTGGATTTTTGTACCGCAGAATGACTCATATAGTATATATCCTAAAATAATAGACTTGGTTAACTAGAGATTACAGATTCAATTACTTTATTACATACTCACAGGATTTGATTCTTGGACGCGAAGTATTGATAAAAAAAGATGAGGACGTGTACACAGAAGTACACGACGAGTCTTTTTTGAGATACGACAAAGTCCAAGGTTCAAAGACAATGAGTATATTGATGTTAGGTGAAAAAGATTGACCTGTTAGGCGCTTTGTCGATATTTTATCAAATCGTGAACGGTTAATGTTATAATCTAGTCGTAGTTAAGAATTATGTTATTCAAAGGAGAGATAATATGAGTAACCAAAAAGATCGAGAGTTGCCTAATGCAGCTATGCTGCAAGATGCA
>SSGY01000044.1 GCA_008017145.1 Neisseriales bacterium
GCTCAGGACCGATACTGCGTAAAAAAGTTGCAGTATGTGAGGTTCCTGCACCCATTTCTTTATCATACGGCTGCAAAATTACGCAGCCAACTTTTGCCCAATAAGACTGCAGTTTTAATATAATATCTTGAAATGTCAATATGTTATCGCTTACCGCCATTGCTATTTATCTCTTTCACTCAAAACTTTGTTACAATTAAGCGGTGATTTTAGCAAAATTCTGTACTCTTCGCCGAAATTTATGCCGGAATCACAACTTTATGCTAGAATATAGCGCATTCAACTTAGAGATGGTTTTAAATATATGAGTATTATTCGAAATAAAAAAGCGTTTCATGATTTTACAATAGAAGAAACATTTGAAGCAGGTATTGCGCTTGAAGGCTGGGAGGTTAAGGCAATTCGAGAAGGTCATGGACAATTAAAAGACAGCTATGTCAAAATAAAAGATAATGAAGTGTGGCTACTTGGTTTCACCGTAACTCCGATGCTATCTGCCAGTACACATGTCTCACCTGATGCAATGCGCTTAAAAAAACTACTATTACATCGCCGGGAAATTGATAAGCTTATTGGGAAGGTTGAACAAAAGGGTTATAGTCTAATCGCAGTTGATTTACACTATAAAAAAGGGCGCGTGAAAGCTGAAATAGCGTTGGCTAAGGGTAAGAAACTTTATGACAAGCGCGCGGCAGAAAAAGAGCGAGATGGTAAAAAAGAAACAGCCAAAGCGATTAAAGAGTTTAAGCGCCTTTAGGTTCGCCACATATGTCTTTGACAAATCGGGTAAACTTTACTATAATAACCGCCTGACAAATACTTCTTTATAGGTTTATAACAAAATGACAAGTGAAATTAAAAAACAAGCAGAAACTAAGATGGGTAAAAGCTTGGACAGCTATAAAAATACATTAACTAAAATTCGCACGGGTCGTGCGCATGCAGGTTTGCTTGATCATGTACAAATTGACTATTACGGTGCAATGATGCCTATTAATCAAGTAGCAACGGTGACTGCCAGCGATGCCCGCACATTAACAGTGCAACCTTTTGAAGCTAAAATGTCTGGAGCTATTGAAAAAGCAATTCGCGATGCAGATTTGGGATTAAACCCAGCGACTAATGGTAACACCGTGCGTGTTCCCATGCCAGCGCTAACTGAAGAGCGCCGTAAAGAACTTATTAAAGTTGTAAAAGGCGAAGCAGAGGAAGCCAAAGTAGCAGTTCGCAATGTACGTCGTGACGCTAATAGTGAGCTAAAAGCAAAGTTAAAAGATAAAGCAATTACTGAAGATGATGATAAACGAACTCAAGATGAAATTCAAAAATTCACGGACAAATATATTGCTGAAATTGATAAATTAACTGCAGATAAAGAAAAAGAACTATTAACCGTTTAACGATATTCTGCCATTTCATTAATCTAATAAAATGCAATGCTTAAACGCATTGCATTTTATGTGTTTATATAGTAAAAGATGAAACAAATACCACAACATATTGCAATTATCATGGATGGTAACGGACGCTGGGCAAAAAAACGTTTTTTACCTCGTGTTGCTGGACATGTTAAAGGTGTTAATTCACTCAAAAAAATCGTGACTCATTGTAATGATTTAGGAGTTAAATATTTAACTGTTTTTGCTTTTGGCCGTGAAAATTGGAATCGCCCACAAGATGAAGTTAGCTTTTTAATGCGCTTGATTTTTAAACGCTTAAATAAAGAACTTGATGAATTGAATAGTAAAAATGCGCGGATTAAATTTATTGGTGATAGAAGCAGAATTAATAGTGAATTACTGGCAAGTTTGATGGCTGCTGAAGATAAAACTAAGCAAAATACAGGATTAAATTTTAGCATCTGCTTGGATTATAGCGGTCAATATGACATAATTCAAGCCGTAAATAAAATTATTGCAGAACAGCCGCAAACTCCAATAAGTGAAGAGATGCTTAGTAACTATCTTTTAACTAATGGTATGCCAAATCCAGAATTAGTAATTCGCACTAGCGGTGAAAGCAGAATCAGCAATTTTATGCTATGGCAATTAGCCTACAGCGAGCTATATTTTAGTGATATTTATTGGCCTGATTTCAGTCCCGCCGAACTCGAACGAGCTATAGAGTGGTATAATAACAGGGAGCGCCGTTTTGGCAAAATCTCCGAACAAATTTAGAAATATAAATCATGCTTAAACAACGAATTATCACTGCTCTTATTCTCTTTTTTCTAGTAATTGGTGTAATATTTTTTACTCCTCCTCTGATTTTTGCTGCCTCGTGCTGGTTATTATGTTTGATTGCTAACTATGAATTAGCTAAAATGTATCGTTTTAGTAAATTACAAATAGCTGTTAGCATGTTTATTAATACATTGATCGCCGTAGGCATTGGGCAAGTTAATTATGATTTAAGTCAAATTATTCGAATTGTAAGCGTTGCCACTTGGTGTTTCGCAGTGCCTTTAATTTTAATCTTTACTCCCAAGCATTTTAGTAAACTTACAATTGCAGTTTTTAGTGGGTTGCTATTTATTCCAGCATATTATTCATTGACGATTTTACATGATCTTTTCTCACATAGTGAATCTGGGCAATGGCAATTAGTCAGTATTATGGCAATTGCTTGGGTCGCTGATACGGGTGCTTATTTCGTTGGTAAACAATTTGGTAAGCATAAGCTTGCTCCAAGAATAAGCCCAGGTAAAAGCATTGAAGGTGCAATTGGCGGTTTGCTTTTAGTGATTATTTATTTGGTTACCTTAAAATATTTTAATCTGGCAGATTATTTAGTTACTTATTCAATGGCATTTAAATTTGCTGCTATCTTGACTGTGATTAGTATCGCAGGTGACTTGTTTGAGTCTTGGTTAAAGCGTGTTGCTGGAGTTAAGGACAGTGGTTCAATTCTACCTGGTCATGGTGGGGTATTTGATCGAATTGATAGTTTAATCGCCGTATTAGCGATTGCCTTTGCCATTATTCGTGGAATGTTATAATGCAAAAAATAGTTATTTTTGGTGCAACTGGTAGTATCGGTGTATCAACTCTAGACGTAATTAAGCTACATCCTGATAAATTCTCCGTATTCGCGCTGACTGCCAATAATAATGCAAGCTTGCTGTACCAGCAATGTTTAGAATTTAATCCTTCCTACGCCTATATTAATGGTGATGATGCAGCCAAAACGATGCAACAACGTCTTACTGAGGCTAATTCCACTACTCAGGTATTATGTAAACCTGAAGACCTAGCTTATCTTGCTGCACATGCTGAAGTTGATCTGGTTATGTCAGCAATTGTTGGTAGCGCCGGACTAGTTCCAACTTATCATGCAGCAAAAAACGGTAAAAAAATTCTACTTGCCAATAAAGAATCACTCGTTGCTGGTGGCAGAATCATCACTGATACCGCTAAACTCAATCACGCACAGATCATTCCGGTTGATAGTGAACATAGTGCAATTTTCCAAGCTCTACCTTATGGATACACTAGTTTAGATGAAATCGGAGTAAATAAAATCATCCTGACCGCATCTGGCGGACCATTTTTAAATACACCATATGAAGAATTATGTAAAGTTACTGCTGCACAAGCAGTCAAGCATCCTAACTGGAGTATGGGACAAAAAATATCCGTGGATAGCTCAACACTTATGAACAAAGGTTTAGAAGTAATTGAAGCCTATTGGTTATTTAATGCTAAACCAAGCCAAATTGAGGTTGTGGTTCATCCGCAGAGCATAATCCACTCGATGGTTGAATACATTGATAGTTCAATTATTGCCCAGCTGGGTACGCCTGATATGAAAACGCCGATTGCTTATGCCCTATCTGCACCAGAAAGAATTAACTCAGGAAGTAAACAACTTAATTTCACTACTCTGCAGAATTTAACTTTCTGTGAAGTTGACTATATTCGCTTTCCGTGCTTAAAACTAGCAATTGATGCGCTAAGTGAAGAAAGCAATACAGCAGCAGTGATAAATGCAGCAAATGAGGTTGCAGTCGCTAAATTCCTTGCTAACGAACATGGATTTTATGATATTCCTCGAATGATTGAAACTGCTATTGAAAAATTTTCTGGAACTACGCCAACTCATATTGAAGAACTTATATTACTGGATCAAGAAGTTAAACAATATTGTGCCACGTTATAATACTAGCTACAATTAGCACATTATGGCTATAGCTAGTATTATTCTCATTTGGATACTTTGATCTAATTATTTTTAGCGGAAATGATGGTTGCCACACCAGCAACTAAATTCAACTGCTGACTGATACAAGTAGGAATTTGGTCTGCACGATGACTAACGTAGATAATTGTATGTTGACTGTCAGCAAATAAATGATCAACTAACTTAACAAATTGCTGTGCCTGATAGTCGTCTAGTCCTTGACAAGGTTCATCTAAAATAAACAATGGTGGATTTTTAATTATTGCTCTAAATAGTAAGAGCATCCGCTGAATACCATTTGAGACATTCGCAAAACGTTGATTAGCATAGTCAATGAGACTAGCTTCTTCCAACCATTGCTGTGCTATACTGATTTGCTCATCCGTAGCACCACGATGTAAGCTTGGAGTATCATAAAATCCAGAGATGACTGCTTGCAGACAAGTCATACTACCATCAAAATTCCAGTGTAATTCAGGCGAAATAAATCCAATATTACGCTTAATATCCCAGATTGTTTCACCACTACCACGCTTACGATCAAAGAGATAAATTTCATTGGCATAAGCTTGTGGGTGATCTCCATTTATTAAGCTTAATAAGGTAGATTTACCGGCACCATTAGCACCGCTAAGCAACCATTTATCACCCTGATTTATAAGCCAGCTAACATTACGCAATGCAACTTTTTCAGCATAAGAAATAGTAACTGAATTAAATTTTACAATGTTTGTAAATTTACTAGCTAATCTAGGCAATTTCAGATTGGCATAATTGAAATTAGTGGTACTCGCGGTTGTTGTATCTGGATGATAATTATCCAACTTAATCTTATCTAAATTATGTTCGGCTGAAATGCTTAGAACATGAGTAATAAATTTAGGAATTGTATTACTGTCTCCAGTCAAAATAAAACAAACTCCTTCTTCTGCTAATTTAGCCATGTACTCATGTAAGCGTTTTACAGTGATAATATCTAAGCCAATTAAAGGATTATCTAAAATTATAATCTGAGTTGGTTTCGCCAATGCTAGAATCAATTGTATTTTTTTACGCTCTCCGCTAGATAATTGCAACAATATAGCATCCAGGCGATGATGAAAATCAAGCAAAGTTAAAAGAGATTGTACTTGTGGGTTATCTACATTTATTACTTTATTAATCGTTTGTCTAACCGTTGGAGCATTGTCAGCATCGTAGCTATTATAACGTTGTTGATAATAAAAATCAGTTAAGCCATAATTATTTTTAAAGTGAAAAAATTGTTTAACTAATGTTATTTTTTTAGCAAATATGCTATTCTCTTGATAATTAAACTTTATTTCACCATGAGCATATAACTCACCAGTCAAGGCCAAAGCAAGGCTCGTTTTACCAGAACCACTTGCTCCAGTTAAAAATATTTGCTCACCAAAATTAATTGCCAACGCGTCGCACTTCAATAATTCTTGATTATTGCGTTCAATTCTAAACTGATTTAAAGCTATTAATTGCGTCATTTTTTACTTAGCCAATTTTGGAATATAGATTGGAAAATCGACATCATCAGCTTTGTAAATATCATTGCGATACTGTAGCTGTCCACTACTTTCAACCCATGCAGTTTGATAAATAATGTGGATTTCAAGAGGATCAGCCAATTTTACCCAACGATGTTTACCAGTATTGATTGCACTTTCAAGCTTGTCATCATCCCAATTAGGAGTTGAAGCAATTAAATAATCAGCCAGTGCCAACGGTTGACTCACTCGTACACAACCATGACTTAAACTGCGAGCTTTTTTACCAAATAAATTAGGGTTTGATGTATCATGCAAATAAATTCCACAGTCATTGGGAAATAAAAATTTTAATTTGCCTAATGCATTTTTTTTACCGGGATCTTGGCGCAGGAAATAATTGAAATTAGTCTGAGTTACTTTTTGCCAATCTATTCCTGTTGGATCAATTTCTTGGTTATTTTTTGGATTAAAAACTCTAATGTTGTGTTGTTCCAAATAAGATGGGTCTTTTTGAATTTTAGACAAATATTCTTTAGTTGCAATTCGATTAGGGATTCCCCAAAATGGATTCAGTTCTAAAGTGGTTATTTTGCTATTAACAACACAAGTTTTATTGTTACCTCCACCGCCTACGATAACAGGCATCGACAAATCGATCTGCTGACCATTAACAATAACTAAAGAGTAGCTTGGAATATTTACCATTAAATACTTGCTACCCAAATTATTTGGTAGCCAGCGCAAGCGATCCATATTCAATTGGATTTGTTTAACACGCATTTCAACGGACACATTTAATGCCTGTAGTGTGGCTTTATCTACGATACCAGTTACTTTTAAACCATTATTATGTTGAAACTGTTTAACTACCTTTGCAGTATCCTCATCATATTTTGCAGGTTGATCAGTATAATCCAATGTATAGTCCTCAGTTGCAGACAACCTTTTTTGTAATATTTCAACCCTAGTACCAACAGAACCAATTTTTAAATCTTTGCCTGCTGGTATTGTTTGCCAACCGCCATTACTCGCAATCTTTTGATATTTAGCTAGCTGCACTTTTAAATCAGCATACCCTGAATAAGTTGGAGTTAGTTTACTCAAACTCGTAACTAAATTATTTTGAGCGATTGCCTGATTATAGAAATCAAGAATATTTAATGAACGGCGACTAACTTGCCAATCAGGATAATTAACAACTGGATCAATCCGTCCAAACTCCATGTGGCGTGCATACAACAAATATGCATCGCTCATAGTAATGTCATATTCTGCCAACAAACCTGGATCAACGCTATTACTTGTCTGTAGACCATCATTGATTTGTTGTTCCATTTCTTTGAGTTCTTTGGTATGATAATCAAATGGGTTAAGACCATCTTCATAACTATGACGTAACAGAGTTAAAAATTTCTCAGCTTCAGGCTTAATCCGCCCAGCGGCAGTCCAAACTGGAAGATAGTTACGAGCAGTATAGAATTGAGTGGTTTGCGTTAAACTACAACGCATAATTTTGCCACACATCATTCGTGTTGAACCATTGAGTGAAGCAACTTTTGTAGCAATTACCATTGATTCCATATTATCAATATTTTCAGCATGGCTGAATGAAATATGCCCTAATGCAATAATTAGTGGCAACCATAATTTTTTAGCATTTATTTCCATTAGTTTAGTCAATCATAAGAATCAAGTTAATCATACCCGCAACACTTATAAAATAGCATTAAGATTTTATCATACATCCAAAACTATGCGGTAGAAGATAAGGATTATATTTTAACTAATGTCATCTGAGCCAGAATGTATATGTGCCACAATATTCATTAATTAAAGACCTTTAAGTAAATTTGCCATTTCAATAGCACTTATTGCTGCATCATAACCTTTATTACCAGCCTTGGTACCAGCACGCTCAATAGCTTGCTCAATATTTTCAGTAGTAACCACTCCAAAAATCACCGGAACGCCGCTATCTAACTGAACTTTGGCAACGCCTTTTGCCACCTCATTACACACATAGTCATAGTGCGAAGTTGAACCACGAATAACAGCACCAAGTGTAATAATTGCATCATATTTTTTACTAGCTGCCAATTTCTGAGCCACTAGAGGTATTTCAAATGCACCTGGAACCCAAGCGGTATCAATATCACTTTCTGAAACACCATGACGAGTCAAACCATCTAATGCCGCTCCAAGTAACTTGCTGGTAATAAACTCATTAAAGCGACTAACAACAATTGCATATTTACCACTAGTGGCAACTAAATTTCCTTCAAAGATCATGATCAATTTCCTATGTGAATGAGTCAAATTTAATCTATTAAACTCGACAATTTAAAATAATTTTGATACTACCAACATACTGTAATATCAATCCAAACGTCAAAGATACTAATCTGCCTATGTTTATATTTACCCCATCTTTTAAATATTTGCTAGTCTGTAATATCTGGTTCAACCAAATTAGCTAACTGAGTAAGAGACTCTTGCCAGCCAAGATAGCACATTTCAGCTGGTATCATATCCGGAATACCAGATTGCTCAATACAGACATCAGTACCACAAATTACCTTTTTCAAGTGAATTACTACAATCATTTCTCCAGACAGGTTTGGATCATCAAATTTATCGGTATAAGATATGAGTTCAAATGGAACCAACTTCAGATATTCCCCACCAAATGAATGGCTATGCCCAGTAGAAAAATTGGTAAATGACATTCTGAAAGTACCGCCAATCTTAGCATCGAGATGTTTGATCTGTGCTGTAAAACCATATGGTGGAATCCACTTTATTAGTGCATCTGGCTCTAGAAACGCACGATATACTTTTTCCGGAGTACTTTTTAAAACCCTATGTAATTTAACTATATTTGACATAATTAATCCCTTATTAATGAATTAAATTTAATTTTGATGCTTATGTCGAGACACTACACTATAATATCAATTTAAATAAACATTACTTTAACAGAATTTGACTTATTTATTCAACTCTTGACTCACTATCGTACCGCGTCCTTTTAAAATAATAAATGCCCTAGTTTACTTACTTTTGTATCCAAGTAATCTTTATTGACTGTATTTGCTGCAATAATTAACTCTTGTCGCTCAACAATTTCAACCCCATAATTGCCTAACGCATTCAATTTACGAGGATTATTACTAAGTAAGCGTATCTTAGAAATATCTAAATCACGTAAAATCTGTGCAGCAAGATAATAATCGCGCAAATCATCAGCAAACCCTAAGTGTAAATTAGCTTCAACCGTATCCATACCCTGATCTTGGAGAGCATAAGCTTTCAGTTTATTGAGTAATCCAATTCCACGCCCTTCTTGACGAAGATAAATTAAAATTCCACCTTCTTGCTCAATTCGCGTAAGACTTGCTGCTAATTGTTCGCCGCAATCACAACGTAATGAACCAAAACCATCTCCTGTCAAACACTCTGAATGTATCCGCACTAATGGCTGAGTATCAGCAGTCAGAGTACCCTTAACCAAAGCAACCGCTTCTTGATTGTCAATTAAAGAACGAAACCCGTACATATCAAATGTTCCAAATTTGGTAGGTAATTTTGTTACCGCTTCACGCTGAATTAATTTCTCATTCCGCTTGCGATAAGCTATTAGAGCTTGAATATGAATTAATTTGAGATCATATTCACGCGCAAATTTAACCAATTCTGGCAAACGCGACATAGTTCCATCGGCATTAATCACTTCACAAATTACTCCAACTGGATTAGCGCCTGCTAATTTAGCTAAATCAACCGCGGCTTCAGTATGTCCTGCTCGTTCCAAAACCCCACCATTTTTGGCAATTAGGGGAAATATATGCCCTGGCTCGCGGAAATCACTACGTTTACTCATTGGATTAGCTAGCTCATTTAGCGTAAGTGCGCGTTCTGCAGCACTGATTCCAGTAGTACTACTTATATGATCTATACTCTGAGTAAATGCTGTCTGATGATTATCTTGATTATCATGAACCATAGGTTTCAAACCAAGTCTAGCAGCATATTCCTGATTTAGCGGACAGCACACCAATCCTTTACCATGAGTTATCATAAAATTAAGTGACTGAGGAGTAATCTTGTCGGCTAAACCAACTAAATCACCCTCATTTTCACGTGCTTCATCATCGCAAACTAAAATAAGTTTACCAGCTCGTAAATCCTCTAGTGCTTCATCAATTGTATTAAACATTTATTAATCCTATAAAAAGCCATGCTCAAGTAAAAAACCACTAGTAATTTTGGAGTTTTTTTCTGACTTGACATACATTTTTTGCATTTGTTTCACTAAAATATCACATTCAATATTAACACTATCGCCAATCTGCTTACACCCAAGCAAGGACATTTTTTGAGTATGCGGAATCAATGCCACACTTAGGCAATCCTCACCAACTTCAACTAACGTTAGGCTAGTTCCATCTAAAGCAATTGATCCTTTAGCCACGCATAAATTAGCCAGTTCTGGTGCTAGGCCTATCTTATAAACTATTGCGTTTTCTAGGCGACTGCAAGCGATGATTTCACCGACTCCATCAATATGTCCACTAACTATATGACCGCCAAAGCGACCATTTGCCGCCATAGCCCGTTCCAGATTAACTGCAGAACCCTTACTTAACTTAGCTAAATTAGTAGCATTAAAAGTCACGGGCATAACATCAACACTAAAATTATTCTTGTTAAAATGTGTAACGGTTAGACAAACTCCGTTTACCGCGATACTATCACCAAGTTTCATATCACTCATGATTATTTTGGCGTTGATTACTAACTCTAAGGTTTTACCACCACGCTTAATTTGGGCAATACTACCAATTTCTTCAACAATTCCAGTAAACATTACACACCATCCTTATACTCACGAACAGAAACTATTTTAACATCATTACCAAGTTGTTTTACTTCACTAATCTTAAATTTCATATTACTCTGTAAATCAGCAAAACCATTTCCCGCAAATAAATGCTTTGCCTGAGTTGATCCAATTAGCTGCGGACTATAATAACAAACTAATTGATCAACGTAACCCGAATCAATAAAGCTTGAATAAATTTGCTCACCACCTTCAACTAGCAATGAACAGATTCCATTTTGGTATAGTGTAGTTAATACTGTTTTTATAGTTAACTCTGCCACTTGCAGAACTCTTACGCTGCGAACAATATATTGCTGATGTAGTATAGCATCAGGGTTAGAAGTTATAATCCAAGTTGGTGCTGCGCCGTCATTTATAAGTTTGGCATCAAGAGGAGTACGTAAATTGCGATCTAAAACAATACGAATAGGCACAGCTTCGGGATTAGTTAACATATGTGGTGTTAAACTTGGGTTGTCAGTAATCACCGTATTTACACCAACCAAAATTGCTTGATGATTTACCCGATATAGATGTGCATCTATACGCGATTCAGCATTCGTAATCCATTGGCTACGATTTTCTTTAGTCGCAATCCTGCCATCTAAACTCATTCCAGCTTTTAAAGTAACATAGGGCATTTGCTTACGCATATTATGAAAAAACACACGGTTTATCTCAGCTGCTTCATCAGCACATAGCCCAGTTTCAACATCGATTCCAGCCGCACGCAATGCCGCAACCCCTTTACCTGAAACTAAAGGATTGGGATCTAAATTTGCCACATAAACCTTAGCAATCTTAGCCTTAATCACAGCTTCAATACAGGGAGGCGTACGTCCAAAATGAGCACAGGGTTCCAAATTAACATACAAAGTAGCACCAGCAGCTTTATCACCCGCTTGATTAAGTGCATATATTTCAGCATGTGGACCACCAGCAAACAGATGTGTGCCAATCCCAACAATTTGCTGATCCTTAATCACAATAGCGGCAACTTGAGGATTTGGTAAAGTTTGCCGTGGAGTCATCCGCGCTAATTGCAAAACTTGCTGCATATAATAAGTATGGTTTGACATGAATGAATTACTCAGATTAATCAAGTTTTAAATATAGTTAAAAGTTTTCAAATAGCTATATCTGCATTATTGTTTATATATTGGGGGAAAATGGGGTGAAAATTATCAACTTAATCACAGTAAAAATTTGATAAAATGTAAAAGCAATACAAATATTGATATAGACATTAGCACAAATCTAGTATCAACACAATAAAAGCATTAAAACATCATTATCTTTCTCCCATCCAGACTATACTGTCGGTTCCGGATTTACACCAGATCCACCGTAGCCAATATCAGAATATTGGTACGGGTCACGGACTAAGAAGTATTACTACCTCGTCACCGCCGGTGGGGAATTACGCCCCGCCCCGAAAGATTTACGACATTATTATAACATAGTTAATTCGTAAGACTTACTTTATTCCCAAAGCAGGAAATGCTGCAGAAATACCCATTAAAATGAATTGAGTGCCTAAAGCTAAGGTAAATAAGCCCACCACTTTAATTAATACATTCATACCAGTGTGCCCAAGAACATCGAGAAGCTTCATTGAGTATTTGAAGATAAAATAAATTGATGCCGTAATAACCAAAATTGCAGCTACCAATAAACCAAACTCTAGCCAGTTACGCCCTACTTCATCAGCAAAAATGATAATAGTTGAAAATGTTCCAGCACCAGTGGTTAAAGGAATTGCTATTGGTATAACTGCCAATGAGATAACCTTGGAGTAAGTATTCGCTTTAGCAGGTTGATCGTCATCGTCAGGTTTGGAATTAAGCATATTCATACCAGAAACGCCAAGCAATAATCCACCAGCAATTCTAAAAGCTTCTATTGAAATACCAAAAAAATCTAGTAGACTACGCCCAAGTATTAATGCTACCAACATTACAACTAAAGATGAAAAAGTTGCAATTTTACATAGTCTCAATTGATCTTTGCGCTCAAGCCCAATACAAATCTGCAAAAAAGCACCTAATGCTGGAAAGTTATTGGCAACCGCAAAAATCCCGATAAGGAAATGCTGGAATGTAAGAGTTTGCCCGCTTAATTGCATAAAGCTAACTGAGAGCGGAGTTCAGCTATGGTTTTAACATAATCAGGAGTATTGAATACCGCACTACCAGCTACAAAGGCATCAACACCAGCAGCCGCAATTTGCGCGATATTATCTACTTTAACTCCGCCATCAATTTCTAAAATAACATCGCGCCCTGATGCGTCAATTAACTGCTTCGCTTGTCTGGCTTTAGTTAACATCTCTTCAATAAAAGCCTGCCCCCCAAATCCAGGGTTAACCGACATTAGCAAGACTACATCAATTTTATCCCAAACATACTCAAGATAACTTAGTGGCGTAGCAGGGTTAAATACCAAACCAGCCTTTAAGCCAAAGCTTTTAATCAAAGCTAAACTGCGATCAATATGCAAGCTTGCCTCGGGATGAAAAGTAATAATATCCGCGCCAGCTGCGGCAAATTCTTCAATCATGCGATCAACAGGACTTACCATCAAGTGCACATCAATTAATGCATTGGTACAATATGGTTTAATTGCTTTACAAACCATTGGCCCAATCGTTAGATTCGGAACATAATGATTGTCCATCACATCAAAATGAATCCAATCAGCTCCGGCTTCAATTACCGTTTCAATTTCTTTGCCCAAATTAGCAAAATCTGCCGATAAAATACTCGGCGCAATAATTCCTTTAGTCATCTAATATAGCTCTTCAAATCTTTAAATTTATATAAAATATAGGCGGTTAAGCCCCAAATTAACTCATCGTCATAATCAAGACAAAAGCGATGTTTAATCTCTGGATAATGAGGGTGAACGTAGAAATTACTATCTTCTAATTGTTCCAGTGGTAGCATAATTAAGCGCTCAACTTCGTCTTGATTAACTCCCGTAATTTCACCATCCAAACGGGCAATCACAGGATATACTTGCTGCTGTGAAACAATACTGTATTCTGGATACATACAAGCAGTAACCTGAAGACTACCATTGAAAGTAAGTTCTTCATTAAATTCACGAATTGCAGTGTTTACCAAAGTCTCATCAGAATAATCTTGCATCCCACCAGGTAAACAAACATGTTGCGAAAAACTGCGCAACCCTGCCGAACGCTTCGTTAACACGATTTGATCGTTTAACAAACCAAGTAAGACCGCAGCAGGATTACGCATGACTATTAATTCGCTTTTGTAGTTTTAGGTAAGCTATCAGCAGGTAATGGCTTTCCTTCAAGAATATTAAGCGCCCATTGCAACTGGAAGTCTTCTTTTAAATCAACTTGTGCTTGAGTTTGATCTACTACTTTCGGCACTTGTTTCATCTTTGTATCTAGCTTAGCCTTTAGCTCCGCTTTAGTTGCAATTTGTTTTGGCGGGCGAATCACCGGCACTGATTCAACATTTGTTTTAGTCGCATTATCCGGATGACTTAGATGTTTATCCAGACTTGCTTCAGAAACATCCCAACTATCCAGCAAATCACTATATTCACTTTGAACGATAATATCAGGAGAAATTCCTTGCGCCTGAATAGAACGTCCTTTTGGAGTATAATATAATGCAGTAGTTAGCTTAACCGCCGTATCTTTAGATAAAGGGATAACAGTTTGCACCGAGCCTTTACCAAAGGTTTTAACACCAATAATTTTAGCCCGTTTATAATCTTGCAATGCACCAGAAACGATTTCAGAAGCCGAGGCAGTTCCCTGATTAACAAGTACTACAATCGGTAAGGTTTTAAATTTATCAGGAATACTATTAAGGCTCTTCTCTTGAGTTCCATCGATATCGTAATCATCTGGTTTTACATAGTATTTTTGTTTTGAACTTGCAATACGTCCGTCAGTATAAACCACCAAACTATCTTTAGGTAAAAAAGCAGCTGAAACACCTACAGCTGATTGCAATAGCCCACCTGGATCATCTCGTAAATCAATCACTAATCCTTTTAGTGATTGATCTGCTGCTAGTTTGTTTAATGCTTTCGCTAATTCATTGCTAGTATCTGCCTGAAAATTAGTGATGCGAATATAGCCATAATCTGGTGCTAACATAGCAGATTTAACACTATGAATTTCAATCTTTGCCCTGATAATTGTAAACTCAATTGGTTTAAGTTCATTTGCCCGCGCAATACTGATGCGAACTTTGGTCCCAGCTTTACCACGCATTCTTTTGATGGCATCATCCAAGCTCATGCCACTAACTGGTGTATCATCAATCCTGACAATAAAATCACCGCTCTTAATTCCGGCATTATATGCTGGTGTGCCATAAATTGGCGCTACGACTTTAACTCCACTATCACCCTTATCGCGACTAACTTCAATTCCAAGCCCTGCAAATGAGCCACTTGTCATTTCTGATAATTGTTTAAAATCTTCTGTATCTAAATAGTCTGAATGAGGGTCTAAATTACTCAACATTCCCGTTACTGCACCCTTCATTAATTTACTATCATTTACACTTTCCACATAATAATTTTTGGTTATAGCATAAATCCGTGCAAAATTATTTATTTCATCAATTGGAATAGTATTGGCAACCGATGCATCGGTATTCACTTCAGTACTACTGCCACTGTCTGCCGTAGCATAAATACTAATAGTCAACAGAGAACCACATACTGCTCCAAGCACAAATTTACTAATTGTTTTTAAACGCATAATTCCTCATCTTTAAAATAATTCAATATCTTCATTTAATTGGTCTACTAATTCATAAATCCGTTCACGGCTCTCGCTTCGTAAAATTTTACTCACCTTATTCGCAATGTCTGCAACATCTGAGTTTAAAATAATTTTCTTAACATTCAGGATATTTGCTGAATACATTGAAAATTTTCGCAACCCCATCCCCAACAGTAAACGCGTTAATTTAACATTTCCTGCCATCTCACCGCAAATAGAAACTGGAATATTTTCCTTATTTGCAGTACGAATTACATGGCTAATCACTTGCAAAACAGCAGGATGCAAGGGATCATATAGATAACTTACTGATTCATCATTTCTATCGATTGCTAATAAATACTGAATCAGATCATTGGTGCCAATCGAAATAAAATCTGCATAGTTAAAGATACCTTTAAGCGAAAGCGCTGCTGCAGGAATCTCTATCATGCTTCCAACTTTTATCTCGTTGTCAAAAGGAATTTTTTCTTCGCGTAACTCTTCTTTAGCTAATTCCAATTGGTTAACAGCTTGCTTTAATTCCCAGGCGGATGAAATCATCGGGAACATAATTTGAATTTTCCCATAGTGAGATGCACGCAGTATCGCACGTAACTGTGTACGAAAAAAACCATGCTCCGCTAAAGAAAGCCTGATTCCTGTGAGACCTAACGCTGGATTTTCGGCCTCACCATGTGATGAATTCCACAGAGGATTTTTATCAGCACCAAGATCAGCCGTTCGGATTGTAATTGGCAGCTTCTTCATTACCTTAACTACTTTTAGATAAGCTTCAAATTGTTCTTCTTCACTCGCGATATGATTATCCTGACTAAAGAAGAGAAACTCACTTCTAAATAACCCAATTCCAGCCGCATTATTATACTTTACGTCTTCAACATCATCTGGTACCTCAATATTAGCAAATATTTCTACCTTAACACCATCTTTAGTAACGGTTTCATCTTTACGAATTGCTCTTAGCTTTTGCCGTGATTCCAGCCATTCTTTTTTACGTCGTTTATATTCATTAAGTACAATTTTATCAGGGTTAATGATAACTACACCCTGAATACCGTCAACAATAATGATTTCATCTTCACGGACAAATTGGCGGGCGTTTGCTACACCGACTACCGCAGGAATATCTAAATTTCTACCAACAATTGCGGTATGTGATGTCCGACTACCAAAATCAGTAATAAACCCGGCGAAGTTAGAGTCTTTGAAATGAACTAAATCTGCTGGAGAAAGATCGCGAGTAACAAGTATTCCTCGTTCAAATTTACCTTCATCATTCCAATCAAATTTATTACCTTCAAGATTTCTAAAAATTCGTTCCAACACTTGCACTACATCGGTTTTACGTTCTTTGAGGTATTCATCTTCCATCTCGTCAAATTGATGTGAAAGATAATCAGCCTGAAGTTTAATTGCCCATTCAGCATTACATGATTCACGTTTAATCAGCTCAACAGGAGCTTGAGCAATTTGAGAATCACTTAGCATCATTATATTAAGCGATAAGAATGCACCCAACTCTGCAGGAGCATCATAAGGAATGTTACCCCGCAAATATTCCAATTCTTTGCGAGTAGATCTTAAAGCATTTTCAAAACGTAAAACCTCTGTGGCAACTTCACTATCTTCAAGCGTAAATTGTGCAACATCTTCAAGATCTTTATCTAAAATAAAAGCCTGACCAATTGCGATACCACCACCTAGACCAATACCGTGCAATGCAATATTCATGATATGCCTTTTCTTTTATTCAGCTTCGCCAAAGCGCCCGGAAAATAGCTCAATTATTTTTTGTTGTGCCTGTTCTTCGTCCTCGCCATTACAGATTAAAGTAATGAGACTACCTTTGGCAGCGGCGAGCATCATTAACGACATAATGCTCTTTGCATTAGCTTTTCGACCATTGCGCTCAATGTGAATGTCTGATTTGAATGAACTAGCCACTTGCACCAACTTAGAAGAAGCTCTTGCATGTAGTCCCAATTTATTAATAATTTCCAACTCATAAGTTAGCATTAAATCAATCTCCTTTTAAGTGGATAATCCCTGAGATTCCACCGTCTAATGCCTTGCTAACACAAACGTCAAGGCTTTGATTTGAATAAGTAATCGCTCGAATCAACATCGGTAAATTTAAACCAGTAATCAATTCGACACGATTAGGTTCAATTAACTTGCTAGCGATATTGCTCGGAGTAGCACCAAATATATCACAAAGAATAAGAACGCCATCTGCTTTACGCAATTGGCGTTCTATGATTTCTTCAGCTCGCGGATAGATACTATCCGGAGCTTCTGATTTCTTTATGGGTAAAATAACTAAGTTATCTACCCGTTTATTCATGATATGTTCCAAACAATAGGCAAAACTATTCGCAATTTCTGAATGCGCAATTATCAGTACACTTACCATTAAAACATTCCATTTTATTTATTTTTTACTTCATAAGTTGACTCAATCCATTAGCTACATCTTCAGCTTTTGTGCCAAGATAGAGCTGCCATGTATTGGACGAAATAGAGATAAAACCAATTACGCCAGAATCTTTTAATTGATCTTGATTAACTATACTGGTATCTCTAATCTCTATTTTAACACGAGTTAATGCAACTAGGTTAGCGCTAATCAAGTTGTCTTTACCGCCTAGTGCGGCTAATATACTCTCAATTGCACTTAAATCACTAACTGTTTTAGATTTACTACCTTTATCAACTACAGTTTCTGCTGTAATATGTTTAACTGGTGCCTTAACTAATTGCGAGTGACCAATCAAAGCTAAAGTGTCTCGAATACTACTTGCGACAATTTCTGCTTGAGGACCTAAAATAACTTGTACAGAATCAGGTGCTGGAGTTACAAAACCTTTAGCGCCTAATGCTTTTAAAATTGGTTTATTTATTATTCCTGAGTCACGTACTTTCAAACGTAAGCGTGTGGTACAAGCATCAACATTTACTAAATTTTCTGCGCCACCTAATGCATTAATATATTGCATTTCCAAGCTATCGCTGGCAGTCTCAGCCAATTGTGCAGCAGTTTTTTCATCTTCTGATTCACGCCCAATAGTAGCTAGGTTAAATTTCTTAATAAAAAATACACCTAGTGAGTAATAAAGGATAAACATTGCTACACCAATCGCTAACATCATCAGTGGATTTTGCGATAGCTTAAAGAACAATACGTAATCAATTGCACCAGCAGAGAATGAAAACCCTAAACGAATATGCAACCAATAACTAACAGCAAGAGAAACACCGGTTAAGACGGCGTGGATACCATACAAAACAGGAGCTAAGAAAATAAAAGAATATTCAATCGGTTCAGTAACACCAGTTAAAAAAGATGTTAAAGCCATCGACAATAAAAGCCCTGCTACTGCCTTTTTATTTTCTTTAAATGCTGTAGTGTACATTGCCAAGCAAATTGCAGGTAAACCAAACATCATGATTGGAAAGAACCCAGCCATAAAGTGTCCTGCCGTTGGATCTCCAGCCATAAAGCGTGCAATATCACCATGAACCACGACACCTTGGGCATTGGTGAAATCCCCTAATTGAAACCAGAATAAACTATTTAGCACGTGGTGCAAACCAGTAACTAGCAATAGACGATTAAATAAGCCATAAAGAAATAATCCAACCTCACCAGAATTTGCCATCCACAAGCTAAATGTATGCAATCCGTATTGAATCGGAGGCCAAACATAACCTAAGATCACACCTAACAGAACCGCGCTCACGCCAGTTATAATAGGAACAAAACGTTTACCACCAAAAAACGATAAAAACTCTGGAAGTTTTATATCTCTGTAGCGGTTATACATATAACCCGCGATACTACCAGTTAGGATACCACCCAATACCCCTGTATCAATCTCTTTATTGATAGTTTTAAGCATTGCTACCAAAATCAGATAACCCACAGCACCGGCAAGACCAGCAGAACCATTATTATCTTTAGCAAAGCCAACCGCAACCCCAATCGCAAAAAGCAAGGGGAGATTGGCAAAAATAGCATTACCAGCATCGGCGATTGCCGCAATATTGAGTAAATCAGGTTGTCCAAAACGTAATAACAACCCAGCAACAGGTAGCATTGCAATCGGCAACATTAACGCCCGACCAAGAGCCTGAATTGAAGAAAATTTAAAAGCCATTATATTACTTTCTAAAATTTTAACAATTAATTAAACTGATTTTTTAAATATTCACGCACTTCGATTGCTGTTGGCAAGCTCAAGCAATGATATGCAATTTCTTTGCATTTAACAAAGTTTAAAGTTCGAATAAATGCTTTATTTTCGGGAATGGCACTAACTGTCATTGAGAGATTTTTAATCCCCAGACCAATTAATACTGGAATAGCTAATTTTTCAGATGCCATTAAACCACATACTGACAAACTCGTATCATGCTTATGAGCACCACGCGCGGTTGCTGCAATTGCTGCTAGTACCGCTGGATGTAAGTGGTCAACTTCTTTTGCTAGTTCAGTATGCTCGCGATCTACAGCCATAACATACTGGGTCAAATCATTAGTTCCAATTGACATAAAATCGACTTCTTTAGCAAAAGCTTCACTCATAAATGCCACGGATGGAACTTCTACCATGATTCCTAACTGAATATTAGTTGTTACATTTAGCTCCGTTTTTAGCTCTTCAAAAATTTGTTTAACAGCACGGTATTCGCTTAGTTTAGAAATCATGGGGATCATGACCTTGATATTTTCAGCTTTGGTACGCAAAATGGCACGTAATTGAGTTTTGAATAACTCCCGATTTGCTAAACATAAGCGCACACCACGTACACCAAGCATTGGGTTTTCTTCATGAACTTGCGTGATATACGGAATTTTTTTATCACCACCAGCATCTAATGTGCGAATAACAAAACCCTTACCTCCAAGAACATGATTGATTTCAGAATACTCTTTAAACTGCATTTCTTCACTCGGAGCTTCTTTGCTTTCTAGGAACATAAATTCAGTTCGGAATAAACCAACACCCTCTGCACCATTACCTGCCGCAATCTTAGCTTCATTGATATTACCAATATTTGCCAAACAATTAATTTGTATACCATCGCTAGTAGTCGCCGCCAAAGAAGATGATTCCTGCGCCACGCGTAATTCTTCCTCGCGTTTGGCAACTAACTGATTGGCAATGGTCAACTCTTGCTCATTTGGACATGAATTTAAGATCGCAGTGTTTAATGTATCTAAGACCACTATTTTAGAGTTTTCTTGTAATACTTCTTTAGCAACACCGACTAGAAGTGGAATTCCACGAGTACGAGCCAAAATTGA
>SSGY01000222.1 GCA_008017145.1 Neisseriales bacterium
TAAAAAACCTGAATCTGCAACGAGTAAATTACCTGTAGTACCTAATATTTCACCATCAGAGCCAGCACCAATGATGGAAGCACGCAAATCTAAATCGTTGTTTGGTTCATTGGTGAAAAAAATTGGTGAATTATTTACCAGTAAGCCAGCTACTCCTGCAAAAAATAATAAACCAACTAATCCGCGTAATGCTCAGCAAGCAGGCCGTAATGTACGTGTTCGCAATGAATTAAACCGTGGTAATAATGAGCGTAGCACTACAGAGCGCCCTGAGCGCACCCCTCGGACCAATGGGGCGTACGAGCGTAATAATACTGTAAATAGCACGAATAAAACTCGTCCAGTGCCGATTAGTAAGAGCAATAATAAGATTCAGACGGTACGTCCAGCCAAAAACAATGATGCACAAACTACGGCACCAGTAGCAACTGCGTCAGTTGCTCCGAGAACCGAACGATCTGAGCGTCCTGAGCGTAACGAGCGCAATGAACAACGCACTGAACGTCAAGCTGCGCCACGCCAAGCAAATGCTGAGCAATCACAAAACAGAACAGCTTCACCTCGTCAGGAATCTGCTGGACATAACGCTTCGCAAGCCACAAGCCGTAATGAAAATTATCAACGTCCACAGCGTAGGGTTGAGCAGCCCGCGGCTGAAGTCGTGACTCCAAATCTGGACAAATTAAATATTGCGGATAAATCACCAATTCAACAAACTATTTTTGCTAGTGGTGTATCTGGTGGAGCCGTCGCAACAGTCATTCACAATATTCAGGAGCCTGTTGTTGAAAGTAGTAAAGTTGCTGTGACGGCTAACGAAACAATCGTGACAACTCCATCAATACACGAAGAAAAACAACCAGTAGTTGTGGCGCCAGTTGTTTTTGAGCCTGTAGATTTGGGGTCTTTGCAAATGGTGGGAACTAAGGCTGAGTTAATTGCACAGATTCAACCTGAAGTTATTCTTGAGAATGTCAAACGTTACAGCGATTTGGTAATTGAAGAAAAAGTAATTGATCCAAATATTAATTATGAAATGATTGAAACAAAACGTTAATTTAAGCGGCACCTCTAGAGGTGCCTTTTTTAATGGTGCAGAGCAGCACAAAAGGAGAGAAAAATGTTAAGTCCATTGGATATGTTCGCAATTGGGGTTGGTCCTTCTAGTTCACATACGGTAGGCCCAATGAAAGCAGGCTTAGAGTTTGCTGTTAAATTAGAACAATCTGGGTTATTAGAACAGGTTGTTCATGTTCAAGCTCATTTATACGGCTCATTGGCGTTAACTGGTGCTGGGCATGGTACTTTCTTGGCGGTGGTAAATGGTCTGGCAGGTCAGCATCCTAAGACTATTGATCCAGATACAATTTATTCACGCGTTGATGAGATAAAATCCAGCCGGGAATTAAAGCTTGGCGGAAAAAAACTTGTTCGCTTTGATTATGATAAAGATTTATTTATTCACAAAGACCAATTTTTACCAGAACACGCTAATGGTATGCGCTTTAGTGCTTTTGATCAAAGTGGTAAACTAGTATCTGAAGAAGAATATTTTTCTATCGGTGGTGGGTTTATCCTAGACAAGCAGCAAATAGTTAATCGTAAAGATAATGAGGGTGCTGGCAGCGAAAGTGTTAGTGTTCCATATCCATTTACTAGCGCAAAAGAATTGCTTGAACATTGTAGTGCTCACAATTTAACTATTGCAGAATTAGTGTTAGCGAATGAAGCCGTAACACGCTCACGTGATGAAGTCTATGCTGAGGCAATGGAAATTGCCAATGTAATGCGTTATTCTACGCTTAGGGGTCTCAAACAAGAGGGGACTTTACCTGGTGGCTTAAATGTTAAGCGCCGTGCGCCTCATCTTTATCAAAAGCTTATCGACAAAGATCTAAACTTAGTCTCTGAACAAGATAGGCGACTTCTAGCAATGACTTATGCCATTGCTGTAAATGAAGAGAATGCAGCATTTAGTCGAGTAGTTACTGCACCAACCAATGGTTCGGCTGGAACTATTCCGGGAGTGTTGGAGTATTATCGCAATTTTTACCTCGGAGTTACCGATGATAATATTGTAGAATTTATCCTAACTGCAGGTGCAATAGGTAATTTGTATAAATATGGTGCTTCAATTTCTGCTGCAGAAGTTGGCTGTCAGGGTGAAATTGGAGTTGCTTGTTCGATGGCAGCTGGCGCTTTAACTGCGGTTTTGGGTGGCGATGTCTTACAGGTAGAAAAAGCTGCTGAGATTGCGATGGAACACTGTTTAGGTATGACTTGTGATCCGATTGAAGGTTTGGTGCAGATTCCGTGTATTGAGCGCAATGGAGTTGCTGCGAGTAAAGCGATTGATATTGCCAAATTAGCACTGCTTGAAGACGAACCGGGTAAGGTTAGCCTTGATGCAGTAATTCATACAATGATGGAAACTGGGCGTGATATGAGTAATCGTTATAAAGAAACTGCATTAGCAGGTCTTGCGGTAAACGTAGTTGCCTGCTAATGTATAGCGTTAATTAGAGGATTATTTCTCTAGCGCGTAATTCAAATTCAGCCAGCATTGCATAGCTTAGTCCTATTATGCTGGCTTTTATTTCTTCATGTTCCCGTGAACTGGTCTCAAATGTGTATCCGGTAATTTCAATTGCTACTCCATCGCTGGCTGTGGCATTGATTTTGGCAATATTAGTGTAGGACTGGTTTAGGTATGGATGATTTTGCAATATGTATTGAATTAACATACGCAGTAAACTTAAATTAGTTACTTGTGCTAAATCAGTTGCATCAGCATCAAGGTTGCCATAAAAATCTGAATATTTGTTAGCAATTGTATCAATCAATTTATTATTGATAAATTTGACGCTATCTGGCGCAATTGCGATTGCTTGTTTAAAGCGCTTTCCCTCGGAATAAGTTACATACTCCATGTTTTGTACTGCTTCAGTGGTTAGGGTATAAGTAGGTAAAGTTGTTACGCTATTATCAAAATTGCGAATTCGTACTGAATGTATCGAAATTTCTTCTACTATACCTTCAACATCGTACTTCTTGATAATGATTGAATCACCAATACGTACCATTGAAGTTGCATTTGCTTGAATGCTGGCAACAATTCCCAAAAAAGTATCACGAAAGATTAACAAAATGATTGCTGACAAAGCTCCCAATCCAGTTAAAATTGAAGCTGGAGGTTGCCCGTAGATATATGCAATCGCTAATATTGCTACTCCAAGCCAGCTAAAAAAGCTTATAATTTTGATATAACTGTGCCACGAAGATTTATCGTCACGTTCAGAGGTTGACTGGTAATATTCATGGAGTGCCGAAATAAAACGGTTCAACGAGACTGTTAAGATATAAAGATTAAATAAATTGGCAGCTTTGAGAGTAAAGTTTGCAATACTTAGAGTTAAAGCTTTGTTACCTTCTACAAGTAGAAAACTACCAAAAACAAACACAAGACCAAATACTAAGAGCGCTAATGAATCAAGAACGTGGTGTTCTTCAATCAGCTGCAGTAATTTTAACTTTGAAAAATGTAGTTTACGGTTTAGCGCATAGATAATCGTTTTACGGATGAGGTAATCAACGCCGACAGCTACTGCCGTGATTAGAAAGAAGATAATAATTGAACTAAAGATAATTTTGAGATTGGCATCAGTTACCCAACCCAGAAAGCTGTTGCTCACCATATCTGGCATAATCTAAACTCCGCTGTTTATTATTTAAGATTTGGATTTTACCTGAATTTACAGCTTGATGTGGAGCTAAATTTTGCGTTTATCGTGCAGTAATAAACAAATAACGGTAACTTATAGCAGTTGCCGTTGTATATAAAAACTATAGGCATTACTTACTTATTTCAATGGTATGGATGCAGGATAAGCTATGTATTACCGCTGCAATCTTGGCTAATAGTTGTACTGCTTCCTTGCTAATTCCGTGTTTAATTAACTGCTGTTCATGTGAGCTTACACATTTATGACAGCCACCAATTACTGATGCAACTAGCGACCACATTTCAAAATCTAATTTATCAACGCCGGGATCCCGTAAAATATTCATGCGTAAGCCAGCGGGCATAGTGGCATAACTAGAGTCATCAACTAAGTCAGTAAAGCGATAATAAATATTAGTCATTCCCATAATTGCTGCGGCTGCACGTACCGCATCTAGTTCATTTTCTTGCAACGTTCCAGCAACTGCCTGATTGATTAATTTAGTTAAGCCACTATTTTTGGTTGAAATAGCAGCAACTAATGCTGCACCGGCAAATTGGCTATCGCTTAGTGTTGAATGGTTGGTTACCATACTGCTTAGATTTAGCTTAATATCTTTGGCATAAGCAGGAATGCCATTTAAAATTGCTTCAAAATTCATGATTTATTCTCCTTTAAAGGCAGATGAAAGCAAATACCTTCATCTGCTAGCTGATTAATTGATTATAGAGTTGCATCACCTTTATGCCAATTACATGGACATAATTCATCGGTTTGTAATGCATCTAAAATCCGTAATGTTTCATCTGGGTTACGCCCCACACTCATGTCTGTCATCTCTGCGTAGCGAATGATATTGTCTTGGTCAACAATAAAAGTTGCACGATTGGCTACACCAGCATCAGCATTTAAAATACCTAAGGCATTGCTTAAATCTTTTTTGATATCAGCTAACCATGGGAAAGTTAACGGTTTTAAATCTGAATGAGAACCACGCCAAGCTGCGTGTACAAAGTCACTATCGGTTGAAGCACCAATTAGAACCGCATCTCGATCTTTAAATGCACCTTCAAGTTTTCCAAAGCCAGCGATTTCAGTTGGACAAACAAAAGTAAAATCTTTAGGCCAGAAAAAAATGATTTTCCATTGACCTGCATAAGTTTCAAGAGTTGCTTCGCTAAAACTTTCCGGACTAGTTCCATTAACTGCGGTTAATTTGAATTCTGGGAATTTATTTCCTACTGATAACATGATAACACTCCTATGTATGTGTAAATTAAAATTAATTTGCGTAATGACGTTTGGTGGCAATTAGATTAAGTGCTTGCTCTCGTTACTACGTTTGTTTTGCTTACAGGAGCTATTATATGCGACAAATAGCAAATAGTCTAATTAATGATTTTAATCAAAATAATAGCTATAAGCTATCGATGATTAATGGGGTTAGACTAAAAAATGTGGAATAAAAACATTGTTATAAATCTGGATTTTAGTAAAATTTGTTATAATTACGGGCTAAAGAAATTTCTAATTCAATATTATTTTCAAACTACTATAGCACTACAACTGGGATTACCATGATTGCGATAAAAGAAGCATTTCGCGCTGGATTATTCACGCGGAAAAATTTTATAAAAAATACCTTAGCTGGATTAATTGTCGGTATTGTTGCCTTGCCATTATCAATGGCTTTTGCGATTGCTTCAGGGGCGCGTCCAGAAAATGGAATCTATACCGCAATTGTGGCAGGGCTGTTAGTTGGAGTCTTTGGTGGGACACGTGCTCAAATCGCTGGACCTACTGGCGCGTTTATTGTTATCTTAGCTGATATTACTGGACAGTATGGTTTTGCAGGATTGCAGTTTGCTACTTTTATTGCTGGTGGTATATTAATCATCATGGGTTTGATGCGTTTAGGTAGCGTTATAAAATTTATTCCAGAGCCTGTAATTGCTGGCTTTACTAGTGGAATCGGTGTGATAATTTTTGTTGGTGAGTGGAAAGATTTCTTTGGTTTACCAGTTAAGCTTGGCTTAGATGCTAAATTTCACACTAAATTAATTACGCTTGTTACGTCATTGCCACATCTAAGCCTAATAGCCACGCTTTTAGCAATATTGAGTTTGATTTTGGTTATCTACAACCATAAGATTAAATATTTAGAAATTTTACCAGGTCCATTGGTTGCAATGCTAGTTGCAACGATTATTCAAATGATTTTTGGTTTTAAAGATGTTGCAACTTTAGGCAGTGTTTTTGGCACAATTCCTCGAGGCATTCCTGAATTTAGTATGCCACATTTAACTTTTGGCGGTGCAGTAGCGCTATTGGGGCCAGCCTTTACGATTGCGTTGCTGGGTGCGATTGAATCGTTACTATCGGCAACCGCTGCAGATGGTTTGGCAAATACCAAGCATCGTCCTAATCAAGAACTGATCGGGCAGGGGATTGCCAATTGCGTTAGTCCTCTATTCGGTGGTTTTGCTGCAACTGGTGCAATTGCCCGAACCGCAACCAATATTCGCAATGGAGGTAATTCGCCAATTTCGGCAATAGTTCATTCACTATTTTTATTGGTAATTATTGTATTGCTTGCGCCCTTGGCAGAATATATCCCGTTATGCAGTTTAGCTGCCATTCTATTTGTAGTGGCATACAATATGAGTGATTTTCCACATTTTGGCTTTATTCTCAAACACTCACCACGGGATGACAAATTAGTTCTACTGGCAACTTTTTTCTTAACGGTATTTGCGGATCTGGTAATTGCGGTAAACATAGGTGTAGTTTTAGCAATGTTGTTTTTTATGCGAAGAATGACGCTAACTACCCATATTCAGGAAGAATCGCCTAATTTTACTGGTGGAGAAATGAATGATGAAAGCTATCGTTTCCGCCGTAAAGTAACGATTTTTGCGATAAATGGACCAATGTTTTTTGCCGTAACTGAGAAA
>SSGY01000012.1 GCA_008017145.1 Neisseriales bacterium
CAGTGCTAAAACCATGTAACCAATACCTACACCGATATTACGCTGTACGGTTGAATCAGTCAAATCACGTTGCCAGCGCGACAACGGAAGTTTCTCCGCCAAATGTCCAAGCACACTATTAGCCAAACCAAAATTTCCTTCGGCATTTTCAAAATCAATCGGATTAACTTTATGTGGCATAGTTGAACTACCGACTTCTCCAGCTTTAACTTTCTGTTTAAAGTAATTCAACGAAATATAGCCCCACAAATCACGTGATAAATCAATCAAAATGATATTAATTCGGCGCAAATTATCGTATAACTCAGCTTGGTAATCATGTGGCTCAATCTGGGTGGTAAATGGATTAAAAGTTAAACCTAATTTTTGCGTCACGAACTCTTCAGCTAGTTTATCCCATTTAATCTCAGGATAAGCAACTAAATGCGCATTATAGTTACCCACTGCGCCATTTATTTTTGCCAAAAACTCTTGTTTCGTTAATTGTGCTAGTTGCCGTTGTAAACGATAAGCCACATTATAAAACTCTTTTCCCATGGTTGATGGGGTTGCAGGTTGTCCATGTGTACGACACATCATCGCAATATCGCGATACTCATTGGCTTGGGCTGTTAATTTTTCGGTAATTGCTCCTACTTGCGGCAATAAAACTTGCTCAGTTATAGCTTTTAACATCAGTGCATAACTGGTGTTATTAATATCTTCGGAAGTACAGGCAAAGTGGATAAATTCACGATGCGCAAAAAGCAATTGATTATCGGCAATCTGTTCTTTAATATAGTATTCCACAGCTTTAACATCATGGTTAGTCGTTGCTTCAATTTCTTTCACCCGCGCTGCTGCCACGTTATCAAAATTAGCAACAATATCATCCAATAGTTTAATATCTGCGCTACCTAATTTTGGTAAATTAAACTCTGCTTTACTAAACAAAAATTTAAACCACTCCACCTCAACCTGTACACGAAATTTAATCAACCCAAATTCAGAAACAACTTCATTTAACGCACTAACTTTATCCCGATAACGACCATCCAAAGGGCTGATTGCCAAAATACTATCCATGATTCACCTTTATTGCTATATTAAAACTGCCGCTATACTCAAACTGATTCAAATACTAGTAGGCGATTTACGACGAAGCTTACTACCCGTAAGTGAGGAGTAAATCAACGACCTAGGATGATGAATCTGATTGAGTATACATAAAATATGAAGCATTATGCAACATACCATTTACCTTGCCAAGGTTAATTAACAGGCAAAGAAACTAAGAGGATATTATATACCAAAGCAAATCTAAATCCAGAGAAAATCAATAGATCTCAAGAACTATTATTACGCACAGGATACTTCTGTTAGCACATGCAATAAGCATTTCAAACACAATCAGAGATAGATAACCTTAACAGGTGATATAATGTAGGGCAACATTTTTAGCTAGTTATACGTTTCATATTTTTTGCCAGTTATTTAACATCCTGAGGGTTAAGCCTGTTTAGTCGACAAAATATTTTCTCTTATTTGTATTAATTTATCACTAAATAAATTTTAGAGTATTCCCAACTATGCAATTAAAATCATTAATCATACTATTAAGCTCTGCTTCACTAATTGCCGCCTGCTCGCAGCAATCAAAGAAAGATACTAACAACAGTGCAAGCGCTGCATCACAAAGCAAAATTGTGGTAGATCTTGGCGCAGATGCCGCCACTTTAGATCCACAAATGTCTGAAGATAGCCAAAGTCATCGTGTAGTGAATGATCTTTTTGAAGGTTTAACTTCTTACGATCAAAGCAATAAAATCATCCCGGGACTAGCGGATAAATGGGAGATTAGTGAAAATGGTAAAACCTATACTTTTCATCTACGACCTAAGATTAAATTTTCTGATGGCACACCAATTACTGCGAATGATGTGGTTTTTACTTATCAACGACTTGCTGATCCAAAGGTTGCCTCGCCCTACAATATTCTAATCAATAATCTAAGCAATGCAGATGATGTCATGAAAGGTAAAAAACCGCTTAGTGCATTAGGGATTAAAGCACTAGACAAAAACACGGTACAAATTTCACTCAATCATCCTGATAACTCTTTCTTAGCAATTGCATCTTTGTGGAATTTGGGCGTAGTGTCGCAAGCAAATGTCAGTAAATCAACTAATTGGACTGACCCTAAAAATATGGTTAGTTCTGGCGCTTATAAACTTGATGAGCATGTAGTTAAAGGTTATATCTTAGAAAGTAAAAATCCATATTACTATGATGCTGCAAACGTAGCGATCAATCAAATTAAATTCATGCCGATTGAAGATAATAATTCAGCTCTCAGTCAATATAAGTCTGGTGATTTAGATATCACTTATTCACTACCTGTAGATCAATACAAAACAATTAAAGCCTCTTCTTTAGGTGATCAGGAACATACTGTTTCACTGGAGGGCATGTACTATTATGATTTCAACATGACTTCAGATAAATTCAAAAACAACCTTAAACTACGTCAAGCACTGTCAATGGCAGTTGATCGCCATTTATTAGTCAAAGATATTTTAGGTCAAAATCAAGTTCCACTATATTCTTATGCTACCGACACGATTGATGATGGTAAGTATGCTGGGTTAGACTATGAGTGGTCGCAGTGGTCACGTGAGCAACAACTCGCGACGGCTCGCGAACTATTCAAACAATCTGGTTATAGCGAACAACACCCGTTAGAAATTAAAATTAGTTACAATACTAATGACATGCACAAAAAAATAGCGTTAGCAATTGCGTCAATGTGGCAGCAGGCTTTTGGGGATAAAAGCATAACCGTTGCCGCAAGTAACCAAGAATGGAAAACTTTCCTTCAGGCGCGCCATAAAGGCGATTATGATATTGCCAGAGATGCATGGATTGCCGATTATAATAGCATTGACAGTTATACCAATCTTTATCAATGCAATAATCCGCAAAATAACTCACACTCATGTACTCCTGCGTTTGATAAGCTTTTACTTCAGGCACAAAATATGCCTAATGCAACTCAGCGTGAAGATTTAACCAGAAAAGCATTACAAGCGGCTATGCAAGATTATGCAATCATTCCATTGTATCAATATACCTATTTTCGCTTAATTAAACCAAATGTTGGCGGCTATACGTCTGAGACTAATCATTTGGATCATGTAATGAGTAAATGGTATAATTTCAATCAAAAAGGAATCAATTAATATGCTAAACATCAAAAGATTGACTGCTTTAATCCTTATTGCTAGCCTCAGCGGGCTTAGTGCCTGCTCCAAAGATAACGCAAGCTCCAGTGCTGTAAGTAAAGATAAGAATCTGATTACAGTGGATAACGGCGAAGATGCACCAACTATTGATCCAGTAATGGCTCAAGATTCAACAAGTGCCAGAGTTTTATATGATTTATTTGAAGGATTAACCTCATTTGATCAAAGCAATCACTCTATCCCTGGTCTAGCTGAGAAATGGGACGTTTCAGCCGATGGTAAAGTGTACACATTCCACCTGCGTGATGGACTTAAATTCTCCGATGGTAGTCCGATTACTGCTACTGATGTAGTATTTTCGTGGCAACGACTGGCAGACCCTAAAATTGCTTCACCCTATATTAATTTAGCCGCCAACATTGTAAATGGTAACGCAATTAGAGCGGGTAAAGCACCATTGGATCAACTCGGAGTAAAAGCATTAGATGCTAAAACAGTGCAAATAACCCTAATCCATCCTGATGCAGCTTTTTTACAAATTTGCGCGATGCCAAATACCGCAACAGTATCCAAAGCTAATGTAGCCAAGTATGGACAAACATGGGCGGATCCTAAGACAATGGTAACTTCTGGTGCTTATACCGTAGGTGAATGGGTAATCAAAGGGCATATGTTGCTCAATAAAAACCCGAACTACTATGATGCCAAAAATGTCAGCGTGAAGCAAGTAAATATTTTGCCAATCGTAGATTATAATGCGGCATTTAACCGCTATAAAACTGGTGAAATTGACATCTCTTTTAGTTTGCCAATTGATCAATACAAAAGCATCCGTCAGGATTATCCAACTCAAGAACACACCGTTACAATGGAAGCTCTTTACTATTATGACCTTAATATGACGCTGCCTAAATTTAGGGATAATATCAAATTACGTCAGGCGCTATCAATGGCAGTCGATCGTGATACCTTAGTGAAGGATGTGTTAGGACAAGACCAGGTTCCGTCTTACAGTTATGTTACTTCAACTATCGAAAATGGTAAGTTTGCCAACAATCGTTATCCTTGGGGTAGCTGGAGCCGCGCTAATCAAGTTGATGAAGCCAAGAAACTATTTAAAGAAGCTGGCTATGGGCCTAGTCACCCGCTAGAAATCAGCATTAGTTACAATACAATGGACTCTCATAAAAAAATTGCGATGGCAATTGCATCCATGTGGCAACAAGTGTTTGGGGCGGATAGCATCAAAACCACTGCGGCCAATCAGGAATGGAAAAGCTTTATTCAAGCACGCAATACTGCTAACTATGATGTAGCTCGCGATGGCTGGGTTGCTGATTACGATAGTGTTGATGCTTACACTAATCTATTCTTATGCAAAGATCCGTTGAATAAATCTAAATACTGTAATCCTAGCTATGACCAACTGATTCAGCAAGCGCAAAATACTCCTGACCCAGACACACGAGCTAAGTTAATTAAACAAGCGTTACAAATTGCGCAAGATGCTTATGTGATTATTCCTCTTTATCAATACACTTATTATCGTTTGGTAAGCCCGCGGGTTAGTGGTTATAATATGGACAATAATCACTTTGATCATGTAATGAGTAAATGGTATAAATTAAACTAAAGGAACGCTATATGTTGAAATTTGCAATTAAACGGATTTTAGTATCCATTCCAACTTTATTGGCGATTATTACGCTAGTGTTTTTTCTGGTACATATCACGCCAGGTAATCCTTTTGATGGTGAGCGAGCGCTTTCTCCCGAAGCTCTTAAATCATTGATGGCACAATATCGTCTCGATTTACCGATGTGGCAACAATATTTGCTCTACCTCAATGACCTGATCCACGGTAGTTTTGGAATTTCAATGAAATACCTCGGGCAGCCGATCAATCATCTGCTCTTCCCGGATAATATGGGCGGCTTCTGGGTAACTCTACGCTTGAGTATCTATACTATGATAATTGCTGTACCTTTTGGCATAATTTGCGGTGCGTATGCTGGATTACATAAAAATTCATGGTTTGATAAATTAGTCGTATCAAGTAATATTTTCTTTACTGCGGTACCCACGATGGTAACTGGTCCTTTATGTGTATTGGTATTTGCGGTAACCTTACGTTTACTGCCAGCTGGTGGCTGGGGTGATGGTGATATCGCTCATTTATTTCTACCCGTGCTGGTGCTAATCTTAGCTTATACACCAACAATTGCCTTTGTTACGCGTGGTAGTATTATTGACGTGCTAAATTCCAATTATATTCGCACGGCACGCGCCAAAGGATTGCCAACCAAAAAAATCTTATTCAAACACGCGATTCGACCAACATTATTACCCGTTATTTCTTTACTTGGTCCAATGTTTGCGGGGATTTTAGTCGGTGCAGTAGTTACCGAGCAGATTTTTACATTGCCAGGTTTGGGTGTGCTTACGACCAATGCCGCAACTAATCGTGATTATAATATGATTATGGCGATTACCATTTTGGGTAGTATTTTGACGATAGTGTTTAATATTATTGTTGATTTACTTTATATGGTGCTTGATCCTA
>SSGY01000156.1 GCA_008017145.1 Neisseriales bacterium
GAAGATTCATTACCAATTTTATCAAAATGGTTAGCTAAAAATTCCGTTGCTAGTTGTTTTCCACTATCAAATAAATATTTTAAATATTCTGGATCTGTATTTAACTTACTTGAAACTCCCAACTCCTGAACTATTGACTCTGCTTCAATAGTATGTACAAAAACTCGCTTATGCTTTTGCTTGTCTAATTCACCATTATCAATCAAATCAGTAACAAATTTTACCGCACGTAATTCACGCATAAGACTTGAGTTAAACGACAAAGTATTAATCCGATCCAAAATTTCACGGGCATTTTTGGGCATATGATCAATATTAACTGGATTAATCTGAACAATCAATATATCCGGAGATTTAGTTTCATTAATTAATGGAAATAGTGGTGGATTACCAATATAACCGCCATCCCAATAATGTTGCCCTTCGATCTCAACTGCTTGAAATAAGAAAGGAAGACACGCTGAAGCTAAGACCGCATCAATTGAAACATCTTTATTTGAAAATACTCGCAATCTACCATTGCCAACATTAGTCGCCGCAATAAACAATTTACACGCAAGTGACTCATGTAACTGATCGAAATCAATTGTTTGTGCCAAAACATCACGTAAAGGATTAATATTCATTGGATTTAACTCATACGGAGAAAATATCTTCGAAATAAAATCATAAAATAAATAATTTGGAGAAAAATCCATATTCCCAATACTTAACATCTTATCTAATGCACTAGGCTTCAGCAAACCTTTTTGCCCTGCTGCAGAAACTTTGCTCCAAAACTCACTCAGCTTTTCACGAGCACACTCATTGCCACCAATGGATAAACCATATGCAGTTACAACCGCATTCATTGCTCCAGCACTAGTTCCTGATATTCCTTCAATCTCGATACGATCATCAGCAAGTAATGTATCTAGTACTCCCCAAGTAAATGCGCCATGAGAACCACCACCCTGTAATGCTAAATTTAATTTCTTTTTTCCACTAATTGTATCCGTCTGTGTTTTCAATTTTAATACCTTATCTAAAAATCGTTAATTTATTATGTTTCATCAATAGTATAAACATTAATTGGTTCTGCTTTTCCTCTAATAACTTGTGCACCCATACTTTTAATTTTAATCTTATCTTTAAGAGCCTGCGCCGTAGATTTACTAAATAATATTGGTGTTTTTAGTTCTTTAGTCAGTTGCTCGATTCGCGATGCAGAATTTACCGTATCACCAATAGCCGTATATTCAAAACGTTTCTCTGAACCAATATTACCAATCACCGCCATACCAGTATGGATGCCAACTCCAATTTCAATATTGGGAACGTTTTTAGCTTCACGCTTCCATTTGGCACACAGCTCCTTAACTGCTTGTATCATTTCTACTGCAGTTTTTACTGCATTTAACTCCTGATCGTTATCTTCAAGTGGGACACCAAATTCAACCATGATACCATCACCGATAAATTTATCAAGCACTCCATTATTCTTAAAAATAATTTCAACCATTGCAGAAAAATATTCGTTTAAATACTTAACCACTTTTTCAGGTGGATATTTCTCGGACATTTTGGTAAAGTTACGAATGTCCGAGAAGAGCAATGTAATTTTACGCCGTTCACCAGTTAGAGATAATTGACTGCCACTCTGCAAAATCGAATCCATCACGTGTTTTGACACATAGCGCGCAAAATTAAGCTGTAATCTCTCTCTTTGCTGCAAACCTTCTGCCATAGTATTAATTTCAGTAGCAAGCTCAGCGAACTCATCTTTAGTATTCATGCTAATCCGCTGAGCAAGATCGCCAGCACCAATTGCTTTAACTCCAGCATGCAGCCCCTCTAAGGAAGCAGCTTGACGTTTGGATAAAAACCACCCCCAAAGTAGCATCAAGATTAAAGTTATGCTAAAAGATCCTACTCCATATACTAATAGCTTATGAATTTTAGCAATCACACGATCGGCATAGAGATTAACACCGACTGAAGCAATATATTTCCCATTTTTATCATAAATCGGAGCATAAGCGGTCATCCATGTTCCCCATTGATCTTTTATAAAATCAGTAGGCGCGTAAATATGACGAAAATTTGTACTTAACTTAGCGGAATCAGCTTCATCTGCAGATTCTCCGATTGGCGAATAATCACGACTGTTTTTATCTTCTGCATCAACTAAATACTCATACTTATCGATGGCACCTTCACGAGGAGCGATAATATAAACATATTTTACAAATATATCTTCCCGACGATTATCATCTCGAACAGTGCGTAATTGTTGTTGAATTTGATCATACGCAGCCGTACCATTACTACGCGCGTGTTGGATTGAAATTAAATCATCTTTATTAATTAGCGATGCCGTACCTGCAGCAACTGACATCACATTAGTACGTAATTCATTGGTAATTATCTTACTAACTTGAAAATAACTTATACCCAGACAAAGTAATGTACTAATAACTGCAGTTATAATTATCGCTAAATAGAGCTTGGTTCTATATTTCATAATATCTTTTAAAATTCAAATATCTGACCACGAGTAACAAAACCTCGAAAGCCATCAGAAACAGCATCTGGTAAACATGCATCGTTATAGTCATAAAGCCACATTTTTTGCTTTATATGAAGAGGAAGTGTCACCAGCTGAGTATAATGAGCATGCTGGTTACTAAAATGTCTTGAAGTTTCACAATCATGAAAAATTATATCTGCTCGTTCATAAACCTCATTTAGAATATCAGGAGCAAATCTGGTGTCGCTTGTGATAAAAACACTCGATTTAGTACCAGATATGAATAAACCATAGCTTGGTAATAACCGATGATTGCTATAACTATGCGGCACTTTAACTAATTCAAAGTCTCCACCATTCCAGATGAATTTATTATCATCAGTAGGCTCTAATTTAAAAAATGTTTCAAGAGTAGAGTCCTGCTCTTCAAGGGTGGACATCCCTCCAGATAGGACATGATCCCACAAGGTTTTTCTTTGATCAGAACTGATATATAATGGTAATTGACGCCGTTCGCCAAAAAATTTTGAAAAAGCTAACCACTCAAGTCCACCCACATGATCGGCATGCAGGTGGCTGATATATGCTGCATCAATATCAGCAGCACAATAACCTAGCTCGTATAAAGAATGTCTCACATCTCCACCACAATCAATCAGTAATTTTGGACTAGATTCATCCTTTTCAATCAACATGTTTGAATGAAAATTTTTGTATCCAACTGACAATGCAGATGACACACCTAAAAATGTGAGTTTCATAAAGAACCTATAATATTATTAAACGACAGCTTCTTCCTTACGCTTAGGTTGTTTTACTAGATTTTCACGCGAAACACCAAGCCACATAACAATTGGCGAAGCAACTAATACCGATGAATAAATACCAAATAATATCCCAATAGTTAGAGCCAGTGCAAAATAATGCAGGCTAGGACCACCAAAGAATAACATTGACAACACCATCATTTCAGTACAACCATGGGTAATAATCGTCCGACTCATAGTAGCTGTAATCGCATTATTAATAATTTGTGGTACAGTTCCACCACGAATAGTACGGAAATTCTCACGAATCCGGTCAAAAACCACCACTGATTCATTAACTGAATAACCCAGTACCGCTAAAATCGCAGCCAAGACCGTCAGTGAAAATTCCCATTGAAACGCAGCAAAACAGCCCAAAATAATTACTACATCATGCATATTTGCCAAGATAGCCGCCACTGCAAAACGCCATTCAAAGCGTAGCGCCAAATAAATCATAATTCCGATACAGACAAAAGCTATTGCCATCAGTCCATTATTAACCAGATCACGACCGACTTGTGGACCAATATATTCCACACTCTTAATCTGAACGTCTGGTGAACCAACTTTTAAAGTGTTAAAAACACTATTTGATAAAGTTGCAGAATTAGTATCTTTTTTATTTGGCAAGCGCAACATCACATTTTTCGCACTGCCATAGACCTGTACAGTTGCTTGGTCTAATCCCATTTTATCCAGCTCGCTACGGATTTGATCCACATTCGCAGCTTGTGAATATTGAACCTCCATCAGCGTACCACCAGTGAACTCAACCGATAAATTTAAGCCACGACTGAACAGAAAAAATATTGCTAAAATAAACGTTAATAGCGAAATAGAAGTAGTTAACCTTCCATAACTCATAAACGGTATATCTTTTTTGATTTTAAAAAATTCCATGTTAATATTCCTCTTCGTGACTTAAATATATAATTTTTTGATACGACGGTTTGCATATAAGAAACCGGCAATGCCACGAGAAACCAATACAGCACTAAACATTGAGGTTAAAATACCCAAGCAATGTACCACCGCAAATCCCTTAACCGGACCTGAACCAAAAGCCAATAACGCCAAACCTGCAATTAACGTAGTAACGTTAGAATCCAGAATCGTTGCCCAAGCATGACCATAACCAGCCTCAATTGCAGCATGTGGTTTTAAACCTGCGCGTAACTCTTCACGAATCCGCTCATTAATCAAGACATTGGAGTCAATAGCCATACCCAAAGCTAAAGCAATCGCGGCAATCCCCGGCAAAGTTAGAGTGGCTTGTAACATTGAGAGCAATGCGATCAATAACAACAAATTCACACCTAGTGAAACTACGGATACCACACCAAATGCCAAATAATAAACGCACATAAAGATTGATATTGCCAAGAATCCCCACAACACTGAATGGAAACCTTTATCGATATTTTCCTGTCCTAAAGATGGTCCAACTGTACGTTCTTCAATAATATTCATCGGCGCAGCTAGTGATCCTGAGCGTAATAGTAAGGCAACATCGTTAGCATCCTGAACGCTCATTGCCCCAGAAATCTGCACTTGTCCACCGCCAATTGCAGCACGGATAACTGGTGCTGTAACTACTTGGCTCTTACCATGATCAACTAAGACCATCGCCATACGTTTACCGATATTATTGGTCGTTACCTGTTTGAAAATCGAAGCACCAACACTATCTAAACCGATATTAACTGAAGGCGAACCATTTTCATCAAACCCAGGCTGAGCATCATTGATATTATCACCAGTTAACTCAACATCATTTTTAATCAAGATTTTAGTATTACTACCATCTGCATTAACTTCATCAAGCAGTTGTTCACCAAATGGAACATTACCATTTAATGCTTGATTAAGTGCATTTCTATCATCATCAACCATCCGCACTTCTAAGCTAGCAGTACGTCCAAGAATATCTTTGGCACGCGCAGTATCCTGAACACCAGGTAATTCAACCACAATTCGATCAGGACCTTGTTGCTGAATAATTGGTTCTGCAACACCTAATTCATTTACACGATTATGTAACGTTAAAATATTTTGCTTAACCGCAGCTTCTTTAATTAACTGAATTTCATCGGCTGAAACTGTAATTTTTACATTATTACCATCAAGACTTGCCTGAAGTTTTGGTAAATCTTTTTTTAGTTGAGTAACAACTTGATCTGCAGTTGCTTCATCACGTAACTGAATTAAAACAGAACCATCAACTACTGCAACTGAACCATAACGAATTTGGTTATTACTTAAATCACGACGAACTTCACCAATATATTTATCCAAAGTCTTTTTAACCGCGGCATCCATGTCAACTTCAAGCAAGAAGTGCACACCACCACGCAAATCAAGACCCAAGAACATTGGATTAGCATTAATCGAGCTCATCCAGTCTGGAGAAGCAGGAATTAAATTTAGCGCAACGATATAGTTATCACCCAAAGCTTGTTGAATTGTATCGCGAGCTTTCAACTGAGTATCTGTTGTGGAGAATTTAAATTTCAAAGTTTTGCCATCAAAAACCTCTCCAATTGATTGGATGTTATCAGCTTTAAGACTGGCATTAACTTGTGCAATAGTATCAGCTCCAACTACAACCGCAGAACGGCTGCCGGAGATCTGCACCGCAGGTACTTCACCGTAAAAATTAGGCAAAGTATATAAAAAACCTGCCACGACCGCACATAAAATAATGAAATATTTCCACAACGGAAATTTACTCATTTGCATCACCCATAAAACACAAAATTAATTATTATTTATTCGCTGCAGAAACCGCATTGCTGTCAATTTTACCTGCAATAGCACTACGTTGAAACTTAACTACAACACCGTCAGCGATACGTAATTTGATGAATTTCTCATCTAAATCAGTAATCGTACCAAGCATTCCACCATTGGTTACAACTTCAGAGCCTTTTTCAAGAGCAGATAACATTTGATTATGTAATTTCATTTTTTTCTGTTGCGGGCGAATTAGTAACAACCAAAATAAAGCAAAGATCACTACCATAGGTAAGAATGACATAACACTGCTCATTGGACCACTACTTGCTGCAGCTGCAGCACCATCAGCAAACGCACTAGGAATTAAAGACATAGAGAACCTTTCTTAAATGTTGACTTAACAAACCGCTATTATAATATAAAACTAGCTTAAAGATGCTGCTATCAGGATTCAGAATATTAAAAAAGCAGCTGAATATGATGCTTCAACTGCTTTTTTATCATGAAAAATAAGTTAAATTAATCGTGATTATGCTTTTTTTCCCACTTATCAACAAAAAGTGCAGACATAGTATTAGCAAAAGCATTGGTCGCACTGCGCCCCATATCCATAAAACTATCTATTGGTAATAAAATCAAAACACCAACTTCAGGATAGCCAAAAGCCGTTAAAGTAGCAGCAACTACAACCAAAGATACGCGTGGAACACCTGCGATTCCCTTAGAAGTTAGCATTAGCATAAATAACATTAGAATTTCTGTTGATAATGTAATATGGTAGCCGTATAGTTGAATAATGAAAATTGTTGCAAAGGTACAATTTAACATTGATGCTTCCAAATTAAATGAATAGCCCATTGGAATTACAAATCCACTTACCTTTTTAGACACCCCAAAACGTTCTAAATTAGATAAAATTCCAGGCAAAGCAACCTCTGATGATGAAGCTGCAAATGAAGTACTATATAACGGTAACATAGACTTAATAACGGCAAAAAGTGGCTTCCCTATTACAATAAACCCAATTGTAAGTAACACGCCCCAAATTATTGCTAAACCTAAATAAAACTCTAATGCATAGACTAAATACAAAGATAAAACACTAACACCACTCCCCATGACTAATTTAGTAATCGCAGCAAATACTGCAATCGGAGCTATGTACATAATATAGCCAATTATTTTAAACATTAGTTGCGACATCATGTCGAAAAACTCAAAAACTGGCGCCACTGATTCACCAATTGATACGCCAGCAACGCCAATGAATATTGCTAAAACGATCACTTGTAAGATATGATTTTCAACAAAACCTTGCATTGCTGAAGCTGGAATCACTGATTCAACAAATGATTTCAATGTTGC
>SSGY01000037.1 GCA_008017145.1 Neisseriales bacterium
AGCCATAAGTAAGTAGCAAAATAACGACCACGTATAGTGAATCTGATTGAGTATAAAGATGAATCAGCAGGAAATATTAACTAATCAACCCAAACAAAAGAAATACGTCTATTCCAAACTAAGCTATCTCTTAAAAACCAATGATATAACTGAAGTTATTATTCTAGTTGCATTTATTACCCCTGATGGTTTGTATTTGATTTTAAATGAGTTAAAAGAGTTACTTGAAAAGCAAGTAAAGATAGTGATTATAACTGGGTTTATGAATAATTTTAATAGCCCACGGGTTTTTGAATTTATGCGCCGGATTGATAATCTGGAGGTGCGCATTGCCGATATTTCAGGCTATCATCCCAAATTGTATATAATCAAAAACAGTGCTGGAAACTCCTCATATATTATTGGTAGCTCAAACCTTACTAATAACGCTCTGCGGCGTAACTTTGAGACCAATATTTATCTTGAATATTCTCAAGGCGCAGTGATTCCACAGCAGATAGATGAGGTCTATCAGCAGGTTTATAGCCAATCTCAACCATTGAGCTCTGAATTACTTGAAGAATACCGCAACAAATATGAGCTGGCAAGAGTTAAACTCGAGAAAACGGCCCCTCCGCTTGCTGAAATTCTAGTTCCAAATAGTATGCAGAGAAAAGCTCTCATTGCGCTTAATCAATTACGCGAGCAAAAGCAGAATAAGGCGTTGATTATCTCCGCTACTGGAAGTGGTAAGACTTATTTAAGCGCTTTTGCCATAAAAGAGTTTGGCGCTCGGCGAGTACTTTTTATTGTTCATCGAGAAAATATTCTTAATGCTGCAATTCATAGCTACGCTAAAGTTTTTCCACAATTAAATTCTGGTAAATTAACTGGTGAACTAAAACAATTTGAGTCTGATTTTATTTTTGCCTCGCTACAGACCTTGCAAAAAGATGAATACCTCTATCAGTTTGAGGTAGATTATTTTGATTATATAGTCATAGACGAAGTTCATCGCGCTGGATCAGACGGTTATCAAAAAATTCTTAAACATTTTCGACCAAAGTTTTTACTTGGAATGACCGCAACTCCTGAGCGAAGTGATAGTTTTGATATTTATCAAATATTTGATCATAATATAGCTTATGAAATTCGCCTAAATGAAGCACTTGGAGAAAATTTGGTCTGTCCGTTTCATTATTTTGGTATTTCTGAATTGATAGTTAATAATAATTATCTGAATGATTATAGTTGTTTTAATCAAGTTAATTACAGTGATCGAGTAGGGCACATAATTGCCAATCTCAAGCTGTATGGGCATGGTGGTAGTGATAAGGTGCGCGGTTTAATCTTTGTCTCACGAGTTGAAGAAGCACATGAATTATCCCGTCACTTTAATCTAGTCGGTTATAAGACCTTAAGTTTAAGTGGTGTCCATGATGACAGCTATCGGGAAAACGCAATTCAGCTTTTAGCTAATAAACCATATGATGCTAATGGTAAGTCGCAAGAATATCTTGATTATATTTTTAGTGTTGATATCTTTAATGAAGGGATTGATATTCCTTGTGTTAATCAGATTGTTTTATTAAGACCAACGCAATCTGCGATTGTGTTTATCCAGCAGCTTGGGCGCGGACTACGCAAAAGCCCTGATAAAGATTATTGTGTGGTTCTGGACTTTATCGGTAATTATACCAGTAGCTTTTTAATTGCAGTGGCATTGTCTGGAAATAATTCATATAATAAAGAAGATTTACGCTCATTTGTCAGTGAAGCTAACTCTTTAATTCCCTCAAATATTTCAGTCTCATTTGATCGGGTTACCCGCGAACGGATATACCAATCAATTAATAATATTCAGATTAATCGTAAGTTTATTAATCAAAACTATCAGGAATTAAAGAAAAAACTAAATTGTATTCCAGAGTTAATTGATTTTCGCTTATATAATTCAATTGATCCCAAGATTATTTTTCGCTATCAAAACCAATCGAATAAAATCATGTATAACAATTATTATGAGCTACTCAAGTGTCATGATGATATTGCAGCTACGTTTTCAGACAGCAGCTTGGCGTATCTTAGTTATATCACTCAAGAATTACTCTTTGCTGCCCGTCCAGATGAATTATACGTGTTGTTGAATTTAGTTAATGGATGCAATGATGAGAATCTAATTTATGCCAATCTGGCTAGCCAATATGGTGTTGAGCTTAGCAGTCAAAAACAAATTGCAATCCGTAATATTTTGACTCTTACAACAAGTAATGCCTTGCAGAAAAAATATCTGCTAAGTCTGCTTGAAACTGCTGACAATCAATTCAGACTGAGCGATGATTTTAGTCTGAATCTTGAGAATGCAAGTTTTAAAGCATTAGTCTTGCAAACAATAAAATTGGGTTTAAGTTACTTTGAGGGATATAAATCAATTACTAAGGATAATGATTTTATTCTCTATAACAAGTATTCACGAAAAGAACTAGTCAGATTATTAAATGTTAATCTGTCGATGGAAACTTCAATTTATGGCTATCGGATTATTGCCAATAGCGTGCCAATTTTTATTACCTATAAAAAGATTTCAGCCAATCAGATGAATGCCAAATATGATAATATTTTTCTCAATTCACAAGATCTGGTTTGGTACTCTCGCCCTTATGGGGCAACAATTTCTCCAGAATTAATGAAGATTATTAATTATCAGGATAATAATCTTAAGATTATGATTTTCCTTAAAAAAAGCGATAATGAAGGTGGTGAGCATTACTATCTTGGTTCGGCAGATATTCATAGTTATCAGGAAAAATCTCTTGCTAGCAAGAATGTTATGCAATTTATTTTGCGCCTAACAACGCCTCTACTAGACAGCTATTTTGACTATTTTGTGAATTGATTAATTTACCGTAAACTTGAACATGATTTTAACTTACGGTATCAGTTAATAATGAATTAGATTCATTTATCATTTTATAGATAAGTGTTATCATATTTTTATGCTTCTCAAATTTAATTGATTTAATATATAATCTGCTATTGAAGTAAAGGTTATATATGTACCTGTTATAAAATATTATGATAGGCTCCATTGACAAATTATCTAAGGCAGATTATGAAAAAACTCTCAACGCTGAATCTATTAAAATTGACCTTGCCTTTAATGGCCGCAACTGAGCTATTTGCGGCAACCTCCAATAATTATACCGATACTCGGCTTATTATTAAATTTAAACCAACAATAACTCAGCAAAAGTTAATTGATAGTGCTAGAAATAAAAGAGAGCGTTTGTTAGATAAAGAAAAAGTTGAAGCAGAATTAATGCAAAAATTAAGTGCGGACAAAATTCAGCTATTTTCTAAGTTAGCAGGAGTAGAGATAGTAGATGCTGCGCCATATGCCTTAGGTGGGCGAGTTATTACGTTTAAGCATGCTCTGACAGAAGCTCAGTTGAGTGTGATAATTGCCAAACTACAAAAAATTCCTGGTGTTGCTCTAGTCCAAAAGGATGAATTAGTAAATCTAGATAGCGTAGTTAATCTCAATGAGTATAATTGGCACCTTTATGATAAAAGTAAATATACTGGTGGGCAAAGTTTAGTCTATAAACCAGGGGTTACTGAATTTTATGGTGATGATTTTTTTGATGGTAATTCATTTGTTGAATATAAGGGGGCTGGTGTTACGGTCGCGGTTTTAGATACAGGATATGTCCCGCATCCAAATTTTGTTAGCCACCTACAAGCTGGTGAGAATGGTAAATATGGTTATACCTTTATTGCAAATTGTTCAGAGCGTGGTGTTTGCCCAAATCCTCCCGCTGTTACTTGGCTAGACCCCAGCCCAGATGGTTTAGATACTGGTAATTTTTTAAATGATGATGACATTAAATATTATTTTAAGAGTAAAACTAAGACAGAAAATAGTTCGTGGCACGGCACTAACGTAATAGGCGCAATCATTGGACAAGGCAGTGGTATTGGTGCCAATACTGGTGGCGCACCAGATGCCAAAGTGGTTCCTGTACGAATGTCTGGTAAGGGAGTAGGTGCTAGGGCTGGATACTTTAGCGATATTATTGCTGCCATGCTGTGGGCTGGCGGAATCCATCCAACCATTAAAAACCCGCATCCTGCAAAAGTTCTTAACATGAGCTTTAGCGATAAAGCCAATAATTATGATCAGCGAGATAGTAATGGTTGCCCTGTAGAGTATTTGGAAGCCTTTAACCAATTAAATGATGCTGGCATTACTGCTGTTGTTACTGCAGGAAATGATAATGGTCAAAACTATTGGCTAAAAGCTCCTGCCGTTTGTAAAGATAGTACTAAAAACGTAATTACGGTTGCAGCACTCAATCCTTTAGGGCAACTTGCTAGCTATAGTAATGCCGGTGATGTAACAATTGCCGCATCTGGTGGTGATTTTCAGATTAATAATACAGATGGATTTGGCATTTGGACTACTACTTATGCTGCAAAGCAAGAGTATAGTAGTTGTAGTGGTGCTGCTTGTTTTGGCTACGGTTGGAAAAATGGAACTTCTCTGGCAGCACCGTTGGTTACTGCTGCTGTGGCTGATATGTTATCTGCAAATCCTAAGTTAACCCCAGAAGAGATTATTTCAATTCTTAAATCTACGGCTAAGCCAATTGCTGCTGATAAACGGATTGCATTCGTCGACAAGCTCAAAAGCAAAGGAACTTTGCCAGAAAGTGTTGGTCGATTGGACGTGATTAAGGCTGTACATGCCGCTTTAGTTTATCCGAGCGTAAAATAAATAATTCAGCTGGAATTGCCATAGAAAAAATTGCTTATTATAGTTCTAAATTTAATGTTATAAGCTGTTGTACTAACAAATCTTGCAGATTGGAACTAAATAAGCATCCACATGCTTGATTTTTGAGGGCAAAGTACTATATAATAACAAGGATTAGTAAGTTTTTTATTGAGGAATATATATGAACAACTATTATCAGCAACAACAGTATGCGATGGCGGCACCATCAGCAGAAATTCGCCAGCAAGTTTTGAAGAATACTTATTTATTATTAGCGTTATCAATGATTCCAACGGCAATTGGTGCTTTGATTGGGGTTAATATGTCGTTTGCCTTTTTATTGGGCAGCCCGATTATGGGAACTTTGCTTTTGATTGGTGGGATGTATTTCCTGATGTTCATGGTACAAAAAAATCGTAATAGCTTTGCTGGAATCGTGTGGTTGATGGCATTTACGCTTTTGATGGGCTTGCTCTTAGGACCATTATTTCAGGTGGCATTACGCATTCCAAATGGTAGCCAACTAATTTTATTAGCCGCAGTGCTAACATCAGCGGTATTCTTTGTGATGAGTGCAATTGCTTTTACGATCAAGCGCGAAACGCCATTTTTAACTAACTTTTTAGCAATCGGTGGGATCGTGATTTTGATTTCAATGATAGCAATGATTTTCTTCCATACGCCGATGATGCAGTTAATCTTGTGTGGTGCGTTTGTTATTTTCTCATCATTGATGATTTTATGGCAAGTTAACCAAATTATTATCGGTGGTGAAACTAATTATATCTCTGCTACGCTGAGCATTTATGTTAGCTTGTATAATTTATTTACTAGCTTGTTGCAGATTATTATTGCATTGTCCGGTAACGACAGAAGATAGAATAATATTTATTATAAAGATCGTCATTTATTGACGGTCTTTTTTTGTATCTTTATGAAAAATCAGTTATAATTCGTATATGAAAATAGTCTGATATTCCAATAGTAAATTTAAACTTTACCACCAACCTTCTGAGCCAGCTGGAGATCAGCCAACTGCGATTGCGGGGCTTTGTCGAAGGCTTGTATGATGGTCTGTTTGCAGCGCCAAATTAATAGCTGTTACAGCTCATGAATCAAGGGAGAAATAATTTGAAGGAATTGCCACGATGAAGAAATTTGGATTGTATCTGCCATTAACTGTAGGGGGGGTAATTTTACTGACAGCCTGTAACGGAAATAGCAGTAGTAGTAACGCCCTAGGTACTAATAGCAGCCCTTTGGCAGAATATAAGCTGATGCTGTCCTACGCGCCACCTTCAGGTCAGCAAGTAAAAGCTACCAGCAATAGCCAGCAATCCTTTACGGTGAATGGTAGTACTACTTTTAGTAGTATTGAGATCAAGTTTTTTAGTAATAATAGCTGCGAAAGTGGTGGATTACAGCAAACAGTTACTCTAAATGGCGGTAGCGGAGTAACTTTCCCAGCTGGAACATATACCAGTACAGGAGCCTCAAACTATGCGCTATGTGGAAAGTATCCTGGTGGTTGTGGCGCACTATATGCTGCGTTTGAGAGCAATCTAGTCCAGTCGATGCGTTTTGATTATAACTATGCTGCAGATAGCGGCGGTCCTGGCACTGTAGCTGGTGACTGTATGGCAGGAAATGCAGATAGTTCGCATAAGGAAGCGGTACTTAACTGGAGTGGTAGTAGCCCATGGGCAGCATGTACCGATGGAACTAATTGCGGCTTTTCGCAAGCTTATAATGTAACGCTACCAAGTAGCTATAATGGTACTTCTATATTAATCACTAATCTCACGGGTAATACTCCGACAAGTGTAATGGGGACGTCACCGATAACTTTTACGGCAACGATTAGCGGTGTTGGCAGTTCAACGTTAACTGCTACATTGAATAATTCAGTTACTGGGACGATAGTGTCAGATCCAAGTCCATGCGCTTTGACCGTCGGGGGTACGGCAAGCTGTAACTTTACCATAATCCCATGGTATACAGGTTTTGATAATAGTACTGTAGGGTTACCTGAGTTTGACCCATATACGCCAAATGGCACGCAGATCACGTTATCTGCAACTAATGGAGCAACAATAAGTGGAACTGGGGTAAGTGGTAATACAATTAGTTATATCATAACTACACCGTACGTTTACTTACCTGCCCCGATGGAAGGTTCAGCAACTGAAAGTAATACAGGGATAACTTGGGGTAGTGGTGGTTCAGTCAACCCTCGCTTTGAAGCAGGAACGCAAAGTGGTGGTGGGGCATGTGCTGATTCTCGAAAAGATAATCTAACTGGACTGGAATGGGCAAAAAACGGAATCATTGGTTTTAAATCAACCTCGAATGGTCCTCCAATAGCTCAACCAAATTATGCAAATACAACTGCAAACTTAAACAGCTTCGGAAAGTGGTCAGATGTTAATACTGCAATTAATAATATGAATGCAGCAACTAACAAGCTCTGTGGGCAATCAGACTGGCGTTTGCCAACAGAAACAGA
>SSGY01000232.1 GCA_008017145.1 Neisseriales bacterium
AGATGAAGATAAGCTATCAAATGTAATAGTACGAGGAGTAATTTCAACTTCAGTCAATCCGGCAGAGAGTGCTAATCGTATCTCTGGAATTGCTTCTACTGTAACCAAATCAGAGATAAATAAAGCTGTTGACATGACTACCATCGCATATACTAATGGTACGACTACCACTAATTACGTAAGTCCATTAACATCAGTAAATTTGAGTAACTATGTTAATAGTGGCAATGTATTCTACGCTTTACCAGCAGGTGCGACGTATATCACAGCAGCTAATCCAGCATGGGTAGCCACATTAACTGGCAATACTGCCGCTACTCAGAAAACGTTCCTAGTGAGTAAAGGCTTTGACTTTACCAACACTTGGACGATCAAAAAGGATAGCGCTAATAATGACATCATCGGAATCAAGGAGGATTCAATTCCACAATTCCCTAAATGGTAATTCTGATGATATTCTAAAACATGTAAATAAGCCCTTCGGGGCTTATTTACATGAGATTACTTAAAAATAAACTATGGATAGCTAAAATAGGTTTAACTCATAATAGTCGGATAACATGTTAATATACTCAATTATTATGTTAGAATAGCGGTATTGATTAATTAAAATTATGGAATGTAAAGAGGTGGTTGTGTAATGAATAAAGCTTTTGCAGATGACGTATACTTTGAACATTATTGTTCGGGAGTCGATATTGTATTTGGCAATAATTTGGACGAAATAGCTTTTGTTAAAGATTATGATTTTATGTTTCGCTATGTTTCAAAAGGTTATTTAGACTTAATTTACCCTGATAAACCTGAGGTAGTAGCAGCCGATGTAGCGGGCGGGCTTAGTGGCAGAATAAAGGGAGACAAAAGACGGGCGAACTTTGATAAAATATTTTTGGAACAAGATTTACTGATCCGTGATAGTGGAAAAGTGCACCGTTTCTTGTATATCAATACGCATAATAAAATTTTTATTGTCACTAAGCGCCCAATAATTAATCCAGCAACTGGAAATTTTGTAGGTATATTTTGTTGTATGCGTAATTTTATGCATCCACATATTTTAAATTTAATCTACAAGATAAACAATATTAGCTTTGGTATGGCTAACGCAGAACAGGTTGAGCCATTAAAATACAAACTTACTCAGCGTCAGCATATGGTTTTATTTTTATATTTACAAAAATACTCATATAGTGAAATTGCTTCAATTTTGGCAACGCTTGGGCATAAAATTTCTGCCGGACGAGTCAACGACCATTTAGAAAATCTCAAATATATTTTTGCAGTAAAAACTAAAGAGCAGTTGATTGAAATTGCGCTTAGTTATAAATATCATTTATTTATCCCACGGCAATTTCTTAAACCCGGAAGTTATTTATTGGATGATGAGATTATTATTTCTGAAGAGTAGCTTTATAGGGTTACTCTTTTTAAGTATAAATTGATTTATTACGTTTCTTCAACGCCTACCAATATTTCAACTTCCGCATTTTCGGGGTTACCAGCTTTTTCTCCGTAAATTTCAAAGTCTGCATGATATGCTCGCGGAATATCTAAAGCCCAGATTTCTTTCCATGCATCATATACAATTCCATTAAATAAATTACCTTTAGCCACTTTTTTAATATAATTACCTCCAGCAAAAGATTTTCCACTTAGTTCTGATGGGATATTGTCGAGATTTTCCACTTTGAAACCTAGTATTGCTACATAGGGCTCTGTATAGTCACCATCATAATCGGTATAAACACAATAGATATCGTTGCTGATCCTGTTAGGGATTTTATCGGCAATACTTTCTGTGATAAATTTATTCCATAAACCTTGCATATCGTGTTGTAATTTTTCCAAGTCATTATTAGCTGTTTTAATTGAGATTCCAATAATTTGAAATGAGTTGATATTTATGATTTCCATTGTACGGTGCTCTTCCTTTTGTTATATTGTAAGCAATAAGTTTAACAGGTTATATAGCATATTTTTATTTCAATTTAATATCCTTTAGGATTTACGCATTTATACAATAGCCTAATTCTATATATCAAACTGCTAATGCTAATACTAGCAAAATCCAAGTAATAGTTTAATCTATTACTTGTGTTTTGCACTTGAACTCTGAATAACGTTTTAGTCGTTGTTGGAGGCATGGAAAGTCAAACATAATCAATAGCAAATTGGTATTTATACAAAAATGTATAAATGTTATGCAAAAATAGCTATATACAAAAAATACTTGCTTTGGTACAATGGTTTACTTATTGGTAAAATGTGCGTTAAATAAGTACATAAAACAATAGATACTAAGAAGTTAGAGAGGAAAATTAAATGAGAAAACAACATAAATTAAATATTCTGGCAGTATCAATTGCTGCCGGAAGCAGTCTTTTACTAGCCGCGTGTGGCGGTGGAAGCAATAGTGCAGCTACAGGTGGTGGTCAAAACTTAACTGGTGCAGCGATTAGCGCCAAAAATCCCCAAAGTTTGTTTAGCAGCAATAGTTGTTTGACAGGAAATGTAGATTTTTCAGGAACATCGGCATGGTATGTAAGCGGAACTGTTAATATTAAAAACACCTGTGCAAGCGAACAAAGTCTTGCTGGTCAAACAATTAGCTTTACATCACAAGACAGCAAGGGTAATGCTGTAGCTATGGGTACGCTAAATAACTGGTGGCTTAATAATACAAGTTATCAATTAATTTTTAAAGCTGGTAATGGCAATCAGCAAATTGCTGACGTAACCGCAGGAAATGGTAGTCCAATAATTGCTGCAAATCAGACGATTACATTCCAAGGTGGTATTAATTTAACTGGAAATACATTTGATAATGCAACAGCGCAAAGTAGTTTTGCAATTAATGGTGCATCACCTACCCCTACGCCGACGCCGACGCCAAGTCCTACGCCGACGCCGACGCCAAGTCCTACGCCGACACCAACGCCTACTCCTACTCCAGCACCAGTTACAACTGGAACCTTAAATGTGGTAGTGGATACTAGTGCAGCAGGTTGTACTGGCACTACGGCGTGTAATGGTTTGAGTGTTAATGTAACAAACTCTGCTGGAACTAGTGTTGCCAACTTCACCGTACCAGCGGCATCTTTGGGTGGAACTTATACTCAGCCAATTAGTAACCTGAATGCAGGTAGTTATACTGTAGCAGGCTCAACGATTGCGAGTACTACAGTTACATATACACCAAATGCAACGCCAAGTATAACTGCGGGCAATACTTCAAATGTAACAATTAAGTATAGCGCACCAGTAGTTACTACAGGCAAAGCAACAATTAACTTGGCAAGTGTAGTTCCTAACTATACTGGAAATCTTCAAGTTCAGATATTAAATACTAAGGCATCAAGTGCGGTAGTGAATAGCTATACAGTAAAACAAGGTGGTTCATTTACCACTGAGGATTTACCAACAAGTGACAGTACTCATGCTTACGTAGTAAAAATGACAACAGGTATTGCAGATCCATTACAAGGTTTATACTATGTTGAAAGTGGTTTACCAGCATTAACTATTACGAAAGCACAAACTACAGCATTAGCGATTCCGATGAAAGCTTCAACTATTGCTAAGAAAAATGTAACAGTTGCAATTAGTGGTATGTCAGCTGGTGATACAGCAGGAGTAACTTTCTCTGATGCGGCAAATAAATATAGCTACGTGAATTACACAAGCTTGGCAAATAGTTCACCAGTTTACAAAATTGAAAGTGGCTTAAATCTTGGAACTTCAGTAGCGGCTAGTGGTAATAGTTATGTAACTAATCCGATCACTGATACTGGTGTTGTTAATGCTGCTAAAACCATTAGTGCTGCATTTGCTGCTAAACCAGTCTCTGCTAACAACTATGATTATACTGCAGGATATCAAGGTGGTGCAGGGGCTACTGTGACGATTACACAAAATACAGCAATTGTAAATCCGAAAACAGCCGTAATTACTACTAATTTTGCACCAACAGTTGCGGGTAATTGTTTTACAAGCACTTGGGGTGGAGTTACTTCGACAACCAAAGCGATTGGAAGCTTATATCAAACTACTGTTACTGCTAATGACAGCACTGATTGGAGTGGTAAAGTTACTCCTGGTTATCTAAATCTTGCGGTTGGTTGCGGGTTAAGCGGTGGTGCCACTGTATTATCTGGTGTTGAATATGGTATTGTGAGTGGTGTTAGTATTGATGGTAGTACTTTAAATATTACTCAGCCATGCTCTTCAACGAGCTGTAAAGACCCAGGTAATGGAAAAATTATTTCTGGTTATTACCCTGATTGGGCGCGTTATGGTAAAAAATTCCCATTGAGTAAAGTGCCATTTGCGAATATGAACGAAGTTCTCTATGCCTTTATTGGATTTAATCCAGCAACTGGTGATGTTAAATCATTAGATGCTTGGGCTGATCAAAATGAAATGCCGACTTTGTCTAAAGCAATGTTACAGTATCCATACATGCATGCGACTCTTTCATTTGGTGGCTGGACTAATGCTGGTGCTACTACCGCTCCAATGTTTGCACAGTTGACATCTTCAGATGCTTCGATTGCGAACTTTACTAAACAGTCAGTGGCTGCAATGCGTGCTGCTGGTTATGATGGTATTGATATTGACTGGGAATGGTGGTCTGATTATTCAGTGGCTCCTGCTGCTGCACAAATCAAACTTTATACTTCTCTACGTAATGCGTTAAATACTGCAAGTCAACAAGATGGTAAAAAATATCGTTTGACTATTGCTGTAGTAGCTGGCTTGGATAAGATTCAGGCAACAGAAACAGCAGTACCTGGTGCATGGAAAACTATCGCTGGTCTAGTTGATAACATCAATGTAATGGCTTATGATATGCATGGTGCTTTTGATGCGATTAGTGATTTCCAAGCTCCTTGGGGAATGGAAGCAAATAGTCCGCATTTAGCAACTAAGTATGACATCCAAGATGCAATGAATGCTTATGTTGGCTATGGTGTTCCATCTAGCAAGCTTGTATTGGGAGTTCCTGCTTACGGTCGTTCTATGAAAGTAGCTAGTTTGAATAACTATGGTTTATATCAAACTGTAACTGGCGTTCCTAGTGGTGATAACGATGATGCAAGCTCTGGTGCCACTGGTGTATTCTTATACAACTGTATCATTAATTCCGCTGCGTGTAACAATAATGGTGCAACTATTGCAGCCTTGACTTTTGTTAACCAAGGTAGTGCAACATTTAATCAGTTAAGTTCCCAAGCTCAAGAGCCATGGGCATACGGAGCTACGCCGCAAGGAAATATCTTCCTGACTTATGATAATGTTGCAACAGCAACTTTCAAAACGCAGAAAGTAAAAGCTAATGGTTATGGTGGAGTAATGGTTTGGGAAATTGATGGTGATGCCGTTGATAATCCAACTATGTCATTAATTAATGCGATGAAAACTGAGTTAAATAAATAATGATTTAAGTTAATTATTTACGTCCTAAAAGGAGCAGCTAACAGCTGCTCCTTTTTTATGCGCTTCAAAAATCACACCAATTAAACAAAAATGCATAAGCTATATACGGAAACGTCTATATCGTAAATAACAAACCCTGAATTATAATCTCTTCTATGCAAACGAAGGTTTACCAAAAACCTTCCAGTGTTAGTAAAACTAATATATTATATAAATTTGAGAAGAGGTCAAAATGAAAAAAAGAAGTTTAACTTTAGCCGTTTTAAGTAGTGTCGTATTGGGTGGTCTAGCTGGATGTAATAGCGGTAATAGCTCAAATGTAAATGCTCAAGGTATTCAGTTACAATCTGCTCAACAAGATAAAGTGCAAGTAACCGCAGCTAGAAATCTTATTAAGGCGGCATATGTTGATATGAGCGCTGCGACTGCATATGATGCAATACCAAATACTGGCTTTGCTAGTGCTAATGTAATTGTCTTTGGATTTGCAGATGTTACAACTAGGGCTATGCCAGATGCTCAGTCTAAACAAATACAAAAGGCAATGAGAAGCGAAACTTCTGGCACAGTAAATTTTTTAAGCCTTGGCGGAGAATATGCTAAACCTGAAACATTCAATGCAAACACTGTTTCACAAATTGCAAGTAACATTATTGCTCAAATTAATGATTTCAATAGCAAAAATACTGTTAAAATAGATGGAGTTGATCTTGATTTAGAGCAAGGGATTGACGGAAACACTGTCGCTAGTTTAGCTAACTTGTTTAAGCAGCAAGGTTTAAAAGTTGCTGCTGCGCCTCAAGTATATTTGAACAGCGGTAATAATATTGATTCTGCTAATCCATCTAATATGGTTTTAACTTCTGGCGGCGGTGGCACTCCATCAGACCTCTCTAGACAAAACGTCTATCAGTCAGCATTGAATGCAAGAAGTATTGATTATCTGTTTGTGCAAGGCTATAATACTGGAGGGTTTACGGTAGATCAAGCAGATGAAGGAAATGTTCATTTTTTTAAAAATACAGTCAAAGCTTTAAATTCTGTAGTTAAAACACAATGCTCTGGTTCAAGCCTTTGTATTCCTTCATCAACCAAAATAGTGATGGGTGCAGTTGCAAATAAATACGCTGGTTGGTATACTCCATTTAGCAATAACACAACAGTAGCAGAGCAACAAACAGTATTAAATCAATTAAAAGCAGATATTGATTCAATGGTTGACAACTCAGCATATAGTAATTTTGCTGGTATCATGGTATGGTCGCTAAATATGGATTATGCGGCAAATTTGTATAATGCTGAAAATACAGCATATGGAAAAGGAGCATTTACGAATGCTGTTTTTGGTGCTGCTCCGGCTCCTTCAACACCATATTTTATTTTGCAAGTAACTAATAATGCTCCTGATGCTCCAAATAAATATGTTTTTGGCTCTGTGAGTTTAATCGTAAATGGTAGCTATTATGTGTTTGGTAATCAATGGGATCAGCCAATTACACCTCAAATATATCAATTGTGGGGCACAGCTCCATCATCACAAAATCCTGCCACACCTGGGGTTTCATACAGTCCTACGTTAGATAGTCTATTTAGTGATGGGACGAGTTCATTTACGGCATCAATACAGGTTAATGGTTACCAAGATAATGGTAAAGATGCGAAAGTAACTAACTCATTCAAATGTAGAACTAATCCAACTTATACTTTTGAGGCTGGTAATACATACAATATTATCTTTAATGCAACTGATAATAGTAATGGAACTGCGGCATGTGAAGTAAAGAAATTATAAATTCATAAACTCTCTCACCATTTACTCAGCCTAGGTGCTAAATCGCGGCTGGGTAATGGGGTTATTGTGTGGTATCATCCGCGATTTTTATCTGATCATTTCCAATCCTATATTTTTTAAAACTAATGAGATTATTAATAATTCGTCAATTTCATTGATCAACTCAATGAAAAGCAAGTCAAATAAATAACTCAAGTAAGTAATCTAAATCTAAGAATGAGCAGCTATTAGCGGCTCATTCTTTATTTCTAAGAGTTGTGGTGTTGCATAAAGTAACGTATTTTAGCCGTTATAACAGTGTTAGCTACGCTGAAAATCGATGATTTAAGCTAATTAAGCCTAGATTTATAATAATTGTACAAAATTGTCGATATATCGCAAAATTTTGCTTTGATACAATGCATTACTTCTTAAGGGTAAATGTGCATTTGTTTATGCACGAATAATAAAATAAAATCAGAGAGGAAAATCGGATGAGAAAACAACGCAAATTCAATACGCTGGCAGTATCAATCGCAGCAGGAAGCAGTCTTTTATTGGCAGCGTGTGGTGGTGGAAGTAATAGTGCGACTACAGGTGGTGGTCAAAACTTAACCGGGGCGCCAATTAGTGCTAAGAGTTCACCAAGCTTGTTTAGCAGCAGTAACTGTTTGAGCGGAGGTGTAACTTTAACTGGAACTGCCTGGTGGGTAAATGCTACGGTCGATATAAAAAATGCATGTAATAGTGACCAAAGTCTGGCAGGTACAACTATCAGTTTTACGGCACAGGATGCTAACGGTAAACCAATTCAAGTTGGAACGCTGAATAACTGGTGGTTTAACGATACTAGTTATCAATTAGCATTTATGGCAGGTAACGGCAATCAGCAAATTGCCAATATAACAGCAGCAGATGTTGGTAAATTGGCAGTTCCCGCAAATCAGACCTTGACTTTTCAAGGCGGTTTCCAGCTATTTGGTTCTGAGTTTGAGAGTGATATAGCAAAAGCCACTTTTACCATTAATGGTGCGTCTCCGGCGCCAACACCTACCCCAACGCCGACTCCGACTCCAGCACCAGTTACAACTGGATCATTAAATGTGATAGTAGATACAACTGATACAGATTGCAAAGGAACTACGAATTGTGACGGCTTGAATATTAATATAACAGATTCCGCTGGAAAAATTATAAAAAACTTCCAGGTACCGACAACTTCTTTAGGTGGAAAGTATAATCAGCCTATTCAAGATTTAAATGCCGATAGTTATACAGTTTCAGGTTCAACAATTCCAAGCACCACAGTTACATATACACCAAGTGCAACCACAAGCATAACAGCAGGTAATACTTCAGACGTAACGATCACATATGCTAGATCAGTAGTAACTACAGGTAAGGCAACAATTAATTTAGCAAGTGTAGTTCCTAAGGTAATACCCCCTAAAAAAAGTGCTATTGATAAGTAGAGAGATTTACAATATCGACTAACACCAAGAAGGGTATTAAAAATGAAGAACTCAAAGTTTACTGAATCACAAATAATCAATATTCTAAAATTGGCAGAAAGTGGTATGCCAGTCACAGAAGTATGTCGTAGCAATGGCATAAGTAGTGCAACATTTTATAAATGGCGCTCTAAAT
>SSGY01000191.1 GCA_008017145.1 Neisseriales bacterium
CTGTTGCTAAACCAAGTGATATTTGTAAATAATCGGTGTAAAGATCAAAGATGTTGTTCATGGCTATCTCCGATAAATGAACATCACTATTTTACACAATTTGCACATCTCCGTGCGTAACATCAGTTAATAAATACAATATTGGTATTAACCGCAATTACTTCAATCTCATCTATTTGCGCTAACTCATGTGCCAATAGTTCTGCATTACTATGATCTTCTGCCAATCGTTCAATATTATGCTCTAATGCATATATTCCGGCTGCTGCCATAATTCCAGCCTGGCGCATACCGCCACCGAGCATTTTACGCCATTTACGTGCTTCTTTGATTAATTCGGCAGACCCACACAGTACTGATCCCATTGGCGTACCAAGACCTTTGGACAGGCAAATTGATACCGAATCAAAATTTTTAGTGATTGACTGCAAATCAACACCAAGCTTAACTGCAGCATTAAACACCCGAGCACCATCCAAATGACTAGCTAATTTATTATCACGGCAAAACGGTGGGATTTGTTGCAAATAATTCAAAGGTAACACTTTGCCACCAGTGGTGTTTTCCAGACACAGTAGCTTAGTTCGCGCATGATGAGCATCATCCGGTTTGATTGCAAGATACACTTTTTCCAAATCCAGCGTACCATCAGCATTAAAATCAAGCGGCTGTGGCTGAATACTGCCTAATACTGCAGCACCACCACCCTCCCACATATAAGTATGTGCAGATTGCCCAACAATATATTCATCACCACGACCACAATGAGCTAATAACCCTAATAAATTACTTTGAGTTCCAGTGGGTGCAAAAACAGCTGCAGCCATTCCACTTAACTCAGCAATCTGCTGTTCAAGCAAATTAACCGTAGGGTCTTCGCCAAAAACATCATCACCCACAGGAGCATTCATCATTGCATTAAGCATTCCTGCACTAGGTTTAGTTACCGTATCGCTGCGTAAATCAATTATTTTCATTTTTATTTCACCATATAGTTATATTGAGCATTATTTTATCATGCTTGAACATAAATATTTTGCCCATAGCTTTATACTTAATGCTAAACTACTCAATAAAATTTTACCTTGCAACTTAAGGAATAGAAAAAGGATGCTGCCATGAAATCAAAACTAAGTCTTTTGTTAGGTTTTGGCTGCTATAGCTTAGCTGCTACTCAGTTTTGCTATGCAACAGAAAGTGAAAATTGTTTGTCATTTTTACCTGGACGACTCAACCAAAATCTAATGATTGCTCAAAAAGTGGCAGAAAAGCATCAATCTACGACCTATCTTTTACCTGCTACACCAGCAACTACGCAATGGGGAATTTTCGACAAAGATCAACCTCCTGTTCTAAGGATTAAATCTGGTGATAGCGTTGTAATTGAAACCGATGCCGCCTCAGATAATCAAGTTGTCCCAGGTGTTAGTATCAATCAAGTTGCCAAAATGAACAATGCAGTTCCGGGACGTGGTCCACATACCATAACTGGACCGATATACGTTGAAGGTGCAGAGCCAGGCGACGTAATTCGCATTCACTTTAACAAAATCATGCCACGCCCATATGCATCAAACAATAGCTTACCCGGCAAAGGTCTTCTTCCTGAAAAATTCCCGGATGGACAAATCAGATATTTCTATTTAGATACTGACAAAATGCAAATGCAGTTTGTTCCCGGTATCATTGTTCCGCTTCACCCATTCCCTGGAACGATTGGTGTAGCACGTGCTGAGTCTGGTCAATTTGATACCGTACCTCCTGGAAAATTTGGTGGCAATATGGATCTACCGCCAATTACCCAAGGAACTAATTTATACCTACCAGTTTTTGTTTCTGGTGCACTATTGGGAACTGGAGATTCTCATGCAGGACAAGGTAATGGCGAAGTTAATTTAACGGCAATTGAAACTGCATTCTCTGAATTAAATGTCACTATTGATGTGATTAAGAACAAAAATTTAGAATGGCCATTAGCCGAAACCTCTACTGACTGGGTAACTGTTGGCTATGATCAAGACTTTAATAAAGCAATTACAATTCTTGAGTCACAAACTACTAATTTCATCATGCAGAATCGTAAAGTAAGCTATGATCAAGCACAAAAATTGATGTATCGCAACTGGAACTGCCCTGTTGCTGAGGTTGTAGATGAAGTAAACGGCGCATATTGTCTGATTCCTAAAGACCCAAATGCAGCAAAACCAGCACCACTACCAATAAAAGACAATGACAAAGAATATGTGACTTACGCTAAAAATCCACAAGCCATACAAGCGATTAAGGATGCAACATGGGAAATGATTACCAAAATATCAAAACTCAAGGATATGCAACAAATTGATGTTTATTCTTTACTTAGTCTAACTATGGATTGCAGAATAGCACCACACTACCAAGGCAGCGACTATGAAATTCATTGTATGTTACCGAAAAGCTTATGGGTAAAACAAAAATAATTTTTTAAACTCAAGGCTATTATACTCGAAATGACGACTAAGAGAAACTGCTTCAGATGAAAATCCTGCTTTGCCCTGATTCATTTAAGGACTGCATGAGTGCTAGTGAGGTGTGCGACAATATGGCTGATGGATTGTTGCACATTCTTCCAAATGCGCAAATTAACAAACTACCTCTTGCGGACGGTGGCGAAGGCTTTGTCGAAACAATTTTAGCTTCCACAGATGGAAAGTTGGTTAGCCTTGAAGTAAGTAATCCTATCGGCAATAAGGCAATTGCCAGCTACGCGATTATCGACAACGGAGCTACGGCTGTCATTGAAATGGCTCAAGCCAGTGGATTAGAATTACTTCAGACGGAAGAGCGTAATCCTTTACTTACCACTACTTATGGCGTTGGTGAATTAATCAAAAGCGCGCTAGAGCATAAAGTCACTAAAATAATTGTCGGTCTTGGTGGCAGTGCAACTAATGATGGCGGTGCTGGTATGTTACACGCATTAGGCGCTAGATTAACTAATCACCATGGAAACGAGATAAAACTAGGCGGAGTTAATCTTAATAATTTACAACATATTGATTTAACATCATTAGATCAACGTTTAGTCAATACAGAAATAATTATTGCTTGTGATGTAAATAATCCTTTAATTGGCAATAATGGTGCTAGTTATATCTTTGCGGCACAAAAAGGGGCTACTTGCGAGATGATAGTACAGCTAGAATCAGCATTACGTAATTACGCACAAGTAGTCCTTGAAGATTGTGGAATTAGCATATCAAACATCGCAGGCAGCGGTGCAGCTGGTGGTTTAAGTGCTGGCTTATTATTGATAAACGGTAAAATTCAATCTGGAATTGAAATCGTGGCTAAGCTCTGTCAGCTTGAAGAAAAAATTATAGCTAGCGATTTGGTATTTAGTGGTGAAGGTGCAATTGACGAACAAACTGCTTATGGAAAAACAATTAGCGGTATTGCACAACTCTGTAAAAAACATAATAAGCCGCTCATTATTATTTGCGGAAAGATGGGCGGTAATCTGCAAGAGCTATATCATAAAGGCGTCAGTGCAATCTTTTCAATCAGCAATGGCTTTGCCAGTAAAGAAGAAGCGTTTTCTGCTGCCGCGGAAAACATCAAGATCACCATGCAAAATATTGCTCGCACAATAATCTTATTGAAGCGCCAAGCCAGGAAAAAGTACCTTTAAACCTATAGTCATAAACTGAATACCAAGCGCCAATGTGAAGAGTCCAACCACTCGAGTCAGAATACTAATTCCTGTTTTCCCCATAACGTGTAAGAGCTTGCTTGAATAACGAAATACAACAAAAATCAGCAATGCTTGCAATAAAATTGCTGCTAATAACTGATAATATAAAAAATTATTACCACTTACCTGATCCGCAAAAATTGTTATCGTTGAAAAAGTTCCTGCCCCAGTAGTCAATGGAATCGCAATCGGAATAATTACAGAGGGTATAACCTTGGAATAAGTGTGCGATACACTATAACTCTCATCTTCTTCAATTGCCTTACGCGCATGAATCATATCAATTCCAAGCATTGCTAAGATCACACCTCCTGCCACACGAAATGCATCTAAAGAAATGCCGAAAAAATTTAGCAAAGACTCACCAATAAATAAGGCTGCGAGCATTACTACTAAAGATGCCAAAGTTGCATTAATGCTTAGCTGAATTTGCTCAACATCAGACAAACCCTGCGAAATTTGCAAAAATTTTCCCAAGGATTTAAAATTATTGGCAACCGCAAATATTCCCAAAAACATTAATTGGAAACTTAATGGATGATGCATGGCAAGCTCATATCACTCATTATTGACTGAAAGCACTTTACGAAATTAAGCTCATTTACAAACATTAATAACGCTTGAATAGACTTTCTAGTTACGGTGTTCAAATGCTGCTGGATCACCAGTTTGCGCTGTGCCTACTGTTGGGCTGTCTAATTCTTGATCATCTGTATTAAATGTTCCGCACCCTTGTAGCACAAAACAACTAGCAAAAAACAGAAAAATAAATTTTAATACTTTCACAAATAAATCCTTTTTTATCATGATAACACATTATTACATCACACAAACTTGATTATAACATAAACTATTTTTGATGCTGCAACTTACAGTTGTCTATCTCTAAAATCATGCACTGCAGCATAAATTTGTAGCATAAGCATAAAGTTGATAGATTCAGATTATGTTAAAATACAACCACAAATTTAACAGTGCTATTACAAAATAGCCCACATTAAAAGAGGCGGTAATAATGAAACTCAAAATGCCCAAGCTTAGTTTCTGGCAGGTATTTAACATAAGTTTTGGGTTTTTAGGTGTCCAAATTGGATATTCACTCCAAGGTGGTAATACTAGTCGTATTTTATCTGCGCTTGGAGCAAATGTTGAACATTTAAGCTATTTTTGGCTGGCTGCTCCGTTTGCTGGCTTGATCGTTCAGCCTATCGTTGGTCTATCTAGCGATAAGCTCTGGACAAGAATGGGGCGTAGGATTCCATTCATCTTGTTGGGTGCAATTATTTCTGCACTAGCAATGTTTTTTATGCCCAATTCTGAGCATTTTGCAGCCATTATTTACCCAGTATTTTTTGGCGCATTTATGCTTTTATTTATGGACACTGCTTTTAATATCACCATGCAACCATTTAGAGCATTAGTTGGCGATATGGTATCGGAAGAGCAACGTAATCTAGGTTATTCAATCCAAAGTTTTTTGATTAATGTCGGCGCTGTAATTGGCTCTTTGTTGCCTTTTGTCCTAAATTGGGCGGGCGTAGCAAATGTGCCTGAAGCAGGTCAAAAAGTAGCGCCTACGGTTATTTGGTCGTTTTATTTTGGTGGAGGCTGCTTGTTATTATCTGTTTTATGGACTGCATTTACCACTAAAGAATATCCTCCAGAAGAGTATGCGCAGTATCACGATCTTGATAGTGATAAGCCAAAAATTAAAACTTCATTTATGCAATTGCTAAAAGAAACGCCTCCGACAATGATCAAATTAGGAATAGTTCAGTTTTTTTCATGGTTTGCACTCTTCATGATGTGGGTTTATACTACATCTGGTATTGCGGGAAATGTTTGGCATACTGCAGCGACAGACTCAACCTCTGCGGCATTCAATGAAGCAGGTAACTGGGTCGGTGTTATTTTTGCCGCTTATAGTTTATTTGCCGCAATCTATGCTATGTTTATGACAAAATTAGCGAATAAGTTTGGCCGTAAATCAGTCTATATGTGGTCGTTAATGCTTGGTGGCATAGGACTATTGTCAATGGTGTTCATACATGACAAATACTTACTTCTGATTTCAATGCTCGGCATCGGAATTGCTTGGGCGGCAATCTTAGCAATGCCTTACGCGATTTTATCAGCAGTCTTGCCAGCAGATAAAATGGGGGTTTATATGGGAATATTCAATGCCACAATTACTATTCCACAAATAGCCGCTGGTATCTTAGGTGGCGTTATTTTATCGTTAGTTGGTGGACAAGCGATTGTTATGCTTGGAGTGGCTGGTGTTTCTATGTTACTTGCTGGTTTTAGCGTGCGCTTTGTTAAGTAATTAAATTTACTTACTTAGTAAGTATATCTTCTGTGACAGATGGCTACAAATATTTTGTAGCCATCTGTCAAATAAGCGCTGGCAACTATTGGTATCAGTGTTAAAATTATCGGCTCAACCCAATATCAAAAACTAATGATAAGAATTTTTATTTGGAAATCAGTATATGGAAAAAGAAATAATTCAACAAGCTCTAGAAAAAAAATTAAACTGCCCCCTAAGCGATGCATCAGATCGCGATTTATACTATGCCCTTCTTGAATACGTAAAACAACAAATTCCAACTCGCCCACAATTAGATGGTTCACGCAAAATTTACTATATTTCTAGTGAGTTTTTAATTGGCAAAATGCTTTCTAACAATCTGATTAATCTTGGTCTATACCATAATGTCAATAATTTACTTAAAGAACACGGCAAACATTTAAGTATAATTGAAGAAATTGAACCAGAACCATCATTGGGTAATGGCGGTCTTGGACGCTTAGCTGCGTGTTTTCTTGACTCGATTGCGACCCTAGGAATTCCAGGCCGTGGAATTGGACTTAATTACCATTATGGCTTATTTAAGCAGAAATTTAGCAATAATTTGCAAAGTGAACAACCAAACCCATGGATTGAAGATGCTGGCTGGTTAAACAAGACAGACGTTAGCTATGATATTCAATTTACCAATTTCACAGTTAAATCTTGTCTTTATGAGTTTGATGTCGTTGGTTATCGTGGTTCTGTTAACAAGTTAAGCTTGTTTGATATTGAAGGTATTGATACTTCAATTGTCCATGATGGAATTGCTTTTGATAAAAATGATATAACGAAAAACTTAACTTTATTTTTGTACCCTGATGACAGTGATCAGGCTGGTCATTTATTGCGTATTTTTCAACAATACTTTATGGTAAGCAATGCGGTTAACCTTATTTTTACTGAAATGGACGCCAAAGGATATGATTACGCAGAATTAGATAAGCACGTAGTTATTCAAATTAATGATACTCACCCTACCTTAGTAATTCCTGAATTAATTCGCCAATTGCTACTTAAAGGTCTATCACTGGAACAGGCTACCGCAATTATTAAGCGTAGTATTGCTTACACCAATCATACTATCTTGGCTGAAGCATTGGAAAAATGGCCACTGTCTTATTTAGAAAAAGTTGTACCACCCGCAATTATTAATATCATTAAATATCTTGATGCCGCAGTTAAAGCTCAATACAGCGATCCGTCACTTGATATTATTGATCATGATGGACGTGTACATATGGCAAGAATTGACATCCATTATGGCTTTAGCGTAAATGGCGTTGCTGCTTTACACACCGAAATTTTAAAGCATAGCGAGTTAAAGCAATTTAATGATATTTATCCTAACAAATTTAACAATAAAACTAATGGGATTACTTTTAGACGTTGGATAATGCAATCTAATACTGAATTGACTGATTTCTTGGCTAAAACAATTGGCAATGACTTCAAATTTAACTCACTCGAATTAGATAAATTGATGAACTATAAAGATGATAATAATGTACTGGCTCAAATAGGCGTTATTAAGCAAACGAAGAAACAACAATTTGCTGATTATATTAAGACCACAGCGGGTATAGAGCTTAACCCCCAGTCTATTTTTGATGTACAGGTTAAACGGATTCATGAATACAAACGCCAGCAAATGAATGCATTATATGTTATTCATAAATATTTGGAAATCAAAGAAGGAAAACTACCAAGTCGCCCATTGACTGTTATTTTTGGTGGTAAAGCTGCCCCTGCATATACTATTGCTAAGCATGTAATTCATTTGATTTTATGTTTGCAACAACTAATAAACAATGACCCAGAAGTTAGCCCACATCTACAAGTGGTCTTCGTGGAAAACTACAACGTAACTGTTGCCGAAAAGCTGATTCCAGCAGCAGATATTTCGGAGCAAATTTCATTGGCATCAAAAGAAGCCAGCGGTACTGGAAATATGAAATTTATGCTCAATGGAGCAGTTACAGTTGGAACAATGGATGGAGCGAATGTTGAAATTGCTGAATTAGTCGGCCCCGATAATATCTACTCTTTTGGTAAAGATAGCAATACAATTATTGAATTATATCGTACCAATGGTTATCATTCATGGGATTACTACTTCTATGACCCACTAATTAAACGTGCAGTAGATTTTATTAATTCACCCGGAATGTTGGCTATTGGAACCAAAGAGCGCTTAGACCAATTACATCATGAGTTAATTACCAAAGATTGGTATATGACACTAATTGATTTTGTCGATTACATTAAAACTAAAGATCAAATGTTATCTGATTATGAAAATCGCGAAGAATGGAACAGAATGAGCTTAGTTAATATTGCTAAAGCAGGTTATTTTAGTTCTGATCGCACGATTCGTGATTACAACCAAGATATTTGGAAAATTGATTTAAACTAAATTTAAGAGGGGTTAATATGAGATCAGCAGGGATTTTAATGCCAGTAGCATCATTTCCATCTAACTATGGAATTGGTGACTTTGGGACAGAGGCTTATAAGTTTGTTGATATTATTCATCAAATGCAGCTTAAGATTTGGCAAGTCTTGCCACTTAATCCACTTGGCTATGGCAATTCACCTTATCAGGCTTATTCATCATTTGCAGGTGATGAGCTATACATAAGTGTTGATCGCTTGGTGACAGAC
>SSGY01000160.1 GCA_008017145.1 Neisseriales bacterium
GTATTACGACTATTACAAGGGTTAGCTTTAGGCGGCGAACTACCAAGTACATATGTCTATATCAGTGAGAGTATGCCACAAAAGCGAGGAAGTGGCTTTGGGATTACCATGACAGGTGTAAATGCCGGACTCTTATTGGGGATGGCAATAAATCAACTTCTAAATTTAAGTTTTAACACCGAACAACTTACGGCTTATGGTTGGAGAATTCCATTCATCATTGGCGGTGCGTTATGTCTGATTAGTTATAAAATTCGTAAAACTCTGCAAGAAACCGCAGCATTTAATAAAATCCATGATAAGCCAGAATTTCCATTAGCCTATTTATTTAAGCATAATTTGCCACAAATGATTGCCGGAATTGCAACTACTGGAATTATGTCGTCATTGGTGGTAATTGCAATTATTTTTATGCCTACTTATTTACACAAAATGCTGCATATTGACAATCGTTTAATCAGCCAAATTATGCCCATCGCAATGATCTTAAATGTTATAACCATCTATATTACTGGTCGAATAGCTAATCGCGTAACGCCATATATTATTTTACGCAATTTAATTATTGCCAGTGCAATATTGGTGCCAACTTCATATTGGTTAATTGATGCAGGACATATCGCAGCTGGAGTAATTATATTAGCTATTTTGGAAGGCGTGGCAGCAATGATTATACCTTACTTGATTACTTGCCTATTCCCTGCTAAGATTCGCTTAACAGGGGTTGCAATGAGTTATAACGTAGGCTTCACTATTTTTGGCGGAATGGCACCGATTATTATCAGTAGCTCAATCCAATCTGGGCATGGAATTTACCAAACGCCACTTATTTTCATGGTAGTAATTTTGCTGATTTGTAGCTTTGGATTATATTATGCTAAACGTCATAGCTGCGACCCGATTACCTAAATTATTTATTCAGGCTAAATGACTTAACCAATAATTCACGCCCCTGTAAAATCTGGTAATCACCATAAGCGTTGCAATGTGGGCAGGCGTCATAAAGATTAGTTAAGAGAAATTGCTGATTACATTTAGAACATAATGCAAGTCCATCTACTTCAAAGACTTCCAACTTAACTTGTCCACAAGCCATTTTTTCGGCAACTACTGGAAACCAAAATACGAGTGAATCGACATCCACACCTGAGAGCTTGCCAATTTCAATCGTAATCTGACTGATATTCTCTAAAATCCCAGCATTAGCCCGTGAAACTTGTTTAACAATGCCCTCACATAACGAAAATTCATGCATTACTCTATCCTCCTAATTCAACTCGTTGTTTGCGATGATGTTTTAAGCGATAAAAACTATAAACACCTATTATAATAAAAGTTAATAATAAAATAGGCATTTCGAGTGCCTGTGAACGAATACCAGCTTGTTTAGAGAGAAAAACACTCATTCCACTAACTAGAAAGCTAAATAAAATTAAACTAACTACCCCACCCATAATCAAGAGGATAATATTAACTTCAATTTTAATGATATCATGATGTACAATCTTATTTACTGTAGATTGTAGTGAGTTATAGAAAACTGCCATTAAAATCACACACAATAACACCCAATGGTGAAAATATAGATTTACGGCTACAAATAATACCGTAAACACTAATACAATTAAAACCCAAATAAAAAGGGTGTGTACATCATATTGATTAAATAACCGTAAGAAAAACCAATTTACAATTAAAGACAATGTTGCAGCAATAAAAATTGCATCAGCAATATGTTTTGAGCTCCAATTTTCTGAATACTGTAAAAATAGTGGCATTGTAAAATACCATTTAACTAAAAATGCTCCGACAAGAATATTTAGACCAACTTTAGCAAAAAGTTCTTTGTTACACAACAGTAACGATCTATAAACACCTTGGATCTGTATTTTTTCTAAAGCAGGTTTAAATTTAGCTAAATAACTTGCATAATACGAGGCAAGAAAACTTAAACATAATAAGATGATGATTGGTATTTTCGATGATGCAATATGATAATTTATGGCAACTGTAGCAAATTTATTCAAGAACGAAGCAAAAATCAAACCACAGGACAATGAAAAAAAATAAGATTGAACTAGAAACATATAGGCTGATTGATTATTGATTATTGAGAATAATGCGCCAATATTAATAGCCTTATCATAAGCATAGCCAATAGCGAATACGCATGAAACCACTATAAAAATTACTAATGCAGATAAGTCATAATGTTTTATTAGATCCAACCCTAAAGTTAAGAATATCAGATAAGATAGCTGAACATAACAAAGCAACCGACCAATTGTACTATTAGGACAAACTATGCTTTTAGTACGTAAGATTAAAAGAAACACAATACAAGAAATTAAGAAAATAGCACTAAATAACAAGTCAAAATATAATGTTGCTGGAAACCAATTGTTAGTTTCAAATATAATCATCGCGATTATATGATGATGTGATAATAATGCAAAAAATATCGCATACTCAACTAACGTTTGAAATAAAAATGATCCAATAATTTTGCGATCTGTTGTTGAAAATTGGTTATGCCATAAATAATACATTGAATTCTGTTTAAACACGCTACTCTCTTTTAAATAAAAAGCTTTTGAAACAAAGCCCCCAATTATACCAACTCTTTGCCAACTTGGTTATTTTCATCTCTACCGATAAATATAGTTGCATTTAATATACAAGTATTGCTATAATACCCACATAATTATCAAGGATAATAACCAATTAAATCACTCAACTATTATAAGGAAATTAATTATGTTCTGTTATCAATGTGAACAAACTTTACGCACACCAACTGGAGTTGGGTGTAACTCATTAGGAATTTGCGGTAAAGACAATACCACTGCTAATTTGCAAGATTTGCTAATCCACGCCCTATCTGGTCTTAGCATCTACGCACAAAGCGCTAGAACTGTAGGTGTGGTTGACTCAGCAGTTGATGCATTTGTCGGTGAAGCATTATTTTCAACATTAACCAATGTCAATTTTGACCAGCAAAGAATGCAAGATTATATTCGCCAAAGCGTGAGATTGCGGGATGAGTTACGTGCACACTATATCGCAGCTTGTGAAGCACAAAAAATCACACCGACTCTATCTACACTAGCCGCAGCTAACTTTCAGGCAGCTAGTAGTTTGGATGGTCTACTTGAACAAGCGGATGCAATTGGTTTTGATATGCGTTCATTAAATTTAGACGAGGATTTAACTGGATTGTACGGTTTAGTACTATTTGGACTAAAAGGTTTGGCAGCATATACCGATCATGCACGGGTGCTTGGGCACACTGATCCACAAATCTATGCTTCAATTCATGATTGTCTGGTATTTCTGGCAACCGAATCAAGTGATGCTAATGCCTATTTGGAATGGGCATTAAAAGTTGGTGCTACCAATTACCAAACTATGGAACTATTAGACAAAGCTCATACCGAAACCTATGGACACCCAGAACCAACACAAGTGCGCATTACACCTGTTAAAGGTAAATGTATCTTGGTAAGTGGACATGCATTAAACGATCTAGAAGATATCCTCAAACAAACTGCAGATAAAGGAATTAACGTTTATACTCATGGTGAATTACTTCCAGCCTTAGCCTATCCTAAATTTAAACAATATTCGCATTTAGTGGGTAATTATGGCGGTGCTTGGCAAGATCAACAAGCTGAATTTGCAGCTTTTCCGGGTAGTATTGTGATGACAACTAACTGTCTGATTCAGCCACAAAATAGTTATAATCAACGCCTATTTACTACTCATGCAGTTGGCTGGGCTGGTATTCCTCACATTGAGAATCATGATTACACACCAGTTATCAAAGCTGCTCTGGCTGCGCCGGGATTTACTAATAATGCCGATGAAGCTAAATTCATTACCACTGGTTTTGCACGTAATACGGTCTTAAGTGTAGCTCCACAAGTAATTGAAGCCGTAAAATCTGGAGCAATCAAACATTTCTTCCTTATCGGTGGTTGTGATGGTGCTAAAAGCGGGCGTAATTATTATACTGAATTTGCACATCAAGCACCCAAAGATAGCATTATCCTGACTCTAGGCTGTGGTAAGTATCGTTTTAATAAAGATGATTTTGGTGATATCGGCGGCATTCCGCGACTATTGGATATGGGACAATGTAACGATGCTTATTCTGCAATCCAAGTTGCCGTTGCTTTAGCTGGCGCGTTTAATTGTGGGGTTAATGAATTACCATTATCACTAATAATTTCATGGTTTGAGCAGAAAGCTGCTGCCGTTTTATTAACATTACTACATCTTGGGCTTGAAAATATTCATTTAGGTCCTACTCTTCCTGCATTCTTGACACCAAATGTGGTAAATATTTTGGTTGAAAAATTCAAGCTACGTCCAACTGGTGTTGCGAGCGAAGATTTAGCTCGAATCTGTAACGCCTAGATTTTTATTAAATGCTAAGATATAAAAAAAGTCGTAAGTAATTACGACTTTTTTTATATCTTAGCACTTAATTCAACATAAGTGATTGAAATAATCGTGTTTGAGCACGATCTGCACAAGCATGTTCCAGCTCCAAATAGCTTGTACTGTTTCTCTCCTCTTTTATAGATCTAAAAATGTGACAGTATTTAATTCCATAACCACATTTATGACTCAGATTCAAACGCTTTGTTTTATTATCATAGCACTTATCTTGCTCAGCTAACTGAAGCACCTGTGCAGCAGTCATGCCTGCAAATTTACGTTGATAATATTCTTCTGATTTAACATCAAGAATTTTATTAAAACTACCAGCCCCGCAATATTCATATAACTGATAATCACCATCTTTTTCGCTATACTTTCTGGCGTCGTTAAATTTCAAATAAACACACAATTTATCATTACTCAAAGAAGCGGCTTGTAGTTTCTCAAAATTACCAACTTCATGCAACATTCGTTTTTTTCTTGAGGATAGATCAAGCATTACATAAACTGAATCACTACCAATATCTTCGGCTTCAAAAATTAAAATAATTTGCTTATTTTTTAAGTAAAACGCATATTTCACCAATGGATTAGCCACTTGCCCCAATGGAATATTATTTAAAAAAAGTATATAGTTTTTTGTAGCCTCATCATAGACTGAAGAAATCGCACCAAGCTCAGTATAAAGCGTATTGAATTGTAAATCAATATTTTCAAGGGTTTCGCTCTTTTCATTTAACAATTGATCTTGAGTATCTTTTGCTAAATTATTAATAAATTCACTATCTAAATAACTTGATTTTATTGTAGAACTATTAAGATAATCCTTGTCCCCGGAAGTTTGTAACGACGCATCTTCCTTAAGGCTGATAGAAGAACCATGAAAGTAGCGATACGCAACAGCAGCAAAAACTAGCATCCAAATCAAGACTATCATCAAATATAGAATTGGAATTGCTTTTAACTGGCGTAGAAGATTTTTTTTAAGTTGCATAGTCCATGACAAATTGGTTATTCTAAGGACTCAATTTTACCGTACTTGGCACATAAGACTCTCAAATTCCACCTAAATAGAGTCAATTAAATCTATATATGCAACAATATCCAACAAATGACTATTTTTTCCACCAATCAAGGTTAGGAATGGTCTTAAAAACATACTGCAGACCATCGCACCATCCTTGACGTAATTGTTGAAATAATTCATTTGATTCATCAATCAAAGTAGTCATTGGTTTAGCAATTTCAATCTCACCATCTTCATGGTTTATAATTTGAGGTGGCAGATGACTCAGATTTATTGGCAAACCGACTGACAAATTAGAGCGTAAGGTTGAATCAAATGATACCAAAGCACATTTAATCGCATCGCCAAGCGGTGTGTCATAGTTAATTACCCGATCCAAAATTGGTTTACCATATTTTAATTCACCGATTTGGAAAAATGGCGTTTCTTTGGTTGCTTCGATAAAATTACCTGCCGCATAAACCATAAATAAACGCTGCCCTTCACCCTTAATCTGTCCACCAACCAAAAAAGAGCAACCGAAATCAATTCCTGAGCTAGAAGAAGGTAAACGCCGAATAACCTCGCGAACAGTGTCGCCTACTTTACGCGCGACATCAAACAATGAATCCAATTGAAGAATATTATGTTCTGCTCCACGTTCAACCTCTTTACGCAATAAGGAGACTACTTCTTGAGTAGTTCCCAAATTACCCGCATTTAGTAAAAAAATTTGCCGTTCTCCGGCAATTTCAAAACGACTAGTTTTACAAAAAACTGAGATGTTATCAATTCCTGCATTAGTTCGACTATCTGATGCAAAAATAAGTCCTTCTTTAATTTTTATCGCTACACAATACGTCATTAATAAATACCCCTATTGTTCCGTCACTAATGATTTAACCATTAAAGTTTCATCTCCACCGCCAATTCGACTACCACGAATCGGACTGCTATCTAAAAAATCTAAACCGTAGGCAAGTTCTATATATTGTTCTCCTGCAGCACATTGGTTACTTACATCAAAGCTATACCAACTACCTAGCCAAACCTCAGCCCAAGCATGACTCGCCAAATGGCTACTATCATCAGTGTGCAAATAGCCACTAACATAGCGTGCTGGCAGACCTAAATATCGGCAGCACCCCAAGAAAATATGACTATGGTCTTGACAAACCCCAGCACCAAGTTCAAAAGCCTCTTGCGCAGTAGTAGTGGCACTAGTAGCACCGCTAGTATAAGGCACTAGCTGCAAAATTCTGGCAGAGAGTGCATTTAACATCGCCAAAGAATTACTTACATCTAACTTGAATGCAGAATATTGCTGCACAAACTCATCAACAAAACTACGCAGCTTTACACCTAATTCGGTTAGCGGAGTAATTCTAAGATAATAATCAAGCGGTAATGTTCCTAATTCCATATTAGCACGGAATGGGAAAACCTCTACAACGCCACGTGCAATAACTTCAAGTTCTGAAAAGCGCCCTTCCAGAGTAAAGTAATGGGTTATATTTCCAAAACAATCTTTACTGACAACTCCTTTACTTGGAAGCTCAAGTGACCAGCTAATAACATGCTGCCGCTCATTTTCACGAGGTGTTAAATGAATAAGTTGAATACTCCGCAAAAGAGTTTCAGCATATCGATAGCTGGTTCGGTGTTCTACATTTAGTATCATACTGTTACAAAGTAACCTTTATGA
>SSGY01000173.1 GCA_008017145.1 Neisseriales bacterium
CGTGCGATTTATAATGATAAAGAAGTACTTAAAAAAATACGTAAATCGATAGACGAATATGCCATTAATCAAAAATCAATGGATCAACTCAAATCAGATTCAAAAGAAATTGAAAAATATGTTAAAGAAACATACCAGTTAACTCCAACTATGTTCAAGAAACTTGTTAAAGCAACGCTTACTGTAAACGATAATGTCGATGAAATCATTGATGAAATGCAATTAATCCGCGATATTGCTAAAGAACAGTAAAAAGATAAAGAATTGTGAAATTTAGATGTACTTTTGTCTAAATCTCTATTTTAAGAAGCAAGATTAATGTTTAAGAGGTGGGGTTATCACTTATAATAATAAGATTAGTATTGTGATGCCAGTTTATCAGACCAATGAAATTTATTTACGAGAAGCTATAGAAAGTGTACTTGGGCAGACTTATTCAAATTTTGAATTTTTAATTGTAAACGATAGCCCGAATGATAATTCAAGGTTAGGGCAAATTGCTGCAAGCTATAATGATAATAGAATTGTCTGGTTACAAAATAGGGTAAACAGTGGTATCGCTATTGCTTCAAATATTGGAATAGACCACGCGCAAGGTTCTTTTGTTGCGATGATGGATCATGATGACATTTGCATCCCAACGAGACTTGAGCAACAATTGAGGTTTTTGATAGATAACCCTGACTTTGGTTTTGTTGGCGGGCAAGCAGAGGCATTTTATCCAGATGGATCAAGTGTAAGTTTAGATTATCCTATTTCATCAACAAAGGAAGAGTTAAAACAGAGTTTTTTTAATGGAGTGCCATTCCTAAATCCTAGCGTTATGTTTCGTACTTCAGCACTAAATACACTGAGATACGCATCACACTATAAAATATGTACTGATTATGATCTATTTGCCAGATTAGTTTTTGTACAAAATATTATGGCGACTAATTTACCAAACGTTATTCTGCGTTATCGTTTTCATAATGCTAATACCTCATTTAACCAATATCTACTTGCTGAACAAGAAACAAATGAAATTCAGCATTGGATTTTGCAACATGAAGCGATGCTAAGTAAGTAGTTTATGTAATCAGTGTAAAATAGTGTAAAATTACTACCTTTGATGCTATAAAAATAAGGTTAGACTACAAAAATCAATTAGAAACAATCAGATTTTGCTCGTCTAGTCCTAAACAAAAATATTTACCTATAATAAAAAGGAACCAATATGAAAGAAAAAGCAGTCGATCTTCGTCCAGGTTGGATTATTCAGTATGAAGGTCGTCAATTTGCCGTATTAAGTACACGTACAGTTAAATCAGGTACAGGTGGCGGTGCATTTATACAAACAGAAATGAGAAATATTCAGACAGGTTCAAAGGCTCAAACAGCGTTTAGATCTACTGATTCAATTGAACGTTTGTCAACAGAAGAGTTGGAGTGTACTTTCTTGTATAAAGAAGGTGAAAACTACGTATTCATGAATATGGAAGATTACAGTCAAATTACAGTAACACCTGATACAATTGGTGATGATGTTGTCTTTTTATCTGATGGTATTAACGTTAGACTTAAATTAGTTGATGGAAGCGTTCTTGCTGTAGAATTTCCAACAACAATCGTTTGTACTGTTGTTGAAACAGATCCACAAATTAAAGGTGCTACAGCAACAGCTATGGACAAACCAGCGATACTGGATATAGGTATCCGTGTGGTTGTACCTTCTTTTGTTAATCTTGGCGAAAAAATTGTTCTAAAAACTGCAACCAGGGAATATTCAGAGCGTTATAAAGAAGCAAAATAGCTCTTTAGTTGAGGATGTCTAAATCTCTCAATGGTAAAATTATTTTCTGCTACAACGTAGTCTAAGACAAATTTATTAGCTCAAATATCTAAAGAGATAATTGAGCTAATATTCATTTAAATTTATATTATTTCATAATGTAATATTATCTTATTAATCTTCATTAGTCGTTAAAAAATCATTAGTAAACTGTTCAAATTTGAGCTAAAATTATCTAAATAATAAATTCACTATTATAACAATAATAGTGAATTTATTAACAGCCTTTTGATATTGTATTATTAGGATAAAGAGAATCCCAGTTTAATACTGGGATTTTATTAAGTGTATGCTTAAAAGAATATATTCAAAATTTAATTATATTCAAGAACTTTTGCATCATGAAATACCACTTTTGAATATGGGCAAATAAGTGCACCAAAAATTGAATGATCTCCAATACCTCTTACCGTTATAGCAACTATACTGTTTCCAGAGACCCACGCACCGCCGCTATCAGTTTTATCTATTGTTAAATCATCATCTAAGATGGCTATTTTTCCATCATGGTCAATTACGTCAATAATATCAGATATTTTATTTTCATCATTTATAATTTTATTGCTATCTTTGTCATCAAATGCATAGATTGCCGTAGGTCTGTCAATATATTTTGATAATTGATCTGGTTTACAATGTTGTGCAATATCATATTTAGGTGTAAAAATTATTGGTTTACTAAGTTTCAAAAGCGCCAAACTTGAATTGGGAATTAACTTCCAGCCAATGTTTTTTTTAGTACTAAATAAATTTACTGAGCTGGACAAATTAGTTCCGTATCCAATTTTAGTGTCATCATCAGGTGTGCTTACGTCTATTTCACTTAAATCTTTATTGTAAACACATTCAGAGGAAGTTAACACAACCAATGGATTTAATAAAACGCCAAGACATGTGCCATTTGATTGTATATTGGAAACTGATTGACGATAATCAAAGTCTATTTTTACAACTCTATCATTATTCATTATATTGTCTGCATGAGTATTAGCAATAAATATCATTGAAGCTAATCCAAAAATCGAAAGGTAATTTGTATTCATAGACATTTCATTATCTCCGTAGTAATTACGCTGAATAGTAATAAATTATAGCATTGAATTTGCTATTCTAATGTGTAAATATTGACATGATTAGCTATGTTGCGCTAGGAATGCTAGCTACTACTATGGTAAGGTAAATAAACGGAGAGCTCAGCTTGGACATATTAACACTAAAATGGTAATTGAATCGATGGTAAACTTATTTCTAACGGGGGCGTAATTAGGGGTATAAGATGAAAGGTAATTATTAGCTTTAGTCACTGTATGGTCACTGTGTTATTTTATTCTGTTTCAACTGGTTGATTTAGTTGAGTTTTACTGGCGGAAAAGGCGGGATTTATCTTATATTCTAATATATACCTGTTTTAATTTAACTATTCTAACGGACTGAATTTTTTAGGTCAATTTCGTGCCATTTTCGGCAAAATTAACTAGTATTATTAATCATGCGTTATTCATTATAGCACATCATTAATCATACTCACAGCGCTCTATCATGTGCGCTTTTTTATTGGAGTATCATTATGAAAATTAAATCTAACCATCCCCTAGCCCACCACGGATTAATTGTTGGTCAGCAAGTAAATCACAACGGCATTAGTTACAATGTCATGTCTGATGATTTTGGTGTGTATGATTTAGAACCAGAGCGATTATGTTCGTGGAAGAAAAGGCACTCATTTTAATTTATTGTTACCAACCATAGCACAATGGTTGGCATTTCAAGTAAAATACCTGACTTGAAAAACAAATATAAGGTTTTAAAGATGCTGGCATTATTTAGTGTATTTATAGTAACAATCATTTCTGGATTAGTTGCCGTCACTGGCGGTAATGGCTTAATTTTGATGCCTTCACTTCTTATGATGAATTATGATATTAAAGAAGTAATGGTATTAATTCGAGTTAGCGCTGTTGTATTTGTACTATTTAATTTGTTTGCATTAATAAATGGTAAGCAAATACCAAAATTTGATAAGCGTGATCTTACAATTACAGTCACATCATGTTTAAGTGTTCTATTGAGTATCTCACTACTAAGCAAACTCGACAATACCAGCCTAATGTTTATCATTTCAATCATTCTAATTGGGTTATTTTTATTAGTTATGTTTAAGCCAAAAGGTTCATACTTAGCTAGTTTCTTTATGTGTACTCTACCAATATTTGCAGGAATTTGTGGCAGTGCTGTTGGTGGTGCTGGACTTATTATCAGTATATTGTACACACTTCTAGGCTCTACTCACATTGAAGCAGTACAAAAACGAATCATTCCATCGTTAATCATTCAAATTTTATCTTTTGCTACTTTTCTGAGTCAAGGGATTAGTGTTTCAACCAGTCTACTAGTTACGGTAATTATAGCTACGGCTATTTCTGGATATCTAAATATGAAGATATTTCTTAATTTAAGCCCAAAGAACGGCAAAATACTATTTTATGCAAGTTTTATATTCTCAATCGGCAATCTTTTGGAAGATGCCTTTGAAAATATTTTAGAAGCCAAAGGCTTGGACTGGATAAATATTGTTCATATATTAAAAAATATCTTTAGCTAAGGTTATTTATCACTTAGCTAAAGCATCTGGTTTCACAAATCAATTCATGTAGACAACCCAATTTATAATTTAGATTGAACATCCAGCTATTTCAAAAAATTTGGCTCAGTAAACTACTTAGCACTTTTACGAACGATTAAAAGAATCGGCAATGAGAGAACTTGTATTGCAACAGAAAAAACAACTAACCATATCAATGAATGATCATAAAGATACCCCATTGCTGCACTACCCAAAAACCAGAAAACTCCATAGCCAGTATTAAATACGCCATAAGCAGAAGATCTTTTAGATGCTGGAACCATATGAGCAACTATTGCTTTCATTAGAGATTCATGTGCTCCAACGCCGATGCTCCACAATAACATTCCGATAATAACCCATACTAAATTACCATAAAACACTAGTGGTGCAAAAATACAGCTAATAATAGTCACTATAATTAATATTATGAAACCTTTTTTATCATATAAATACCCTAGCAATGGAGCGCTAATTGAGTTTATTCCCATGCTAAGCGCATAAATTACAGGAATCCAGATTTTGTTAAATTCATGCATTTTTTCAAAATGGTATGAAATTAGCGCAAAATCAGTAAATCCTGCGGCAACTAATGATGCACCAAGTAAGTAAAGCCAGTAGGTACGATTCATTCCTGAACCATGAATTACATATTGAGACTCGCCTTCAAGCTGTGCAGGATCTGGGTAGAAATGTTTTGCCATAATGACCAGAGAAATAGCACAAACTGCAGGAATTAGCAGCCAAGCAAAGCTATGCTGATAACTACCATTAAAATACATCACAAGAATAACAATAAGAGGTCCAAGCATTGCGCCAAATTGGTCTAACGCTTCATTCAAACCAAAAGCCCACCCCATGCCTTCAATTTTCCCTGCATGTGCAAGCATAGCATCTCTTGCTGGATTTCGGATGGCTTTACCCATTCGTTCACAGACAAGTAATCCCGCCGCAACTGGCCATTGATTAGTTAAGGCTAATGCTGGTACCGCAAGTAAATTTATGATATATCCTGCTATAGTAATTGTCCAGTAGCGCCCAGTTTTGTCTGCTATATAGCCAAAGACTAAACGTAAAGCGTAGCCAATTAATTCGCCAAAACCTGCAACCAGTCCTACTGTAGTAGCACTTGCGCCAAGAAGTAATAGGTATGGTCCCATGATGCCGCGTGCACCCTCATAGGTCATATCGGCAAAAAAACTAATAACACCAAAGAAAATAACGAATTTAAGAGCATTAGAAGGGGTAAATTTTGTGATACTACGCATAGCTACTCCAGTTTGTAATTTCACTTTGTAGGTTTGAGGCTATTAAAAATAACACTCAAGGAGCTACAAATCTTAAACAAGTAGGAGTCATTAGCTAATGCAGTTTATAGAATGGCGAACTCCATCGCCAAGGCAATAATTATAGCAGCAATTTAAAGAAAATAACAATTTTTTGCTATAACCATAGATACATCTAATGGTGCACTGCTAGGTGACGGGTAGATGTTGGGCTGGTATAATCTGATTTTTGGAGGTGGATATGAGTGATGTAAATAACTTTGATATTATAATAGAAGCGCTTACCATTTTGAATGATGATCACAATATAAGATCTCATGGAATCACGAAAGATGATTTGTATTGTAGACTTAGTTGTAAGGATAAAATTAACTCAGATATTTTATCAAAATTACTTGACGCTATAAGAGATCTAAGCAAAGATAAAATAATTGTTGAAGATTCTGGGCGATTAAGATTAGCAATTCAAGGAGATAATTACGGTCCAAATTTCTTAGAAACACTAAAAAAAATTATTAATTCAAATCTACTAATTACAAAATAATCTATTTTATTCGAAAAACCTGCATCAGAGATATCTTAACCTCTAATGACCATCGGACCACCTTCGGGTGGTTTTTTATTGACACATAAAGCCTTCATGGGTTAGAATACCATCTATGAAATTAATTAAAATCCAATTCACTAGCGATATAGCAAAGGCATTGTCTGAGAGGACTAATGTTCTATCGTGGGCTATGGGTGGAATAAACTACTTAGGGTTAGATTTGTCTGGTACCATTAAAGCTATAGTTATTATTGGCGGATGGGTTGCATTACAGTATGTATCACTAGTTTTTCTGCGTGCTAGCGGCATTTTAAAAGAAGAGGAATCACATCATGGGAACATTTAGTTTATTGCTAATGAATGCAATTATTATTGCTGGTGCTGCTTATGTTGCTTATTTAGCGGTGAAAAGCACGAAGCATCGGCATAAACACTAATTAGACGAGACCAAGTTTTTACTTGGTCTTTTTTATTGACATGATGAGCTATGTTGCGATAGAATACCGCTTATGGAGAAATCCTGAGGATGTCGTAGTCCTTGTATAAGCGGTAGCAGCCTACACCGCAAACGTGGCTTTTTTTATTTCTACACCCCAAATCATCGGTGTAAATCGATGGGTTGGAGGGCGACGAATATATTGAATAAGTCCAGCCGTCTTATACCGGCTTACGAACCTCCAGCTCTACCCTCGTAAGGTAGTTAAATTTCGTAAAATTAGTATAGGAAATCATCATGTCAACACAAATCAATGCTGCTGATGTCATTAATATTCACATCAATCAAAATCGTATCCGGGTTATTCCAACTCAAAAACTAATTTCTTGTAATGTTTTAAATCTGGTTAATAATTGGACAACGCTTAGAAATGTTCAAAATTTTCGAATATACCATATAGACGACGGCTCAGGTTGTGCAATGTACACGTTTGACTTTGTTAAGCAAGCGTTTCAAATTAAAAACGAACAATTACCAACAGAATTACATCAATTTTTTTACCCTGTTACCATTACCAAAACTACTAAACATGATGATTCAAAAGAGAAGAACGTCGTGACTAAACAATTAATAACTGAAAACCAAAGCCATAAATTCCATAGTGATTTATTTGGTGATTTAACTGTGTTAACCCATGATGATGGTAGTTTATGGTTTATTGGTAAAGAGGTAGCTGAGAAACTAGGCTACGCAGATACAGATCAAGCAATTAGAACACATTGCAAGGGAAGTATAAGCTACCCCGTGAATTTAACGGGTCAGGTACGTAACATTAAAATCATTCCAGAACGCGATGTTTACCGCCTAGTAATGCGTTCTAAATTACCAACCGCAGAAAAGTTTGAGGAATTTGTAGTTAGTGAAGTTTTACCGTCAATTCGTAAAACTGGTAGCTATGGACAGGTTGCTGCTCCAGTAGCTACTCAAGCAGTTGAGCTATCGCGTAAGGATTTATTGTTGTTGGCACTTAAATCCGAAGAAGAAAAAGAGTCGTTGCAGCGCAATTATGATCTATTAGGCACTGAACTTAGTCAAGCAATTAGAGAAAAGTCGCATATTGCTAGCAGTCGTGAAGCTTCAGTAATGGGGAAACTGGCACGTGCTAATGATAAAATCAAATGGCAAGATGAACAGATTAGCCAACTTGAGGCTAAATTAAGCTCACCTAAGACAGAATACCAATATGCAACGGTACTCGCAGTGCAAAGCCGACTGAAACATTTAAAAGTTAGCGGTTTGAAGTTAACCTATTATTGTAATCGTAATGGTCTGGTGATGAAAGATATTCCAGATGACAGATTTGGCGTGGTACATTCCTATCCAGCGCAGGCATGGAAAGAGGTGTATCAGATTGATATTAATGCAGTTTTAAATAAGGTGGCATAATATGGCAGAGAAATTTAGTGATTATTTTAATGGTAGGATGGTGCGATTTTTGGAACATGAAGATCGGCTGTATGTTGATGCAGATGATTTAGCCCTACTCTTAACAGAGCCAACAAAGCATTAAAATAGCCCCTTACGGGGCTACTTATCTGCATCTGACTTAATGAAGTCTTTGATAGCATTTAATAATGCTGGTGCATTTCTTAGTATCTGCTTGATTAGCAAATATCCTATCCATGTGTAGAATATTGCCTGTAGTGCTGCTGAATCTCTTATGATTTCCAGAATCATGACAAAACTCCTATTACTATAAAAATTCATTTATGATATAATTCCTTTCTATTTGAATTAAAAAACCCCGCATAAGAGCGTCAACTCTGCGGGGTTTTGTGTTTTGCAAATTTATCTAAATCATCTTGCCAGCCTTAAAATCTACCAATTTCAGCCCACCAGTAAACTGACAGTGTGCCAGTTCTTTGAAAGATTGCCAACGCCCTGCCCATTCAAGTCCAACGCTTTCAGCAATCTCACCACATTTAGTAAATAACTTGGTATCATTCCACGGGATTTGTCCATTAATTACCGGAGCAAAGTCAAACGCTACACGGTAATTATGAAAAGATTCACCAGCTTTGGCATTGGTTACA
>SSGY01000095.1 GCA_008017145.1 Neisseriales bacterium
CGAGCTCCATTTAAACAGTTATGGGACGAACATAAAACCGCCATTTGGCAAATGGTCTCATTTGGTTCGTTGCTGGCTAGTTCACTTGCCGTATATACCTTTTTCATGCCAACCTATCTTGCAAATTACTACCATTTCCCAATGAATGAAATTCTCAAATATAACTCTTATTCAATTATAATTTTTATTGTCAGTGCCTTTTTAGCCGGTAAATTTCACTACTTCTTTGGCAAGAGCTTTCTAATTATTAGTGTAATAATATTTAACCTGGTAAATTTTGCGCTATTCACGCACTACTCCTCATTGAGTCTAATGCAAATTGTTGCCTTTCATTACGCAATACTTCTATATATTGGTATTATCTGCGGACGCTTACCTGTACTTTCGGCAAGCTTTTTTCCAGTACAAGTTCGTTACTCAGGTGTCGGTTTAAGTTATAATATATCATTTGGCATTGTAGCCGGACTAACCCAAATGCTGTTATTTGCTGGAATAAAATTAACCGGACTACTCTGGTTACCAGCTATTTATATTTTGTTATTTTCAATTTTTGCGCTAATATTTCTGTTTAAAGTTAGCGCAAAAAAATTAGTTAACTACTACTAGACTTCTTGCATAAGCAAGCAAGAAGTCTACTCTCAAATTTGTAAGGAGAATACTGATGGCTTTAGTAGCACTACGTCAAGTTCTGGATCATGCCGCTGAAAATGGTTATGCTGTACCAGCATTTAATGTCAACAACCTCGAACAAGTTCAAGCAATTATGGAAGCAGCAACGCTTACTAATTCGCCAGTGATTCTCCAAGCATCCGCAGGTGCACGCAAATACGCAGGAGAACATTTTCTACGCCATTTGATTGAGGGAGCTATTGCAGAATACCCTGAAATTCCAGTAGTAATGCATTTAGATCACGGCTCATCACCGAGCACTTGTTTTCAAGCAATCCAAGCTAACTTCTCCTCAGTAATGATGGATGGATCATTAATGAGTGATGCTAAAACACCAAGTAGCTATGAATATAACGTCGAAGTAACGCGTAAAGTTGCTGAAATGGCACACGCAGTGGGCGTTTCGATTGAAGGTGAGCTTGGTTGTCTTGGTTCATTAGAAACTGGAGAAGGTGATAAAGAAGATGGACATGGTTTTGATGGCAAGCTGGATAAAGAGCAATTATTGACTGACCCCAACCAAGCTAAAGATTTTGTCAATGCAACTAATGTTGATGCCTTGGCAATTGCAATTGGTACATCACATGGTGCGTATAAATTTACCCGAAAACCAACAGGTGATATTTTAGCCATTGAGCAAGTTAAACGAATTCATCAGGCAATTCCTAACACTCACTTGGTTATGCATGGTTCTAGCTCAGTTCCTCAAGAATGGTTAGCAGTAATTCGTGAATTTGGTGGCGACTTAAAAGAAACTTATGGTGTACCAGTAGAAGAGATTCAAATTGCAATTAAACATGGTGTACGTAAGATTAACATTGATACCGATATTCGCTTGGCAATGACGGGCGCGATTCGCCGCTATATGGCACAAAACCCACAACACTTTGATCCTCGACAGTATCTAAAAGTAGCTAAGGATGCCGCTAAACAAATTTGTATTGATCGCTATAATGCTTTCGGTACTAGCGGTAATGCCGATAAAATTAAACCTCTTAAATTAAGTTCTATGGCAAAACTATACGTATAATAAACACACCTGTATAGTCTAACTCAAAAACCAAACCTCATTTCACAATATGAGGTTTGGTTTTATCTATGGTAACTAATTATGTTTACTAGCGTTTCGTTTCTACGCGTTGAACAATAATCGTCTATAAATTTACAACTAACAAATCTATTTAAGTTACAATATATTGTTTTAATCTGTAGTATCTATTCTAATTAAGTTTCATTTATCATCAACAAAACTTTCTTATACTATAAGCTTAATTCCTGTAGTGGCAATGATAATAGCCAATTTTTTACATCTAAAACAAATTTAATATTATTTTATTTTAAGGGGTTCATCACATGAAAAAATTAGTCTTAGCACTGTTAACCATATCATCAATTAGTGCTTTTGCTGCAACTACAGCATCTTCACCTGTTGCAAAACAGCAACACAATCTTGACATCAATAAACTAGAGTGCCACTGTGAAAAGCATAAAATGATTTTTGAACTTAAAGATGGTGAAAGTATGACTGAAATGTCAAAACACTGTATGATCAATGAAGATAAAAAACAAACTATGGTTAAGTTTTTTGATGATAACTCACAGCAAACTGTAAAATGCCAACTTCATGATAATAAATTAATTTTAAAATCATGCCAGCCAGTTAAACATGATCAAAGCAATTACAAAAAAAGTTCAAAAATGAGTGCAAGTGAATATACTACAACCAGCGCACATTAATTAATCACGCTTTGCTGATTTTACAATTTAAAATCAGCATCATAATTATCAAACGCCATAAATTTGAAAATCATAGTTTTATTTTATTCTTGAGCAACTAATCCGTAGTAATTAAGCAACACCACTACTTCATAGAGTGTAATCATCTAAAATTAATAATATCCATTAAAATCAATTTATTACTTAATTAATAAAGAATCTTTTTAAAATTTTAATAAATTAAGTAGAGATAATTTCAAACAACACAGATAGAAACGTTACATATAATGATAAAATACGTCATTGCTATGTTATATAATATATAAGGTACTAAAAAATGAAAAAAATATTAGGCTTACTCCTATCTATTACTTTGGCTTCAGCGTTTGCTGATTCGACAACCGATACAACAGATGCAGCAAGCGCACTGCCTGTTTATATCAACGTTAATACTGGTATCGCCAAACTTTATAATCTGCCAACAGGTGAATGGATTGGAAATATCAATGCTGGGTATAACTTCAATTCTTATTTTGCATTAGAAGGTGGTTATAATTTAATAGCAGGCTCAGAATATGGTGTCACAACAACAACTAATATTCTTGATGTTGCCGCTAAAGGAACTTTACCATTATCCGATATTTTTTCACTTTATGGACGTGCCGGACTAGGCTATGGAATGAATGGCTGGAGTGGAACCGTAAATTACTCTCCGACTTGCTCATTATGCGATACAGGTGTGAACTCCAACTATGGTCTTGCCTTGGTTGGTCTAGGAGTTTCATTTAGCTTCGACAAACATTTTGACTTACGTGTGGAAGATACCGCTTACATACCATTCAGCAATACATACACAGGCAGTATAAATGCAGTAACTGGTGGTGTGCAATATAATTTCTAATTTATTAACAAACTCCAAAATTTACAATTTCACCATTGCAAAAGCCCCTCACTATATAGGGGCTTCTGCAATTTGAACGGGTCTTTATTCCACCAATTCAACTAACTCCAAATCAATAAACAAGCGATCCATATCAACATTGGCAATAATCACATCCAGTTCCTGCCCTGCCACATATTTAAAGCCACTATTTTTCCCCATTAGCGAATGACGTTTTTCATCAAAAACATAATAGTCGCCACCAAGTTCAGTCACATGAATCAAACCATCAATCAAAAGCTCAGGAATACTGACAAATAGACCAAAACTAACGACGCTAGTAACAATTCCATGATACTGATTACCCACATGAGTTTGCGCATATTTGCACTTGTAATACGAATCAACTTTACGCTCCAGCTCTTCTGCACGGCGTTCGCAGAAAGAAGTCTGTTCACCCATCATTTCAATCGAATGGATATAGCCATAAGTTTTTTGGTGAATTACCGCTTTACAGGCACGATGTACTAATAAATCTGGATAACGGCGAATTGGTGAAGTGAAATGTAAATAACGTTCATAAGCTAAGCCAAAATGTCCGATGTTTTTCGGTGCGTATTCCGCCAACTGCATCGAGCGTAAAATAGTTTGCTGAATAATGTGATTATTTGGTTTATCTTTAATTCGCTCAACCAAACTTTGATAGTCCTTAGGACGCACATTTTCTTGCGTAACATCAAAGGTAACTGCGATTGAATCAAGATAAGATTTAAGCGCGCTAAATTTTTTCTCACTCGGACGATCATGATTACGGTAAAGGGTTGCATGATTATTTTTATTTAAAAAATCAGCTACCGATACATTGGCTGCCAACATACATTCTTCAATTAGCTTATGCGAATCCATCCGATCACGCGGTTTCAAACCGCTAACATTGCCCTTATCATCAAATTCAAAATAAGGCTCACTACCTTCAAAATCAATTGCACCACGTTTTTTACGTGCAAGTGACAATGCATGATAGACTGCATTTAACGAAGAGATGCTTGCTTTAATATCTTCAGGAATCGGTGCTTTATTATCTAACCAAGTTTGTACCTGATTGTAGGTTAAACGGTAATGTGAATGAATAATCGCATTATCCACACCATAATCGGTAATTTGTCCTTCAGGAGAAACCTCCATATGACAAACCATGACTAAACGATCTACATTAGGATTTAGCGAACAAAGTCCATTAGATAGCTTTTCTGGCAACATCGGCACTACTCGTCGCGGAAAATAGATAGAAGTTCCACGTCCGAATGCATCGTCATCCAAATGTGAGCCGTGTTTAACGTAATGCGCTACATCAGCAATTGCAACCGATAAAGTAAAGCTGCCATCAGGATTGGTTTCACAATAAACCGCATCATCAAAGTCGCGGGCATCTTCGCCATCAATCGTTACAAATGCCAGTTTACGCAAGTCTTCACGTCCAACCATTTCATTTTCGAAAAGTTTTTCTGGAAGCTTGTCAACATATTTTTCAGTTTCTTCGCTAAACTCCAAAGGTACGTTAGCTTCAATTAAAACCCGATTTACAAAAACTGCATCATCACCAATTTTACCAATTGAATTAACTAATTTAACTTTAAAATAAGCATGTTCAGCAGTTGGGTATTGACTAACCACAGCATTATAAATTTCATCAGTTTCAACTGTTTGATGAATACCATCGATAATTACTGGATAATTCCCTAGCTTAACATTGTCACTAACTAAATAGTATTTGTCTTTGTATTGTTCTACATGTCCAACAATATTTTTAATTTTATGCTGAATAACTTCACGTACAACACCTTGAATTTTACCAGTTTTATCAAGTCCATCGTCCATAACGGCAACTTCATCACCATCAATAGCAAAGTTATCAGAACCGGGATGAATTATAATTAGTTCTTTAGTTTTTAGATCAACCGCAACACCACCCCGCCCCTCTTTATTGGCTTGGTAACGGCATAAACGAGCGGATTTAGTTAGGCTAACTACATTATCTTCGGCAATTTTAAGTTCTTTTTGGCTTGCCATTTTTTTAAGCAATTTTTTAAAATCAGCTTCTTCAGCTTTGGAAACTGCTAAGTGATATTGCAATTCGTGTACCGACAAACGCTTATGTTTCAACAACAGCGCAATAATATCTACCGGTAACGGTAATTTTTTAGTCATAAATTAACTTTCTTTAGTGCTATTTAAAGCATAACAACGCAATGTATTGCGAAGTAACATGGCAATAGTCATCGGACCCACGCCACCAGGTACTGGAGTAATATACTTAACTTTACTTAATGCCGCATCAAAATCAATATCGCCACATAATTTACCATCATCCAGACGATTAATTCCAACATCAATGGCAATTGTACCTTCTTTAAGCCACTCACCTTTAACAAACCCTGGTTTGCCAATTGCAGCAACCAAGATGTCCGCAGTCGCGATTAGCTCGGCAACATTGCGGGTTTTGCTATTACACATCGTAACCGTTGCACCACGATTCATTAGTTCAAGCGCCATTGGACGCCCAACAATATTCGAAGTACCTAAGATAACCGCTTGTTTACCATGATAATTAACTTTCAAGCTATCAAGCATATACATCACACCATGCGGTGTACATGGACTAATGTTGGGATCACGAAGCGCCAAAGAACCCATATTGTAACGATGAAAACCATCGACATCTTTATTGGGTAAAATTGTATCAATCACGAGTTTACTATCCAAATGAGCAGGTAACGGTAACTGTACCAAAAGCCCATCAACTGTATAATCGTGGTTTAACTGATTGATTAAAGCTAGGAGCTCCTCTTGAGTAGTTTCAGCAGGCAAAACGTACTCCAGCGATTTAATTCCAACTTTAGCACAAGCATTCTTCTTATTTCTTACATAAACTTGTGAGGCAGGATCATTACCGACCAAAATCACCGCCAAAGCAGGTTGACGCTGTTGATTAAGCCGAATTTCTTCTACACGTTCACTGATATCATCTAAAATTTCCTGAGATAATGCTTTACCACTAATTAATTTGTTATTTGATTTTTCCATCTATTATTCCTTACCTAATTTTCCACGTAAACATTGCAAGTATACTTGCGGATCTGGTTGCATATTATTATGTTGTGACTGCCAAATCATTTCACCTAAACAATCTATTACCTGATGCTGAGCTTCATGCTCATTTCCATATTTAACACATAATTCTAAATATAATTCTTTCAACCCAAATGGCTGATTGATTGATAGTTGCTCTAATATTGACAAGTGCATACTAAGATGCAAAAAAGGATTAGTTTCCCCAGCCTCAGGCAGCCAGCTATAGCCAAAATATTTATCTCGATTATTTAAAACCTGATGGTATTCAGAATGCTCTAAAATAACACTATACGCGATTTTTTCTAAATCGGTTAAAACAGCATGTCCAACTCCTTTTTCATAGGTCGTAAAAAAGAAATTGCGCACATCATTAACACTTGGATTAAACATATAAATTCCTGAATAACTCTCTTGAGAGCGCCATTATACCATCATTCAATCGAGGACAGATGCAGAGAGATAAGTGATAAAAATTACTTGCCATGAGCAATCATTTCTGCATTAAGATCATGATGAGATTTATAACGAATATTATCCTCAACAAAACAATTTCCCGAATAACAATTTAGTCTTGCATAGTAATTAACCTGCTCACCACTTTCAGAAACAGTGTTTATATTTTTCTTAAATATAACAATATAATCTGAAGCAAAACCTAACCTAATTGTATTAGCATATAAATAACAACCATTATCACCGCGCTCAAAATAATCAGGATTATTAACTGTTAAGTTACTATCTTGAGGCTTCATACCAGGAATAGGTGCAGCAATCAATTTACAACTGGTGATTGGTAAGAACAATTTGGCATTGATTTCCAGATAATTGATCCGCTCAGAAGTACGGTACAAAACTTCAGAAAAAGGCTTCAATAACAGCATCACAAAAACAACTGCAATCATAGCTCTAAACCCTGATTGCTTCAACGGATGACGATGATGCTTAAATGCTAAATAAAGATTCATTAGTAGAAAATATAACGCAAACCATACAGCCAAAATATGGAATTGATCTCCCACTTTAACTGTACTTGGTGAGAGATTGTGAATAACACTATAAAAAGCCAGCAGCAACAAGAACAATTTAACAGGTAAAAATATTTGTGGAATAATAAATGGAAGCCGATATCCAATATAGTTAAATATGATTATAACGATAAAAGGGTAGACTAAAAGGATCATTAATGCCATAGCAATTTGCATCAAAACAAACGTTGCAAAAGCGGTTATATTGGATTGTGGAATAAATGTATATGCGGCACTCATTGATTGGATACTGAGAGCTAGTAACATTATTACCGCTACAAAAGGCAGTAAGTTATCAAACCTAAATAAATGCCGCAAAATATTTTTTACAATAAATTTATTAAATTGGTGTAAATCAGCTTCAGACCACTCTTGAATATATTGCCTGACACCTAAGAAAATTTTATGGAACATGATCGCACATCTTTCAATCTAACACTGTTTTACGATTAAATAAAACTAAACAACCGTAGCAAACTAAAGCAATTACAATCAAAAAAATTGCTGGTGGAAAAAAATTATTATGCACCGTTTGGCTTGAGGCTTCCATTACCAAGTAAGTCAGCGAAGCAAAGGCCAAAAAACTGTTGCGGTAACAGGAAATAATTGCTAATTGCCGTATCGTTGGTGTAAATAAATTAGACAAAATTAATGGACAAGATAAGGCGAATAAATTATGGAATACCACTAAAATTAAAACACCAAGTAGTGGAATAAGTTTAAAAAAGAACAAAATGTAACTGATTATACTGCCCATAATCAAACTTACTAGACCAACTTTTATTAGATTAGCATAATTAAATCGATTTAAATGTTTATTCACCCACCAGCACAGAATAATAGCAACTATACTAGAACTCATTATAATGTTACTGGTCGTATGTAAGGAAATTCCTAAAACTACCTCTAAAAATTTAGGCATATAAATTACACTAATAATACAGAGGCTACTTCTTACACCGACTAGAGTTATCGCAATTAGCGTATCTTGATGGAAATGTTTGAACATTAATTTGAAATTATTAGATGCCATATAGCGATAAAGTTTATTCTTAGCTTTATTTGATAGCTCATAATTAAAAAAGTAAAAAAACAAAGCTACACCAAGCCAGACTACGCTTAGAAAATAAATAAACACAAGCAGGGAATTTACTGGAGTAAGATGTAAATAGTCAATAACTTTATAGCCAATAACGCCAGCTAGTAGACTCAGTTCAAGGCTACCGATAATGATGGAACTAAATTCAAAACTTAGTTGTTGCATGCTTAATACAGATTCATAAGTTTCATGAATAATTATACCGATGCAGATTTGATATACGAATCTAAATACAAGCAAGGCTAACAATATTTCCTGAACTAGGCTTTGACAAAAATAAGCTATTGTCATAGCCTGTAAACCAAGCATACACGCAATAGTGATGCTGGCTAGCACCATGATAGTTGATGATCTAAAACGGCGGTACAGACTGATAATGAGTCCTCCCACCAAATACTTTGCTAAAAAATTAGAGAACCATAGTACACCAAACAAAACTAAAATACCTCTAATCGGTGAATGGCAATATAGTTTAGTCAACGCACTGGCATTATGTAAATAGACAATTATGTCAAAATACTCTAAAGAAAGTATAACTAGCGCTAAAATAACAGATTTTTTATGCGTAATACTTAATTGTGACGTATTAAATAATCGCCAGATACTGCTGAGTTTCATTTTTTCTGACGCTTCAAATTTGGCAGCATTCGCCGCAAGATATCAATTCTATCTAGATAATGATGTTTTAGGGCTGCCAAAGTGTGTCCAGCAACCAAAGCCGCTAGCAGGATTGCCAAATATTTGTGTAGGAAGAGAAACTGCAAAGATACCGCCCATGGCTGTGGAGAGATTATTTGAAATAATTTAAAATTCAAAATATGAACATCATGCGAATAACTTTGAGTGAAGTAAATGCCAGAAATGGGAATTGCAAACATCAAAGCATACATCAACAGTACGCCAAAATTAGCTAGTATAGCTTCACTAAGCGGAAGTTCCGAAAGCTTTGGATAACGATGGGAAATTCGCCAAAACAAACGAATAAATGCTAAAAGCAAAATAAATACACCAAACTGTTTATGAATTTCATATAGGTTTAACGAAGTACTCAGCTCAGAAAAATATACCAAAACTACGCCACTGGTTAAATTGAAAAAAATCATTAGCGCAATGGACC
>SSGY01000130.1 GCA_008017145.1 Neisseriales bacterium
AACTGTAGTTTTACTTGACTGCAAGTCATATTGCTGTACACTATCCCAAATCGTGTCGGTAGAGCTGCTTGGTGCAACAAACATCACTGGTGGACGACTTTCAATTGCAAAATAATCCTTCACTTCTTTATTGGTGTCTGTCGTGTATTGATCTATACCAACAGGTCCATAGCTACCCTCTGGAATTGATTCCTGATCATATAGCGGATCTAATTCAACTATGTTTTGCTGCGCAGGAATTGAAACATTCACTGAGCCATTAATATGAACACCTTGGTTATAAATAGTTTGTACTGTTGTTGGTGCATCAAAGACAAATAAATGATTGCCTGCTGCATTTAGTTTCATTGCTAACTCACCGAAAAAGGCTAATTCAACGTCACTGGAAACCTGACTTAGAGCTTTTTCATTATCAATTGCGACTCCGATGGTATTATGATCCTGATTAATAATGTCTGCAATATTATCCGCAATTTGCATTACCGTGCTAATACTATTTGGAGCTAAAGCGCTATTCAAATCATCGCTATATTCAAATAGCGGCACTACGTTTAAACCTAAGCTTTTATAATAAGAAGTTGCATCATTACCATTGACACATGGACCTAAGGGAGTAGTTACTCCATTATCTTTAAAGAATGATTGTTTAATCTGTGGTTGTGCCATGTAGTCAATGACACTGTTAGCTGGTGAATTGCAATTGTTTGTATTATTTGATAATGGATTAACGATATTCGAATTACTTCCATCTGGTGTAATATAACCGATTGCAGGAAAAACATATTTTAATTTAGCATTAGGGTAGTTTTGCATATCTATTTTTAGGGATGGTGCCTGATTTTGTGAACCATAATATACATCGGTAGCTACACTATAGTTAATTATTCCATTTCCTGGCGCTAAGGCTGCGGCAGAGGTTGCTTGAGCATTACCTGCTGCGCGTGTTGCCAAAGATGATTGTGCTACAGATGTGTTAGTGTTACTGCTTGTTACTTGATTGCTGGCTGCTTGGCTACTTCCGCTATTACAGGCAGTTAATCCTAAAGAGGCAGTTAAGAATAACGATAAATAAGCTGAGTTACGCATGGATAAATTCCTAAAGTTTTTACAGAGCGAATTGTAAAACTTATCCAAAACTATTACTACCGCGTTTTTGCATGGGTATTTATATTTAACTAGCGAAGTTATTTAATGATTATTCTATGCGTAAGCGTTGAGTTATTATTTCATATGTTGTAACTTAATTTTCAAGCTCGGAGTGTAGAGTTGCCGTAAATAATTAGTTGAGTAAACTAATGTTGTATATGCTATAATTTGGCATATTTTGTGAAGGTTAAATGATGGATGAGTTAATAAAATGGCTAATGCACAATTTAAGCGGTTCACAATCGAAGTTCTCTAAGTTGGTGCAGAATTGGTTATGGATTCTGTTAGGCTTAGTGGTATTTATTGTCATTGTTTAATTATTGGAGCTTAATATGAGCGATTTAAATTTACAACCAGAAACTAATGAAACTCCGGCCAAGAAAAAATGCTGTGGTAAAATTAAAGGTTTTTTTACTAAAGAAGCAAAAGAAGGTCAACGTGTGTTGAACTGGAAATTTGGGGTTTTAGTTGCCGTAGTAATACTTGTTGTTTGGATTATCTAATCTCGTAGCAATATGGTAAACTAGTATGGGGAGCTTAGCAATAAGCTCCTTAATTTATTTGGGGCGATAATGAAATTTCTTTTATGGCTGTATTTAGCTAATATTTCTAACCGAATTCGCTGGGTCGGTTCAACTGTTTTCCGCTTTGGTTTGTTAAGTCTGGCAATTGAATATTTGCTCCTATCTCCACATCTTCGACCAGTGTATTTCGAGCATGTTATGCATTTTGTCCACCTTACGTGGTTGGTATTGATTGTGGCGTGGCTGGCAATTTTATTCCCAAGTGAAAGATTTGTCTTGAATGTTATGGCGATTGCTCGCCGAGATAGGTTTTTGCGTGATAGTTTAGTTGCTAGAATTTTACGTTTGGTAAAATATATTGTTAAGCATGATTTACTTAAACTTAAGTATACCAAAAGTTTATACCAGAGAATTGTTACTCCAAAACGCATAAAATTACTTTATATTGGGCTGTATATTTATGATCTATATAAAGGCTATCAGCGTGTACTGGGTGACATGGTCTATTTGATTGCAGCATATTTTAGTTTTGTCTGTGCGTCATGGATCTATGTGTATTTAACCGGTGCACAACTCTATTACTATTCTACAATTGACAGTAGTTTTGACTGGGGGCTGGCGATTGTTGGTTTTCTAATGTTTAAAGTATTGTTTTTGCCTGATTTTGGTACAATCAAAGATGCCATAATTCGAATAGTGATTAAAGCTATATTGCATAAAACAGGTATGGTTAAATTAGGATATAACTTAGAAGATAAACTAAACAAATATGAGAAAAATGTGAAAGGATAAAGTAAATGTCTAAACTACTGTGTTTCTTTTTAGTTGCAACTGGATTTAGTTTAATCTTGCATTTTATCCTCGGTGGTGATAGCAGTCTTAGTTATCAGAATATTCAAATCAAATTTACTCTTGTCGACGTAATAATTGCAGGTTTAATGCTGAGTAATTTACTGGTGCTGGCGCTGCTGCTTCGTAAGAAGTCTTGATTTTTAAGAGATTATTTGTGCATCCCACTCAAATTTTAATAAATTCCCAGCAGTTGATTGGTAATTTAAATGCAATCAAGCAACATGTCGGAGCTAAGGTTAAGCTCTGCTTACCTGTGAAAGCAAATGCATACGGTCATGGTTTATCGGGAATTTCCAAATTAGTCGAGCTGTATGTCGATTATCTGGCTGTGTCATGTCTTGACGAAGGCAGTTTGCTGCGTAATATTGGGATAAAGAAGCCAATTTTAGTTTTTGGTGCTTTTGATGAAGAGCAAATTGCCGGACTAATCAACCATGATCTTGAGGTCACTATTTCATCGCAATATAAAGCACAACTTTTGATCAAATTTTGTGAAATGCATCGAGTAATATGCAAAGTGCATATCAAAATTGATAGTGGAATGAATCGTGTTGGGGTGCGAAGTAGTAGTGCTGCGGCGTTAATCTATTATGTGCTTGCACATCCATGCTTGGATTTGTGTGGTGTTTATTCTCATTTGGCGGCTAGTGATGAAGTTGATAATCAGCTGACTCTGGTGCAAATTGAACAGTTTAGAGTTCTTGCTCAATATGTTAAAGAACAGAAGCCTGATGTTATTTGTCATTTGGCAAACTCAGGTGGCGTGGCGTACTTTGCAGAGAGTCATTTTGATATGGTGCGTCCGGGTTTACTTAGTTATGGTTATTTTCCTGCTCATCCGATTAATACATTACCTTTATCATCAATTCAACCTTGCTTCAGTCTGATTACTCGGGTTAGCTATTTTAAAGTAGTGTATGCTAACTCTGGAATTAGTTACAACCATCGCTATAAAACAACTTGTGATACCCGTGTAGTAACTTTGCCAATTGGTTATGGTGATGGTTATCGTCGTGGTCTATCAAACTTGGGGGAAGTAATTATTCGTGGGCATAAATATATCATTTCTGGTACGATTTGCATGGATATGTTGATGGTAGATATTGGCGCGAATGGCGAAGCATACGTAGGCGATGAGGTTGTTTTGATCGGTAGCTCTGGAGAATTAGAAATTACGCTTGCTTCAATGGCAGAAAAATTAAACACCATAGTTTATGAGGTGTTGGTTGGATTTAATGAACGAATCCCACGGGTTTATTATTGAAAGCTAGGTTTTAGATGAAGGGCATATCAATGTATCAACAAAATTATCAGTTATCAATTCGCGATATTAATTACGCTAACCATATGGATCATCTTGCGTTATTGAATTATTTACATGAAACACGAGTGCGCTTTTTACGTGAGCATGGCTATAGCGAGCTGGATGTTGATGGTAAAGGCAGTGGTTTAGTGGTTGCTGATTTGCAATGCAGCTATCGTCGTGAATGTTTTTATGGCGACATAATTCGAGTTGAGCTAACGTTAAAAGTGTTTAGTCCAACGCGCTTAATTATGCTTTATTCCATTTATAAAGATGGTGATACATTGGTCGCTAACGCGGAGATTCGGGTGGCTTTTCTTAGTGCCGCGCGTAAAATTATTGCGATTCCAGATTACTTGGTAAGCTTAGCTGCTAACGTCTGAGATGCTAATTCTTTCGGTAAGCTTTAACCTTAGATTTTATCAGGGTACTAATTAGCCAATTTGAAAATAGCAAAATATGCTAAAATCGCTAGCAATAAAAGTTTTTAATCAAAAGAAGGGTGCATGGTATGGCCAATTATAGTTTAATGGCTAACGCGGTTCGAATGTTGGCAGTTGATAGTGTTGAAAAATCTAAGTCTGGACATCCGGGGGCTCCGATGGGAATGGCTGAAATGGGTACGGTTTTATGGCGGGATCAAATGCGCCATAATCCACTTAACCCAAACTGGTTGAATCGGGATCGTTTTGTCTTGAGCAATGGTCATGCCTCAATGTTACAGTATGCGCTGTTACATCTAACTGGTTATGATTTAGGTATTGATGATTTAAAGAATTTCAGACAGTTTCATTCACGTACCCCAGGACATCCTGAATATGGTTATACTAAAGGTGTGGAAACTACTACTGGTCCGTTAGGGCAGGGAATTACTAATGCTGTTGGTATGGCTTTAGCTGAGAAGCTTCTTGCTGAAGAGTTTAACCGTGACGGTTATCCAATTGTTGATCATCATACTTATGTTTTTGCTGGCGATGGTTGCCTAATGGAAGGTATTTCGCATGAAGCATGTGCTTTAGCTGGGACGTGGGGCTTGGGTAAACTGATTGTGTTTTATGATGATAATGGTATTTCGATTGATGGTGAAGTTGAAGGCTGGTTTAATGAAGATGTTAGACGCCGGTTCGAAAGCTATAATTGGCACGTTATTTCACCTGTGGATGGTGATAGTGTTGATCAGTTGACTAAAGCAATCAAAAAAGCTAAAGTAGTTCATAATAAGCCAACGCTGATTATCTGTCGAACCATAATTGGTAAAGGTTCACCAAATAAAGCAGGTAAAGAAGAATGCCATGGTGCGCCACTTGGTGCAGCAGAGGCTGAATTGGTGCGTAAAGAGTTGAAATGGCCTTATGCTCCATTTGAGATTCCGGCTGAAGTTTATGCTGATTTTGATTGTAAAGCAACTGGTATGAGGGCAGAAAATAATTGGAATCAGTTGTTTATGGAGTACCAATCACGTCACCCGGATTTAGCAACTGAACTATTGCGTCGCTATGAACATGAATTGCCTGCCAATTGGGCGCAAATTGTTGAAAATGGATTACACCTAGCTAATCAAAAACAGGAAACCATCGCTAGTCGTAAGGCTTCGCAAAACTCGATAGAATATTTTGCTGAGTTTTTACCTGAGTTTATTGGTGGTTCTGCAGATTTAACTGGCTCAAATTTAACCAAATGGAGTAAGGCAATTAGCTTGAATGAACATAACCATTTTACGGGTAACTATATTTCTTATGGTGTTCGTGAGTTTGGTATGTCAGCGATTATGAGTGGTATGTATTTACATGGCGGTCTTCGTCCATTTGGTGGTACTTTCTTGATGTTCTCAGAATATGCACGCAATGCACTACGTATGGCAAGCTTGATGAAAATTGCACCAATTTTTGTCTATACTCATGATTCAATTGGTTTGGGTGAAGATGGTCCTACTCATCAGCCAGTTGAGCAATTAGCTTCATTACGCGTTATTCCAAATATGGATGTATGGCGTCCATGCGATACGGTTGAAACAATGGCAGCATGGGGTAGTGCAATTAGCAATACCAAGACTCCAAGTTCACTGGTATTTTCACGTCAAAATCTTAAATTTATGCCACGTGATCATGCTCAACTTATGGATATCGCTCGCGGTGGATACGTCTTGCAAGAAGGTGGCGCGACGCCTGATTATGCGATTATTGCCACTGGTTCTGAAGTTGAATTAGCAACTAATGTTGCCGATAAATTAAGAGCTCAAGGTAAAAAAGTTCGTGTGATTTCAATGCCGTCAACTAATGTTTTTGATCGTCAAGACGCAGCATACCGTAAGCAGGTTTTATCTGGTGCTAAAAAAATGGTTGCAATTGAGGCTGGTGTTGCTGATACTTGGTACAAATATGTGGGAACTGATGGAGTGATCATTGCCATGAATAGTTTTGGTGAATCGGCTCCGGCAGGTGAATTATTTGCTCATTTTGGCTTTACCGTTGATGCAATTTTGGCAAAGTTGGTAGCAGAATAACCTTGATTTATTAGGGTTTAAAGAGTATAATACTTGGTGAAAAATAACTTTATAAGGAATAAATTATGTCTAAAATTAAAATAGCGATTAATGGATATGGTCGTATTGGACGCAACGTTCTACGTGCGTTATTTGAAGCAAAACGTACTAATGAATTCGAAATTGTAGCAGTTAATGATCTGGGTGGTGATTTGGATGTTCAAGCGTTGATTACACAACGTGACACTGTGCAAGGTTATTTTAACCACGAAGTTAAAGTAGTTGAAGGTGGTTTGAGTATTGATGGTCACTTTATTCGTTTTCTAGCAGAACGTGATCCTAAAAATTTACCATGGAAAGACTTGGGAATTGATGTAGTTATGGAATGTACGGGAGTATTTAACTCTAAAGCTAAATCTAGTGCACATATTGCTGCTGGTGCTAAGCGTGTTGTTTTATCAGCTCCTGGCGATAAAGATGTTGATGCAACTATCGTTTATGGTGTAAATGAGAGCGTGCTAAAAGCGGGTATGACGGTAGTGTCAAATGCTTCTTGTACTACTAATGCATTGGCTCCAGTAGCTAAAGTTTTAAATGATAAGATTGGGATTGAACACGGTTTAATGACGACAATTCATGCTTTTACGAATGATCAAGTTTTAACTGATGTTTATCATTCAGATGCGCGCCGTGCTCGTTCTGCGGTTATGTCAATGATTCCAACCAAAACTGGTGCTGCGGCAAATGTAGGTCTAGTTGTTCCAGAACTTTTGGGTAAATTGGATGGTTTAGCAGTGCGCGTACCAACAATCAATGTATCTTTAGTTGATTTGACTTTTACTGCAAAACGTGCAACAACTAAAGAAGAGATTAATTCTTTGATGAAAGAAGCTTCTGAAGGAGCTTTAAAAGGTATTTTAGCTTATAATGAGCAAAAATTAGTTTCAATGGACTTTAATCACACTTCTGCATCATCTACTTTTGATGCAACACAAACTCGTGTGGATGGCAATTTAGTTAAAATTTTTGCGTGGTATGATAACGAGTGGGGCTTCTCAAACCGTATGTTAGACACAGCTAAGGCATTGGTTAACGCTAAATAATACCAGCATTAAAGTATAAATGGTATAATCAACACTGAACCAGATTCGTTGTTTTACAAAGTGCAGTTGCAGCTTTATTAACGACGAATCTGATTTATGTTTATATATTCATTGTTTTTGATTTTTGCCGTATTTAATAAAAATTTGCCATGTATTTTTGTTAGTATTTTGTGTTTAAGAGTCAAATACTGTGGGTATATATTGCAAAATAAAATAATGATTTTAAAATGAGGACGCAATGTTAAAAAGACTTTTAGGGTTTTTTTCAAGTAGCATTGCCATTGATTTAGGAACAGCCAATACTCTTGTTTATATGCAAGGCAAAGGTATAATTCTTAATGAGCCATCAATGGTGGCTTTGGCTGTTGATAAAAGTGGCATGGGCAAAAAAATTCTGGCAGTTGGACAAGCTGCTAAAACAATGCTCGGAAAAACTCCGGGACAAATTGAAGTAATTCGCCCAATGAAGGATGGTGTTATCGCTGATTTCAATGTCACAGAACAAATGATCAAATATTTTATTAAAAAAGTAGCAAATCAAAAGAAATTAATGTCGGTTCCTCCGACGATTGTGATTTGTGTGCCTTGTGGTTCTACTCAGGTTGAACGACGAGCTATTAAAGATTCTGCCTTAGCCGCTGGAGCAAGAAGAGTTGAAATTATTGAAGAAGGAATGGCCGCTGCTATTGGCGCCGGATTACCTGTAGAATCACCTCGTGCCTCAATGGTGGTTGATATCGGTGGTGGTACTACCGAAGTTGGTGTAATCTCACTTGGCGGTCTCGTTTATGCTAATTCTATTCGGGTTGCTGGAGATCGTTTGGATGAAGTCATTACCAATCATATTCGTAGTAAGCATGGATTATTAATTGGCGATGCTACTGCTGAAGAAGTTAAGAAACAAATCGGGTCAGCTCATCCAGATGCAGATAATGGTGAAATGGAAATTCGTGGACGTAGTGTTTACGATGGATTGCCAAAGAAAGTTGTTATTTCATCGAGTGAAATTCGTGGTGCACTAAATGATGCTTTGGAACAAATGACAACTGCAGTTAAACAAGCGTTAGAGCTAACACCTCCAGAGTTGTCTGCCGACTTGATGGATTCTGGCATAGTTCTAACTGGTGGCGGTGCACTGTTGCGTGGGTTGGATATTCTAATATCTCAAGCAACACACTTGGAAGTTACCATTGCCGAAGATCCTTTACTTTGTGTAGCTAAGGGGTGTGGTATTGCTTTGGATCATCTAGCGTCTAACAATGTTTACTTAAGCCGTACTAAATAATGCACAAATTTAAGCTGTGGCTTATACTGATTAGTATAGGCCTTATTGCATTTGATAAGTACTCTTTTATAAGCAATTTCCGCGACAGTGTCGTGATTTGGATGCAAAAACAAACCTCACTTTTATTTTATCGTATTCAGAGTTATCCACGCCTACTTTTACTTCATACAACACAGCAGCAAGAATTGGCATCTCAAAATACTCAGTTAAAAAAACAAATAGAGGAATATTCTTTATTGCTCAAACAGAGTAAAAATCAAACTCATGACGTAGCAGCAGTTAATCAGCTTAACCCTAATGGGGTTTATGACGATTTTAGTCAGATCGTTGCAAAAGCTATCTTGGATGTAAACTTCTTTGTTAACAATCAAATGCTCATTGATGTTGGAAGTACTAAAGGTTCCCAAATTGGTGCGGCAGTAGTTAATCGTGATGGAGTAGTTGGTCAAGTTTATAATGTCAATGCCAACAGTTCTCAGGTAACACTTATTACTAATCCCGAATTCAAAATTTATGTTGAGCAATCCGTGACTAAGTCTAAAATGTTGGCTCAGGGTAGCGGCAATGGCAATATAATTGTCCGTTATCTGGACAAGAATGACAAAATTCAAGCTGGTGATATTTTAGAAACAACTGGTTTAGATGATGTTTATCCAGCACGAATTCCTGTTGCTAAAGTGGTTAAAGTTTTCTATGAAAATAATGGGTTTAATAGTGCATTATGCGTGCCCGTCGTCGATTTTCATCAATTACAATATGTTTTGGTACTAAAATATGATAGTAAATAACTTACGTTTAATAATATTTTGTATCATCTTGGTTTTTGCTCAATTCCTAATTAATAATCTAACTATATTTTATGTTGATATTTTAGCCATTGTTTTGGTATGCCTACTAATGGGGGGCAATTATAGTTGGACTCAGTTAATTATATTGAGTTTGTTAGCAGATCTATTTGGACATTGGTATCTCGGCAGCCACTTGCTGGCGATTACTATTTTGAGTGTTTTTAGTGCAAAATTTACTAGCTTTTACCGGGTTAGTAATTGGCTGCCACGAACGATAATGGCAAATATATTTTTTTCTATTTTGTTATTAATTATTTATTTGATTGATGTAGTATTGGGTAAGGTGTTTACTTCTCTGAATAGTTTGCTTTTTGAGGTTGTGGTATTGATGCCGCTCATTCAATTTATTTTACAAAAATTTGTTAATCTGCGTTCTTCTGATATTATTTTCTATGACTAAATCAAGAATAATTGCAGCCTATCTTTTTGTCATCGCTGGGGTTTCTGTCCTCTATGCCCGCTATGCTTATCTGCAAATTTCAGATCATAAAGAACTATTGGTTAAAGCAGTAGAGAATTATTCTTCAATTGTTGCAACACAACCAGTGCGTGGGGGAATTATTGATCGGGAAAGTATTGTCCTAGCAGATAACCGTGTATCCTATGCGGTAGCTATTTTACCTAAAGATGCTAAAAGCATTGAATCAACTTTTAGTTTGTTAGAAAGCCAGATAAACTTAACTGCTTTTGACAAGAAAAAATATTTTAAGCAACTAAAACAATCCAAGAATTTTGATTGGGTTATTATTAAAGATGATTTATCTAATACCGAAGTGGCTAACTTAACTTCGCATAATTATTTATTCCCTGAGTTAAATGTTTTTGCACATACCAAGCGTTATTATCCATTTTCGGATCTTTATGCTCACAGTATTGGTTATGTTGGACGAGTGAGTCAAAGTGATAGGAAGAAACTTGGTTTAGATGGAATATTAAAAAACTATTTGGCAAATGATTACATCGGTAAAAGTGGTCTTGAACAGCAATATGAGTCAATGATGCGTGGATCAATTGGTAAGAAAATTATTCGTACCGATGCCTTTGGTAATGAGGTTGGCTTAATTAGCAATACTCCAGCGGTTGATGGTTATACACTACAACTAACAATTGATAACCGGCTTCAACAAAAAGCATCACAGTTATTGGGCGATCGCAAAGGTGCGATTGTTGCGCTTGATCCGCAAACAGGCGGAGTTTTAGTCTTTGTTTCCAAACCATCTTATGATGCTAATTTATTCCTTGATGGAATTAGTCCTGATGATTGGGATGAACTTCAACAAGACAAAGGTAATCCATTATTAAACCGCACTATTCAGGGTACTTATCCACCTGGCTCGACCTTTAAACCATTTTTAGCTGCAGCATCGCTATATTTGGGTGTTCGCAATGCAAATTATCGTTTTCATGATGTCGGATTTTTTACTCTGCCAGGCTCTTCGCATCGCTTTAGAAATAGTGGAAATGAAGTATTGGGAACTATTGGTATTGTTGATGCAGTAGCTCACTCTTCCGATGCCTTCTTTTACAAACTTGGTTTAGATATGGGCGTTGATCGAATGGATAAGACCCTACCGTTTTTTGGACTAGGACAAAAAACTGGCATTGATTTACCGCAAGAAAATAGTGGTTTATTACCATCGCGAGCGTGGAAAGCAAAACGCTTTGCTAAAGATCCATATCAACGCAACTGGTTGCCAGCCGATAGTGTTACTATGGGAGTAGGGCAAGGATTTAATCATTATACACCATTGCAAATGGCCTATGCAACTAGCATCCTAGCTGATGATGGTGTGGCACACCGTCCGCATTTATTAAATCGTGTTTTAAATAAAAATGGTACTATTGTTAGCGTATACCCAGAATCAAGCGTCAAAATCCCAATCAATAAAACAGATTTAGATCTAGTTAAACTGGGGATGCAGCGCGTAATGCAAATTGGTACTGGGTCTAAAGTTGGTGCTGGAGCTAAATATACTATGGCAGGAAAAACTGGAACTGCTCAAGTTGTCGCTTTGCAACAAAATTCGCGTAAATCTAAATTCAGTGGCAGTCAGTATAAGGATCACTCATGGTTTATTGCTTTTGCCCCAGTCGAAAACCCTAAAATAGCCATTGCGGTGGTAGTAGAAAATGGTGGCTGGGGTGCGAGCGCAGCAGGACCAATTGTGCGCCAAATTTTTGACAGTTATTTACTAGCTTCAGAAAGTGCGGTAGTAGAGTCACAAGTTATTTATAAACGCTTTAGACCTGTTGATTCATCTAGTCCATCAGTGCCAGCTGTTGCAGATGAGGCGGATGATTCAAGCTCAGAGACAGAGAATAGTGATGCTGGAGGAGATGCAGATGATTCAACAACAAACCAATAAACTGCAACGATTTTGGGCATATATTCTTAATTTTGATTATATCCTGATATTATTATTGTTGTGTTTATTCGTGGTTAATGGCTTTATTCAATACTCAGCGAATGACCAAATAATGACCAGAATGTATAATGATGGCGTTTATCTAGGTATTTCTTTTATTATTATGCTGGTGGTAGCAGGGATTCATATCAATCGGATTCGCTCTTTTGCCTTCCCGTTGTATATTCTTTCATTGATTTTAATTGCTTTAGTCTTGGTCATTGGAGTCAAGGTTAATGGTGCTAGGCGTTGGCTTAATTTGGGTATTAGAATACAACCATCTGAATTATGCAAATTATCTGTCCCGCTATTAGTTGCATATGCTTTATCGTTTAAAGATCATATACTTAGCTATAAGGATTTTATTTTAGGTTTTGTAATTATTGCGATACCATTTGCGCTGATTGCCAAACAACCTGATCTTGGCACTGGAATATTGGTTTTTTCTGCAGGGTTTTTTGTCTTATTTTTTGCTGGTTTGCCGTGGAAAGTAATGATCATTAGTTTGGTATCTATTGTAGCATCTAGTCCACTGATCTGGGGATTACTTAAAGACTACCAGAAGCATCGGATTTTAACTTTGATTGACCCACAGTCGGATCCTTTGGGTAAAGGTTACCATATTATTCAAGGGGTAATTGCGATTGGGTCTGGTGGTTTGCATGGTCAAGGATACTTGCATGGTAGCCAAGTTCATTTGAATTTTATTCCTGA